>NZ_JBEZNW010000012.1:0-172622 GCF_040653355.1 Streptomyces sp. NPDC047971 | reverse complement strand
AGGAACCTCGACCATCCGAAGATGGACGGGGTATCAACTAATCTGGCGTTGATTTTTGGCACGCTGTTGAGTTCTCAAGGAACGGACGCTTCCTTTGTACTCACCCTCTCGGGCTTTCCTCCGGGCTTTTCCCTTCGGTCTTGCGTTTCCGACTCTATCAGATCTTTCCGATCCGATTTCCTCGGTGCTTTCCGGTCTCTTCGGTTTCCCGTTTCGGCCTTCCGGCGTTTCCGACTCTATCAGATCCTTTCGGGCCTGATTCCCAGTCAGAGTGGGTTGTCTTTGCGGCTGTTGGGCCGTTCCGACGCTCAAACTCTAGCGGATTTCCCGGGCTGCTCATAATCGAGCGATTCGAAATGAATTTCGGCATGCCGAAATTCGTCCCGGCTGGGAGATCGTGCTGAGTAGAGGTGCCGCATCAGCGGCGGGAGTGGCTGTCGCGGAACCGTTCCGGCCCCGTGACAACTCGGAGAACACTACGGATACGGCGGGGGCGTGTCAACCCCCGGCCCGGTGACCTCTGCGGACGTCGCGGGCCGGGGGCGGGCGCGTGGCTCAGTCGAGGTCGGTGAGCCGGCCGCCCGCGTCCGGCTGGGTGTGCTCGACCCTGCGCAGGAGGCGGATCAGCATGTCGCCGAGGCCGCCGCGCTCCTCGCTCGTCAGGTCCTGGAGGAGCTTCTCCTCGAAGTCCGTCGCCATGCGCATCGCCTCGAGCCACTTGGAGCGGCCCTCGTCCGTGAGCTCCACGATCACGCGTACGCGGTTGTTCTCGTCGCGGTCACGGGTGACGAGGCCCTCGCCCGCCATGCGGTCGATGCGGTGGGTCATGGCCGCCGGCGTCAGGCCGAGGCGCTTCGCGAGCTCTCCGGGACCCAGGCGGTAGGGGGCGCCTCCCAGGACGAGGGTCTTGAGGACCTCCCACTCGGCGTTGCTGATGCCGAGGTCGGCGAGCTGGCGGCCGTACGCCACGTTCATGCGCCGGTTCAGCCGACCCAGGGCGGAGACCACCTTCTCGACCTGGGGGTCGAGCTCACGGAACTCGCGCTGATAGGCCGCGATCTGTTCGTCGAGGCTCGGCTCCTGCAGGGGCTGCGGGCCGGGCTGCTCGGGGTTGTCGGACATGCGGCGAGTATCCCACGGTCGTCGTTGGCGTTGAAGTCCTTCTATGTGTATTGTTAAGCATCTAATTTTAGTGTTGAAGTCTTCACGGTTGATGCCTACAGGGCTGAACCGTCGATCGAAGTGGGTGAGTGTGACCAAGGCGATGGGTGCAGCGATGCGCCGGATCCAGGCAGGCAGCGCGCTGAGCGCGTTCGGACTCGGCTTCACCGTTCCGTACCTCTATGTGTATGTCGCTCAGGTGCGGGACCTGGGCGCTTCCACGGCGGGCGTCGTGCTCGCCGTCTTCGCCATGGCCGCGCTCGTGGTGCTGCCCTTCAGCGGGCGGGCCATCGACCGGCGGGGGCCGGTCCCCGTCCTCCTGGTCGCCGCCCTCCTCGCCTCGCTCGGCGCCCTGGGCATGGGGCTGTCCGAGAGCGTCCCCGCCGCCGTCGGCTCGGCCGCGCTGCTGGGTGCCGGTACGGCCGTGATGCAGCCCGCGCTCGCGACGATGATCGTCTGGTGCTCGGAACCGGCCACCCGTACCCGCTCCTTCGCCATGCAGTTCTTCCTGCAGAACCTCGGACTGGGCGTCGGCGGTCTGATCGGCGGCCAGCTCGTCGACGTGAGCCGGCCGGACAGCTTCCTCCTCCTCTTCTCCATCGAAGCCGTGATGTTCCTGGTGCTCGCCGGGATCGTGCTGACCGTGCGTGTGCCGGGCTCCCCCGCTCTGCAGGGTGCCCGTCCCGCCGCCAAGGGCGGCGGTGTCCGTGCGCTGCTCGGGCACAAGGCGATGGTGCAGCTGTGCGTGCTCGGCTTCGTGCTGTTCTTCGCCTGCTACGGGCAGTTCGAGTCGGGTCTCGCGGCGTACGGGACCGAGGCCGCCGGCATCCAGCCCTCGACGCTCGGGATCGCGCTGGCCGCCAACACGGCCGTCATCGTGGTCGCCCAGTTCGTGGTGCTGCGGTTCGTCGAGCGCCGTCGCCGTTCGCGGGTGATCGCGGCCGTCGGTCTGATCTGGGCGGTGGCGTGGCTGATCGCCGGGTACGCGGGGCTCGGGCACGGCAGCCAGGCGATGGCCACCGCGGCCTTCGTCTCCACGTACGCCCTCTTCGGGCTCGGCGAGGCGATGCTGTCGCCGACCGTGGCGCCGCTGGTCGCGGACCTCGCGCCGGAGTCGATGGTCGGTCAGTACAACTCGGCGTTCGCTCTGGTCAAGCAGCTGGCGCTGGCCGTCGGTCCGGCCGTGGGCGGGCCGATGGGGGCCTCGCTGCACGGGCCGTACATCGTGACCTTCGTGCTCTTCTCGCTCGGGATCACGTACCTCGCGCTGCGGCTGGGCAAGCGGCTCACGCCGGTGCAGGACCAGCCGTCGCTGGCCACGAAGGCTTCCCGGGTCGTGGCGCAGCACCTGCCCGAGAAGGAGAGCGTCTCCGCCTGACCCCTCAGTCGGGCAGGGCGAACTCGCACCAGACCGCTTTGCCGCCTCCCGGTGTGCGGCGGCTTCCCCAGGACGAGGCGATCGTCGCGATGATCGAGATTCCGCGACCCGCCTCGTCCTCCGTTTCCGCCCTGCGGCGGCGCGGCAGATGGTCGTCGCCGTCCGTGACCTCGATGATCAGGCGCCGGTCGGTGCGGCGCAGGCGCAGGCGCATCGGCGGGGTTCCGTGCTTGAGGGAGTTCGCCACCAGCTCGCTGGTGGCGAGGACGCCGAGGTCGCGCAGTTCGACCGGGAAGCGCCAGCTGGAGAGGACGCCCGACGCGAAGGCACGCGCGCGTGGCGCGGCCTCCACTCCGCCGAGGAGCTCCAGGGCCGCGTTGTGGAAGAGCTCGGCGTCCGCTCCCTTGCGGGCGGGGTGCTGGACGACCAGGACGGCCACGTCGTCGTCGTGCTCGGCGGTGACGCCGAGCGAACGCAGCAGCCGGTCGCAGACGACCTGCGGGGTGCCGAGGGCTCCGGCCAGGGCGCGCTCCAGCGCGGCGACGCCTTCGTCGATGTCCTCGCGGCGGCGTTCGACCAGACCGTCCGTATAGAGGACGGCGGTGGAGCCCGGGGGCAGGGCGATCGTGCCGGAGGTGTGCAGCCAGCCGCCGGTGCCGAGCGGGGGTCCGGTGGGGTCCTCGGCGCGGCGGACCGTGCCGTCCTCGTCCCTGACGAGGATCGGGAGGTGGCCGGCGGAGGCGTAGACGAGCTTGCCCTCGTTGGGGTCGTGGACCGCGTAGACGCAGGTGGCGATCTGGCTGGCGTCGATCTCGGCGGCGAGGCCGTCGAGGAGCTGGAGGACTTCGTGCGGGGGCAGGTCGAGCCGGGCGTAGGCGCGGACGGCCGTGCGGAGCTGTCCCATGACGGCGGCGGCGCGTACGCCGCGGCCCATGACGTCGCCGATGACGAGCGCGGTGCGGCCCGCGCCGAGGGTGATGACGTCGTACCAGTCGCCGCCGACCGCCGCGTCCGTGCCGCCGGGCTGGTACGTGGCGGCGATCCGCAGGTCGTCGGGCTGTTCCAGCTCCTGCGGGAGCAGGGAGCGCTGGAGCGTGACGGCGGTCTCGCGGTGGCGGCGCTCGCTGGCGCGCAGCCGCTCGGCGGCCTCGGCGTGGTCGGTGACGTCGGTGGCGTGGACGAGGACGGCGCCGCCGTCGAGGCGCGGTGAGTCCACGGGCAGGCAGGTGACCGTGTACGAACCGCCGTCCTGGGTCTTGCGCGACTTGACCGTGCGCGGCTTTCCGCTGCGCAGGACCTGGTCCATGAGCGGCAGCAGACCGAGTTCGTGGGCTTCGGGGCAGGCGTCGGCGACGGTGGCCCCGGTGGGGCGGGGGCCGAAGGCGGAGGCGTACGCGTCGTTGACGTAGGCGATGCGGTGCTCGGGGCCGTGCACGAGCGCGACCAGGCCGGGGAGTCGGCCGATGATCTCCCGTACGGAGAAGTCCTCCAGGGCGGGGACCTCGTCGGGGAGGGGCTCAGGCTGCTGCTCGTACTCCCCGCGGGCCGCGGGCACGGAGCCCTCGGTCCCCCGCGCCGCCGTGCGGCGCTGCGTGCCGGGGAGTCGGGCGCTCCAACGGGTGAAGTTCACGGATCTGTATGCCTCGTGGTGTCGTTGGCCGTGCTGAGTCACTCTGTGCAGGTGTGAGCCCACCTATGGTCACACGTCCAGTGTGACCGACCGTACTGACATCGGTGTCAGTCGGGCTTCGGACCGTTCTTGGGCGGCGGCGGCGCGGCTGCGAGTTCGAACTCGGCGCGCGGGTGTTCCAGCGAGCCGAGCGAGACGATCTCCCTCTTGAACAGGCCGGACAGGGTCCATTCGGCCAGGACACGGGCCTTCCTGTTGAAGGTGGGGACGCGGCTGAGGTGGTAGGCGCGGTGCATGAACCAGGCCGGGTAGCCCTTGAGTTTGCGACCGTAGACGTGTGCCACGCCCTTGTGAAGGCCGAGGGAGGCGACGGAGCCGGCGTATTTGTGGGCGTACTCCTTGAGCGGCTGTCCGCGGAGGGAGGCGGCGATGTTCTCGGCGAGCACCTTCGTCTGGCGCAGGGCGTGCTGGGCGTTCGGCGCGCACTCGGCGCCCGGCTCCTGCGCGGTGATGTCGGGGACGGCGGCGGCGTCGCCTGCCGCCCAGGCGTGTTCGACGCCGTCGACGGTGAGCCGGGCGGTGCACTTGAGCCGGCCGCGGCCGTTGAGCGGCAGGTCGGTGGCGGCGAGGACGGGTGCGGGTTTGACGCCCGCCGTCCAGACGACCGTGCGGGTGGGGTGGCGCGTGCCGTCGCTGAGGACGGCGACCCGGTCCTCGCAGGATTCGAGGCGGGTCTCCAGGCGTACGTCGATGTTGCGGCCGCGCAGCTCGCGGATGGCGTACTTGCCCATCTTCTCGCCGACCTCGGGCAGGATCCGGTCCGACGCCTCGACGAGCACCCATTTCAGGTCCTCGGGCTTGACGTTGTGGTAGTACCGCGCGGTGTAGCGGGCCATGTCCTCCAGCTCGGCGAGCGCCTCCACGCCCGCGTAGCCGCCGCCGACGAAGACGAAGGTGAGGGCGGCGTCGCGGAGGGCCGGGTCGCGGGTGGAGGAGGCGATGTCCATCTGCTCGATGACGTGGTTGCGCAGTCCGATGGCCTCCTCGACGGTCTTGAAGCCGATGGCGTAGTCGGCGAGGCCGGGGACGGGGAGGGTGCGGGAGATCGAGCCGGGCGCGATGACCAGTTCGTCGTAGGTGAGCTGGGTGCTCCCGGTTCCTTCCTCCTCGGTGGCGAGGGTGGAGAGCGTCGCGGTGCGCTTGGCGTGGTCGACGGCGTGGACCTCGCCGATGACGATCCGGCACTTGTCGAGGACGCGGCGGAGCGGGACGACGACGTGGCGCGGGGAGATCGAGCCGGCGGCCGCTTCGGGGAGGAAGGGCTGGTACGTCATGTACGGCTCGGGTGTGACCACCACGATCTCGGCCGCACCGCTTCTGAGCTCGGTCTTGAGCTGCCGCTGCAGGCGCAGCGCGGTGTACATCCCGACGTAGCCACCGCCGACAACGAGAATGCGCACAGGTTCGGTCACTGTCCCATGACGCAACGCCGTCCGGGGTTTGTCCACAGGCCCGGCAAATTGTGTGACCGGCGGGGTGTGGAGGCGTGGGGTGGCGCACGCCGTGGGTACTGCGGGAAGTGCGCAGGTCAGAGTGGGCGCGCGAGGGGAATCGGGGGGTCAGAATCGGGAGAGTTCAGGCCCTTGCTCCGATCGGGGGGCGCACCGTGCGGAACTCCCCCTTCTGAATTGACCTCGTCTCAACTATGTTCGTACCTCGTCGGGGTATCGGATCGCTGCGCGTAGACCAGTGCGTGGGTCCGGTCGATCCCGTGTCAGCAGGGCGGGGAGTCTCCGGGGGGAGACATCATGAGCGGGGGAACGCTTATGCACATGCAGGATTCGCGTTGGCAGGCCGTCGTCGGCACGACGGACGGTTCGGTCGACGGACGGATGGGAGTGACGGCGCCGGTGGGCCGCTCGGCTCCGCTGCGGGTGGACGCGCAGCGGAATCTGGAGCACGTCCTGCGCGCCGCGCGCGAGGTCTTCGGTGAACTGGGTTACGGGGCGCCGATGGAGGACGTGGCCCGTCGCGCCCGGGTCGGCGTCGGCACGGTCTACCGTCGCTTCCCGAGCAAGGACGTCCTGGTGCGACGGATAGCCGAGGAGGAGACCTCCCGGCTGACCGACCAGGCCCGTGCCGCGCTCGGGCAGGAGGAGGAGCCCTGGTCGGCGCTCTCGCGCTTCCTGCGCACCTCGGTCGCCTCGGGCGCCGGGCGGCTGCTGCCGCCGCAGATCCTGCGGGTGGGCGTGGACGCGGAGGACCTGGTGCTGCCGGCGCGGTCGGCGGAGGACGCGGCTCGCGTGCCGCACCAGCGGAACGTCGGCGATCAGGCCGAGCAGCGTGTGGCCGGACCGCGTGCGGTGGCGGAGGCGGAGCCGGACGACGCCGGGGCGGCGGAGCTCCTGGAGGTCGTGGGGCGGCTGGTCGAGCGGGCCCGTGAGGCGGGCGAGCTGCGGACGGACGTGACCGTGGCGGACGTCCTGCTGGTCATCGCCACGGCGGCGCCCGCGCTGCCGGACGCGGCGCAGCAGGCGGCGGCCTCGGCGCGGCTCCTGGACATCCTTCTGGAGGGTCTGCGCTCGCGGTAGCGGGGGCCGGCCGGGCTCGTGGCAGCGGGTGCCGGACGAGGCGTCGATCGGTCCGGGCGGACTGTTGAGCATTGCACGAACGGGTGAGCGGTTACGCCCGGATGCAGGAAGTCGCCCCGGACGAGTGGTAAGTGGACGGGAGGGTTCGGCCATTCTGCGCTCTGTGGCACGCTGGGCCGGTGTTCGGGTCTGAGGGTGCGTACGGGGGCTTCCGCGATGAGCGGTGACGGTCGGGACGATGCACTGGGCGTCGGCGGTGCCACGGAGACCGGGAGCCTGTCTTCCCGGCAGGTGCCGAGCCAGGGCGGGCCGGGAGGCTCGTCGGGCGCGCCCGCGGGCGCTTCACTCTCGTCGCCGGGTTCCGCCGGACCGGGGTCCGCCGATCCCAGCGTGCCCGCGCAGCGTGACGGCGGGCTCGGCGCGGCCGGTGACGGTGCCGATGAGTCCGCCTCCGTCCTGCCGCCGCCCCTCGAACTGCCGCCGTCCGACGCCGATCTCGTCCAGTTGATGCGGGACGGCGACGACAGCGCGTACGCGGAGCTGTTCCGCCGCCACTCCGACGCCGTGCGGCGCTATGCCAGGACCTGCTGCCGCGACGCGCACACCGCCGACGACCTGACGGCGGAGGTGTTCGCCCGCACGCTCCAGGCGGTTCGGGGCGGGGCGGGGCCCGAGCAGGCCGTCCGCGCGTATCTGCTGACCACGGTCCGGCGGGTGGCCGCGAACTGGACGCGGACGCAGAAGCGGGAACATCTGGTCGAGGACTTCGCGGTGTTCGCGGCGCAGGCCGCCCGCGGCTCCGAGGTCTCGGACCAGAGCGCGTCCTTCGGGGCGGGCCTCGATCTCGGCGCCGATGTCCTCGCCATGCACGAGGCCGAGCAGTCGCTGGCCTTGCAGGCGTTCCGCTCGCTGCCCGAGCGGTGGCAGGCCGTGCTGTGGCACACCACGGTCGAGGAGGAGTCGCCGAGCGAGGTCGCGCCGCTGTTCGGGCTGACCGCCAACGCCACGGCCGTGCTCGCCAGTCGGGCCCGCGAGGGCCTCAAGCAGGCGTACCTCCAGGCTCATGTCAGCCAGTCCCTGACCGCCGGCGGGGACTGCTCCCGCTATGCCGACCGGCTCGGCGCCTATGCGCGTGGCGGGCTGCGGATGCGGGCCGAGCGCGGGCTGCGCAAGCACCTGGAGGAGTGCGCCAAGTGCCGGCTCGCCGCCGGTGAACTGGCCCATGTCAACGCCGGGATCCCCGCGCTGCTGCCGATCGCCGTCATCGGCTGGTTCGCCGCCGGTTACTCGCTCAAGGCCGCGGGGGTCGTGGCCGGTGGTGTGGCGGGCGCGGCCGGTGCCGGTGCGGCCGCCGCCGCGACGGGAGCCGGTTCGTCGACGTCGGCCGGGGCGTCCTCCGCTGCCGCCGCCGAGGGGCTCGGTGCCCCCGCGAAGGCCGGCATCGCGGCGGCCGTGGCGGTCGCGGCGACCGCGGGTCTGGTGTGGGCGCTGTCCGGCGATCCGCAGCCCGTCGCGCAGCCCGTGCCGTCGCCGCCGGCCGTGGTGCCCGTCGCGCCGCCGGAGCCGACACCGCCGCCGAAGCCGACGCCCACGCCCACTCCGCCGCCGGCGCCGCCCGTACAGGCCCCGGAGCCGACACCGACGCCCACTCCGCCCCCGAAGCCGAGTCCCACGCCCAGCCCGAAGCCGGCCCCGCCGGCTCCCGCCCCGAAGCCGAAGCCCAGCCCCACGCCCACTCCGAAGCCCACCCCGCCGCCCGCTCCGCCCACCGTGTACCAGGTCAACCGGCTGGAGTACGGGATCTTCGGCGACGGCACCGAGCCGGAGGTGCGGCTCGGGGAGAGCGGCTGGATGTGGCAGCGGGACGGTCTGGCGATCGCCGGTACGCGGTACGCGCATGGGGTGAGCGTGCATGCGCCGTCCGCCCTCACGATCGATCTGAACCGCCGGTGCACCGGCTATGACGCGGTCGTCGGCGTCGACGACCTGAGCGCTCCCCTGCGGGTCGGCGGCGTCCGCTTCTCCGTCTACGGCGACGACGAGCGGCTGTGGCGATCCGAGGTGATCCGGCCGGGCGACCCCGCGGTCCCCGTGCACGTCGGCCTCGCCGGCCGGAAGACGATCCGCCTGGTGGTGGAGGAGAACACCCCGTTCGGACGGGCGGCGGTGGCGGACTGGGCGCAGTCCCGGATCAGCTGCGTGTGAGCGGGAGGGACGGGGCTCTGAACTCGGAGGTGTCGCGTGCGAAGGGTGCGACGCTCCCGGCGTAGGCCCGACGCCCGGGCGGGGTTCCGGAGGACGTTCACGCGCGCGAGCGTGCCGTCACGTTGCGTCGAGCAGCCCACCGCGCGTACCCCGTACCCCCGTGGCCCTCACGCCGGAAGCGACCGTGTCGACGGCACCAGCGGGCCCACCACCGCCCGTTGGCGCGGTGGGGCCTCCGTGCCCGTCCAGCAGGTGCCGCGGCGGGCCAGGAGGCGGTGGAGCCAGAGTTCGGTGGAGACGAGGTCGGCGAGGCCGTCCAGGGGGACCGGTTCGCCCTCGGAGGCGGCGCGCAGGGCCTTGCGGACCACGCGGGCCTCGATCAGGCCCGCGTCGGCGAGGAGCGGGGCCGAGAACAGGGCCATGAGGTCGGGGAGCGCGGCGCGCAGGCCCGCGCGGACGGCCGAGGCCGGCACCGCGGGGTTCGGCGTGCCCCAGCCCGGCGGAAGGTCGTGGATGCCCGCGCCCGCGAGGACCGTGCGCAGGACGGCGGCCCTGGCGCCCGGCTGGACCCGCAGTGATTCGGGGAGGTCGCGGCAGGCCCGTACGACCTGGTTGTCGAGGAAGGGCGCGTGCAGCCGCTGGCCGCGGATCTCCGCCGCCTGCTCCAGGACCCGGTGGTCGCCCGCCGCTCTGGCGAGGGCCGCACGCGCGCGTGCCTCCCCCGGCCGCTGCACCGATGTCGGCAGGGTCGCCGCCCGGTTCAGGCGAACCGATACTTCAGCCAGTGCCTCGCCCGTCAGCCACCGCGCGGCGGGACCGGGGCGGGACCAGGTCAGCGCCGAGAGGGACGCCTCCAGGGGACCGAAGGGCGCCTGCCCCGGGCGGTTCGCCTCCAGGAGCCGGGTCGCCGCCACCTCCAGGCCGGACCGGTAAGGGGTACGGGCGAGCCGGCGAGCCGCCCGGTAGACCGTCAGCGGCACCAGCAGCGAACCCGCCGACGGCCCGGTGGCCTTGGCGAGCGCCGTCACCGGCCGCACCAGCGACCTGCGCCGCCGGTCCATCAGCAGATCGGCCAGGCGCGCCGGGTGCGCGTCCAGCACCTGCCGCGCGCCCAGTCCCGTGAAGTGGTCCGCGCTGCCGCCGGCGAGGCGCCGCCGGTGCCGGTCGGCGACCACGAGCGAGGGGCCCGGCTCGTCGGTCAGCGGACCGTCCAGCTCGGCGTAGGGCAGCGCCTCCTCGCCCGCGGCCACGACCACATGGTGCAGCCGCGGGTTCTCCGCGATCGTCCGGGCCCGCTCCAGCTCGGCCTCCGGGACCGACGCGCCGCCCGAAGGCCCCAGAGCGGTCAGGTCGTTGAAGGTGACCGCCAGCAGGCGCTCCCCCGCGCCCGTGCCGTGCCCGAGGATCGTCCCGGGCACGCCCGGGAGGCCGGCCGCCAGCAGCGCGAGCGTGCCCGAGGCGCTGCCACCGGAGAGGTCCGCGCCGATCCCGGGCGCGGGGCCGCCGCCCCGGGCCGCCCGCCGTTCGGCGGGTCCCATGCCGGGGACGGGCCCGGGGTCCGGCAGCGGGAAGTCCGGCGCGTGCCGGGGGGCGGTGAGCCTGGCCCGTACGGCGTCGACCAGCGCGTCCCGTACGCCCTCCACGGCCCGGCGCGGTTCGACCTCGGCCGCGGCGACCGCGAGCGAGGCCACCGGTTCGTACCCGGTGATCTCCCGCGAGCCCTCGCGCAGGATCAGCGCGTGCCCGGGCGGCACCCGCTTCACCCCTTCGTACGGTGTGGAGTCGCGCAGCGCCTCGGGGGTCTCGGGGCAGGCGAGCAGCGCGGCGAGGTGCCCGATGTCGAGCTGGGCCTCGATGAGGTCCGCGAGCGGCAGGGCGGCGGTCGCGTACGCCGTGCCGTTGGCCCACGGGGTGTGGAACACCGGCCGGGCGCCGGCCAGATCGCCCGTGACGGTGATCCGGCGGCCGACCTGCACGACGGCGGTGTAGCTGCCGGCCCAGGCGGTGAGATGGCGCAGTGCGCCCCCGCGCGCGGTCAGGAGCCCGAGCCTCAGCTCCTCGTCGCTCGCCGCGCAGCATCCCAGGACGGCGAGTCGGGTGTGCGTGTCGATGCTGATCAGTCGCACCTCGTCGGGGCGCCAGTCGCCGACCGCCCACAGCGGATCGGGGTCGCCCCAGAGCGGCTGGGCGCCCACCGGCTGGACCGTGCGCCCCTCGGACGACGCACCCCCCACGGCACCGGCCGTTCCCGTCGGACCGAAGCTCGCGGCGACACTGCTCCAGCCCACCAGCCATCGCATCGGCGCCTCCACAAGAGTTCAGTGGAGGAACATGCTGCCACGACAACGGCGCGGAGGAGGGTCTCCGGGGTCGCGCGCGCAAAGGCGAATGCGCCCCTGGCATGGGCCAGTTGTGGCCGGTTCGCGCACCGTCGTCATTCGGCCATTCTCGGCGGCGCGAGGAGTAAGCCGGCCGTCCCTGGGAGAGTCCGGCAGTCCGGGAGGCGCAGTCCGCCTCCCGGAGCCGTCCGCCGCCCGCGGGGAGCGGGGCGGCGGTATCCCCCAGCCCACCGGTCCACAGCCGGGTGGGCCGACCCACGCAGCACTCATGGAAGCGCTCCCGCTCCGACCGGGCGAGAGCGCACGGCCGGGCGCACGGCCACACAACCGGAGCACGCGCCCGGCGCCGCCCCCACGGGCGCCGCCCCGCGATCCGAGCGCCGACGCGGCTACGCCATCCGGCCCCCATCCGTCTGTTCACACAACAATCCCGCCATACGGAACTCCGCCCCTTAACGGTAGGGATGCGGCGAACTACGCTGTGTTTACGAATGCCGCACGCCTATGCCCGGCGTCGTGGCGGCCGTCTTGGGTGTCGAGGGGTGGCGTCATGTCCAGGGAGCAACGCGGGCCGAACGAAAAGCTCGGCACGGTTCTCGCCCTCGCGGGAATCAGCAACGCCGGTCTGGCGCGACGCGTCAACGACCTCGGGGCGCAACGGGGCCTGACGCTTCGTTACGACAAGACCTCGGTGGCCCGCTGGGTGTCGAAGGGCATGGTGCCGCAGGGCGCCGCGCCGCATCTGATCGCCGCCGCGATCGGCCAGAAGCTCGGCCGGCCGGTGCCGCTGCACGAGATCGGCCTCGCCGACGCCGACCCGGCGCCCGAGGTGGGTCTCGCCTTCCCGCGCGACGTGGGCGAGGCGGTCCGCTCGGCCACCGAGCTGTACCGGCTCGACCTCGCGGGCCGACGTGCCGGCGGCGGTGGGATCTGGCAGTCGCTGGCGGGATCCTTCGCGGTCAGCGCCTATGCGACCCCCGCCTCCCGCTGGCTGATAACGCCCGCCGACGCGTCCGTCGAGCGCCTGCTCGACCCCGTCGAGGGCCCGGGGCCCGAGGGACCCGAGACCGGTCCCCACGCGCGCGTGGGCCACAGCGACGTCGCCAAGCTCCGCGAGGCGGCCGAGGACGCGCGGCGGTGGGACTCCAAGTACGGGGGCGGTGACTGGCGTTCCTCGATGGTCCCGGAGTGCTTACGGGTCGACGCCGCACCCCTGTTGCTCGGCTCGTACTCGGACGAGGTCGGCCGGGCGCTCTTCGGCGCCACGGCCGAGCTGACCCGGCTGGCCGGCTGGATGGCCTTCGACACCGGTCAGCAGGAGGCCGCCCAGCGCTACTACATCCAGGCGCTCCGGCTGGCGCGCGCCGCGGCCGACGTGCCGCTCGGCGGATACGTCCTCGCCTCCATGTCCCTCCAGGCCACCTACCGGGGCTTCGCCGACGAGGGCGTGGACCTCGCCCAGGCCGCCCTGGAGCGCAACCGCGGGCTCGCCACCGCCCGCACCATGTCCTTCTTCCGGCTCGTCGAGGCGCGGGCCCATGCCAAGGCCAACGACGGACCGGCGGCCGCGGCCGCGCTGAAGGCGGCCGAGGGCTGGCTGGAGCGGTCCCGGGACGGCGACGCCGACCCGTCGTGGCTCGGCTTCTACTCGTACGACCGGTTCTGCGCGGACGCCGCCGAGTGCTACCGGGACCTGAAGGCGCCGCGCCAGGTGCGCCGCTTCACCGAGCAGGCGCTGTCCCGGCCGACGGAGGAGTTCGTCCGCTCGCACGGGCTGCGGCTCGTGGTGTCGGCGGTGGCCGAGCTGGAGTCGGGCAATCTGGACGCGGCGTGCGCGGCGGGCACGCGCGCGGTGGAGGTGGCGGGCCGGATCTCGTCCGCCCGCACCACCGAGTACGTCAGGGATCTTCTTCACCGACTGGAGCCGTACGGGGACGAGCCGCGGGTCATCGAGCTGCGTGAGCGAGCGCGCCCGCTGCTGATGGCTCCGGCGTGACGCGTGTCCCACCGTGTTTAACCGCATTGTCAGTGGGTCAGTGCACTATCGGGGTGGGAGGTGGTGCAGGTGTCGGTGTCCGCACGGTCGGTACGCGACGTGGACTGCGATGTGCTCGTCGTCGGCGGCGGGATCGTCGGTCTGTCGACGGCGTACGCCCTGACCCGTGCCGCGCCCGGCACCCGCGTGACGGTCCTGGAGAAGGAGCACGGCCCGGCCCTCCATCAGACGGGGCGGAACAGTGGGGTGATCCACAGCGGGATCTACTACCGCCCGGGGTCCCTGAAGGCCCGGTTCGCGGTCGCGGGCGCGGCCGAGATGGTCAAGTTCTGCGCCGAGTACGGCCTGCCGTACGAGGTCACGGGCAAGCTGATCGTCGCGACCGGGCGGGACGAGCTGCCCCGGCTGCACGCGCTCGTGCAGCGCGGCAGGGAGAACGGCATCCCGGTGCGCGAACTCGGCCCCGCGCAGATCAGCGAGTACGAACCGCGCGTGCGAGGGCTCGCCGCGATCCATGTCGGCACGACCGGGATCTGCGACTACGGAGCGGTGGCGGCGCAGCTCGCCGAGTCCTCCGGGGCTCGGATCCTGTACGGCTCCGAGGTCACCGCGGTCGACCGCCGGCCCTGGGGCGTCGCCGTCCGCACGGCCGCCGGGGCGGTGGTGCGGGGACGGGTCCTGGTGAACTGCGCGGGGCTGCACTGCGACCGGGTGGCGCGCCTCGCGGGCGACGAGCCGGGGATGCGGATCGTCCCCTTCCGCGGCGAGTACTACGAGCTGGCGGACCCGTTTCTGGTGCGCGGCCTGGTCTATCCGGTGCCCGACCCGGCCTTCCCCTTCCTCGGGGTCCATCTGACGCGGGGCGTCGACGGCGGCGTGCACGTGGGACCGAACGCGGTGCCGGCGCTGGCCCGCGAGGGATACGGCTGGTCGGCCGTCCGGCCCGGCGACCTGGCGGGGACGCTGGCGTGGCCCGGGGCGTGGCAGATCGCGCGGGAGCACTGGCGGTACGGAGCGGGGGAGCTTCGGCGGTCGCTGTCGAAGCGGGCCTTCACGGAGGCCGTGCGCCGACTGCTGCCGGTGGTGGAGGAAACGGATCTGCGGCGGGCGCCCGCGGGCGTGCGGGCGCAGGCGGTGCTGCGGGACGGCACGCTCGTGGACGACTTCCTGATCCGCGAGGCCCCGCGGACGATCCATGTGCTGAACGCGCCGAGCCCGGCGGCGACGGCCTCCCTCCCGATCGGCCGGGAGATCGCCACGAGGGCCCTGTCGTTCCTGTAGTCAGCGCCACAGCGGAGTGGGGTGAGCGCGCCCGTAGAATTGTGGGCATTGTGTCTGAGTCTCGAGAAACCGCCACCCGCCCCGTCGCCGAGCCCGTCGTCTTCCAGCGGGGCAGCCAGAGGTTCGCCGCCGGGGAAGGGCCGCTGCCCGATCCCGCCGGTTCGCACCACGAACGGCGTATCCGCAGCTTCCAGCCCCGCCGCAGCCGCGTCACCGCGGGGCAGGCCGAGGCGATGCTCAAGCGGTGGCCCGACTGGGGTCTCGACATCGACGGCAAGCGGATCCTGGATCTGCGGGAGATGTTCGGCGGTCTGCCCGTCGTCCTGGAGATCGGCTTCGGCATGGGCGAGGCCACCGCGAAGATGGCCGCCGCCGACCCCGGCACCGGCATCCTCGCCGTGGACGTCCACACCCCCGGGCAGGGCAACCTCCTCGGTCTCGCCGACCGCAACGGCCTCGAGAACGTCCGGGTCGCCAACGGCGACGCGATCATCCTGCTGCGCGAGATGCTCGGCGCCGACGCCCTCGACGGCTGCCGCGTCTACTTCCCGGACCCCTGGCCGAAGAAGCGTCACCACAAGCGGCGCCTGATCCAGCCCGAGTTCCTGACGCTGCTCGCGACCCGGATGAAGCCCGGTGCCGTCCTGCACTGCGCCACCGACTGGGAGGAGTACGCCGAGCAGATGCTCGAGGTGCTCTCCGCCCACCCCGGTTTCGAGAACACCCAGGCCGACGGCGGCTACGCACCCCGCCCGGCCTTCCGCCCCCTCACCCGTTTCGAGGGGCAGGGCCTCGACAAGGGCCACGTCGTGCACGACCTGCTTTTCGCCAGGGCGTAGGAGGCCGGGGGCGGAACTCCCTCGCGGGCTGTCAGTTCCTGTCGTTAGGGTCGCTGACGTGTCGAACCACGTGCCCGTCCCCGCCCGGGACACCGAGGAGCCCGCCTTCCCGGCCGTCCCGGACCGCGCCCAGTGGCGCTACCGGCCCCGCCGCGCCTTCTGGCGCAGCAGGGTGGTCCGGGTGGTCGCCGTGTTCACACTGCTGGCGCTCTGCGCGCTGGTGATCCTCGCGATCGTGCGGGACGAGACCGGCACCGAGGGCTTCCTCGTCGGCCTCGGTCTGGCCGTCCTGCCGGTGCCTCTGCTGGTCGCCGCCTTCCGCTGGCTCGACCGCGTCGAACCGGGCCCCTGGCGGAACCTGATCTTCGCGTTCTGCTGGGGCGCGTTCGCCGCCGCGCTCGTCTCGATCATGGCCAACTCCTTCGCGGTCCGATGGATAGCCACCGCGACCGCCGACCCGGCCTCCGCCGACACCCTCGGCGCCACGGTCGTGGCACCGGTGGTCGAGGAGAGCGCCAAGGCCGCCGCCGTCCTGCTGATCTTCCTGCTGCGCCGCCGCGACTTCACCGGTCTCGTCGACGGCGTGGTGATAGCGGGCCTCACCGCCAGCGGCTTCGCCTTCACCGAGAACATCCTCTATCTCGGCCGGGCCTTCGGGGAGGACCAGGAGATCGGCACGTCCGGCATCGGTTCGATGACCGCCGGCACCTTCTTCGTACGGATCGTGATGTCGCCGTTCGCGCATCCGCTCTTCACCGTGCTCACCGGTCTCGGCTTCGGCTTCGCCGCTCTGGCCACCCGGCGTCAGCGCGTGCGCCGCGTCCTGCTGCCGGTGACCGGGCTCGTCCTCTCGATGGGCGTGCACGCCCTGTGGAACAGCTCGGCGACGGTCCTCGGACCGTGGGGCTTCATCGTGGTGTACGGCATCTTCATGGTGCCCGCCTTCGGGCTGCTGACGTGGCTGGCGATATGGAGCAGGCAGCGGGAGCTGCGGACGATATCCGGGCAGCTCCCGGCGTACGCGGCGGCCGGCTGGCTCTCCCCCGCCGAGCCGCTGGCGCTCTCCTCGATGCGGGCCCGTTCCCTCGCCCGGGACTTCGCCCGCCGTACGTACGGCGCGTCGGCCGCCGTCGCGGTCGGGGAGTACGAGGCGTTCGCGACGACCCTCGCCTTCCTGCGGCACCGCGCTCTGCGCGGCGCGGGCGGCCCGGACTTCATCGCCCGCGAGCAGGAGCTGCTCCACCATCTGTGGCAGCGCAAGTCGGTCGCCTCCCCCGCCCTGACCTACGCGGCGCGGGCGACGGGCCAGGTCTGGGCCCCGCCGCAGTACCTCGACTACGGCGGCTACAACCCCTACCGGAGCTAGGGCCGGTCGGCGGGCCGGGTGCGGCCGGTCCCGACGGGGTCGGGGGTGAAGGGGTGTTCCGGCAGCCCTGACGTCGGGGGGGTGCCGCCAGGACTGCCGGAGTCGTGGGGCCGTGCGCGAGGGACGCGCCCCGCGCGAGGAGCGCGGGAAGGCCGTACGCGAAGACGCGCCCCGGGCGAGGAGCGCGCCGGGGCGCGTCGAAAGGCTCAGTGGCCTCGTCCGCCCGGTGGGGTCAGACCGACAGGCCCTTGTCCCGAAGCCAGGCCGCCGGGTCGATGCCGTCGCCGCCCGCGGTGTGGACCTCCAGGTGCAGGTGCGGGCCGGTCACGTTGCCGGTCGCGCCGACGCGGCCGATCGTCTCGCCGGTGCCCACGGACTGGCCGACGCTCACCGTCATCGAGGACAGGTGCGCGTACCAGACCTCCGTGCCGTCCTCCAGCTCCAGGACGATCCGGTAGCCGTACGAGCCGGACCAGCCCGCGGACTTGATGGTGCCGCCGTGGACCGCCTTGACCGGGGTGCCGGTGGGCGCGGCGAAGTCGAGGCCGGTGTGGTAGCCGGAGGACCACATGGAGCCGGACTGGCCGTACGTGGAGGTGAGGGTGTACGAGGAGGTGGGGAGCGAGTAGCTGGCGGCGAGCTTGGCCAGGCGCTCCGCCTCGGCCTTCGCCGCGGCCTCGGCCTCGGCCTTCTTCTTCGCCTCCGCGGCGGCCTTCTCGGCCGCGTCGGCCTTCGCCGCCGCCTCGGCCGCGGCCTTCTCGGCCGCCTGCTTCTCCGCCTCGGCCTTCTCGGCCGCGTCGGCGGACGCCTGCTGCTGCTCGGCCTGCTGGAGGATGCGGGCGCGCAGTGCCTCGCCGGCGTCGGCGGTGGACTCGGCGGCGGAGCCGCCATCGATCTTCGCGGCGTCGTCGGCCGGGAGGGCGAGGGTGGCGGTGAGCGGCTGCGGGTTGTTCGTCCCGGAACCCGCGCCGTCCTCGTCGGAGATGAGCTCGCCGACGCCCGGCAGTTCGGAGGCGTCCGGGAGGTTCAGGTCCGGGAGCGAGATGGAGACCGGGGGCTTGTCCTTGGCGGTGGCCATGCCACCGGCGCCGACCGCCGCGATGACACCGACGCCGAGGACGGTGGAGGAGCGGGCGAAGGCCGAGCGCTGCTTCACGACACGGTGGCGGCCACCGGAGCGGGCCTGCTGGCGAAGGGAGTCCTCGGTGGGGTTCCACTCCCCCCACGCCGTGGCGTCGTCCGAACCGGCGGCGCCCGGAGCACCGAACGCTTGGAACCCGTCGAAGGTGTCTTCGGGCGCAGGGGTGTTGGACGCCACGGAGGCGTACTCCTTTCCTTCCTTCTCGCCTACCGGGTTAGCTGACGGGTTCGGAGCAGGAAGGTCTCCTACGGGCGGTGTCGCACGGGTGCGACGGTGCCCGATTCACCCCAAGTGGTGGTTCCCCGGTTCCCTTTCAGGATTCGGCGCACGCGCACGGTGCCGTCTCTTGCGACGGCTGGGACGACCGCGCTGCGTTATCGAACGTTAATAGACAGGACGGTGGGATTCCAAGCCGTTCCTCTTGATCGTTCACGAGATTAAGGCGGTACAGACCGATTTGACCACGCTTCAGTAAACCCCTGTACGGAGGGAAAAGAACTGACGGTGTGTCACTTGTTATCTCAGCGGTACCTCTCCACTACGCATGGTCACGGCACCACCGGCATCGTCCGCCGCCGCTCCGGCTGCCCCGTCGCCGGACGGCTCACCGCGAGCAGCGCCATGTCGTCCGTGGAGCCCCCGCCCGTGTACCGGCGGACGTCGTCGACCAGGGCGTCCAGGAGCTCCTCGGGCCCCGGGAAGATCCGCCCCGAGAGCCGCTCGGCCGGATCGTAGAAGACGCCCGCGGAGTCGCGCGCCTCGGAGAGCCCGTCGGTGTAGAAGAGCAGCGTCGCGCCCGGCGGGTAGGCGTTCTCCTCCGCGCGGTCGGGCCACGCGGCCAGTTCGCCCATGCCGAGCGGCAGCGCGGGCTCGCTCGGCGCCAGCAGCTCCAGGGCCCCGTCCGCGTGGAGCAGCAGCGGCTCGGGGTGGCCGCGGTTCAGCACCCGCACCCGTCCGTCGACCCGCGGGATCTCGGCCAGGACGGCCGTGGTGAACCCCTCGAAGGCGTCGAGGCTGGAGCGGCGCATGCCCTCCCGGGCCAACGCCCGCTCCAGCCGCTGGGCCACGCCCTCCAGGGTCGCCTCCTGCTCGGCCGCCTCCCGGAAGGCGCCGATCACGATGGCGACCGCCTCCACCGCGTCCAGCCCCTTTCCCCGCACGTCTCCGACGACGAGCCGCACCCCGTACGGCGTGTCCTGGACGGCGAACAGGTCGCCGCCGATGAACGCGTCCGCCTGTGCTGCCTCGTAGCGAGCCGCCACCTGGAGACCGCCGATCCGCTCGGCCGGCGTCGGCAGGACCGCCTTCTGGGCGGCCGCCGCGATCACCCGGGCCGAGGCCAGCCGCTCGCCGCTGCGCACCACGACGCGGTTGATGAGCAGGGCGAGGGCGGCGACGGTGGCGGTGGTGAACGTCTCGGTGAGGGAGGGGATTTCGGCTGCGGTGTCGTTGTAGAGGTGCAGACCGACGCCGGCGAGGATCGCCGCGATACCGGTGAGCAGGGTCGTCAGCATCGAGAAGAACGGCGCCGCGATGAGCGGAGCGGCCGAGAACATCGGGGCGGCCGTGTACGCGGGCGGGGTGGAGAGGTCGAAGACGACGCCGCCCAGGATGACGAGCGGGGGCAGGGCTCGGATGAACCGTCGGGCCCGCTCGGCTCGGGGCCCCGGACGCACGTCCATCTCGCCGCCGGCACCTCGCTGCCCCTGCCCCACCTGTGCTCTCCTGCCCGGTCCGTACACGGCGACGGACCGTACCGCGCCCTCCCCAGGGTGGCGGGAGCCGCGCCGTGCGGCGACCCCCGCTCGGCCGAGTGGGTGACACCCGCCGAGCCGGGCACTCCCAAGCCCCCGCCCCTCACCTCCGCGCGCCCCCGCCCCTTACCCCCGTGCCTCCGGGGCCGCGTCCGCGCTCAGCCGCCCCCCGCGCCCCAGCGCCCCCACCGCGCCCGCGCACGACAGGCCCACCCCGCACAGCACCAGCCACGGCGTCGCCGACCACCCCGTCACATCGAGCAGCGCGCCCGTTCCCAGGTTCCCCAGGGTGATCCCGACCCCGCAGACGGTGTTGTAGAGCCCGTAGTGCGTGGCCACCCACCGGCCGCCCGAGAGGGCGACGACCGTGTCCATCTCGTACGGGTAGAGCACCGCGTTCGCGACCGCCAGGGCCGCCGCGCACAGCAGCAGTCCGCCGAGCCCGGGCACGAGCACCGGCGGCAGGAAGGCCGCGCCCATCAGCACCAGGCCGAGGACCAGACACCGCTCGCGGGTCAGCCGGCGCCGGCACCAGGCCGTGATCCGCAGCTGGCCGGCCAGCGCCACGAGCGCGGAGACCACGAAGAGCGCGGTCGTCGCCGCCGTGCCGTCCGCCGCGAGCGGCAGCGCCAGATAGACCTGGAAGGACAGGACGTACGAGCCGGTCATCGCCAGCGAGAAGAGCCAGAAGGTGCGGTTGGTCAGCACCGTACGGAACTGGCCCCGCTCCTCGACCGCCTCCGCCGGCTTCCCCTTGACCGGAAGGTGCCGCAGCTGCACCAGCGTCAGAACGGCGAACAGCACCGCCGCCACCACGCACGTCAGCCGGAACGACACCCCCGTCAACGCCACCCCCACCAGCGGTCCGAGCAGGATCCCCGCCTGGTAGTAGGTGTGGAAGAGCGCGAACGCCTCCACGCGCCGCTCCCCCGCCTCCGCCGCGAGGTACGCCCGCACGGCCGGGTTGAACAGCGCCCCCGCGAGGCCCGTCGCCACCGAGGCGGCGACCAGCACCGGAAGCGACTGGGCGAAGGCGAGCGCCCCGAACCCCGCCGTCCGCAGCGCGCAGCCCGCGACGATCAGCGGCTTGAAGCCGAGCCGGTCGGCGAGCGCGCCGCCGACCAGGAACATGCCCTGCTGGGAGAGGTTCCGCACGCCGAGGACGAGCCCGACGGCCCAGGCCGCCATCCCCAGCCCGCCCGCGAGATGCGCGGCGAGGTAGGGCATCAGCATGTAGAAGCCCAGATTGATGGTCAGCTGATTGAGGAGGAGCAGCCGTACCGCGGGCTCGAAGGTACGGCTCTGCCGCCAGATCCCGCCCGTGGCGGGGGCCGGGACCTGCGTGCTCATCGGACCCGCTCCAGGACGCGGCGGGTCCAGCCGTCCACCCGGGCATCGCCCGCGTACGCCGCCGGCTCCTCGCGCGGCGGGGCGTCGAGCAGTCCGTGCGCCGCGCAGAAGTCGTCGCTGAAGACCGTGTCGAAGTACCGCTGCGGCCCGTCGGGGAAGACGGCCGCGATCCGTGTCCCGCGCGGCCTGGTGCGGGCCAGCCACCCGGCGACGAGGGCGACCGCCCCCACGCTCCAGCCCCCCGTGGCGAACTGACGCGAGGCCAGCCGCCGGGCGGCCCTGACCGCGTCCGCCGGGCCGACCCAGTGGATCTCGTCGAAGGCCGCGTGGTCGACGTTCCCCGGATGGATGGAGGAGCCCAGGCCGCGCATGAGCCGTTCGCCGGCCGGGAGACCGAAGACGGTGGAGTGGACGCTGTCGACGCCGACCAGCTCCAGGGCGGGGCTGGACGTGGCCCGCAGCGCGCGGGAGATCCCCGCGGAGTGGCCCCCGGTGCCGACCGCGCAGACCAGGACGTCGATCCGGTCGAGCTGTGCGGAGAGCTCCGCCGCGAGCCCTCCGTACGCCTCGGGGTTGTCGGGGTTGCCGTACTGGTTCGGCCACCACGCGCCGTCGAGGGCCGCGAGCAGCTCCGCCACCCGGTCCATCCGCGCCTGCTGCCAGCCGCCCCGCGGGCTCGGCTCGGGCACGACGTGGACGGTGGCGCCGTGGGCGACGAGCATCCGCTCGACGATCGGTTCGAGACCGGGGTCGGTGACGACGTGGACCGGGTGGCCGTGGAGCACACCGGCCAGCGCGAGGCCGAGACCGAGCGTGCCGGAGGTCGACTCGACGACGGGCGCGCCGGGCCGCAGCTCTCCGCGGCGGCGGGCCTGTTCGACCATGTGGAGGGCGGCGCGGTCCTTGATGCCGCCGAAGTTGAAGCCTTCGAGCTTGGCCCAGTAGCCGTCGTCCATCCACAGCACGGGGGTGTTGCCGACCGTCTGGGCGGCGACGGAGAAGGAGCTGCCGGGCAGCACGTTGTTCATCAGGGGGTACGTCCTTGAAGTGGGTACGCCGAAGGGAGCCTGGTCGTGTCGTGCGACCTGGCTCAGTTCCGGTTCACTCCGAGGGCGATCAGCAGCCGTCCCGGCTCGGGGCCGGGTCCCGCCCGGTCGCGTACGCACAGGGCACGCGGATCGGCGGGGAAGACCTCGTCGTCGGCGAGGAGCACGGCTCCGCCGGCATCGGGCGCCGCGGGCTGCGGGACCGTCTGGGCCGGCAGATGGACGTCGAAGGACCACGTCTCACCGGGCCGCTCGCAGCCGTGCGGCAGGGCGGGGGCGGTGACGGTGGTCGGGTCGCCGGGGAAGGCGAGCGGATGGTGCCCGTTCGTCCCGTGACAGACGCTCACCAGCAGGGTGAGGAGGGCGAGCAGGACGAGGACGGCGGGCGCCCGCCGTCGTACGTCGATCGCTGTCTCGTCACGCATGGTCCGCGTGACGCTACGGTGCGGCAGCGCGCGGCCGCAAAGAGGCGTGCCCGGTTTCGGACACCGTTTATTTCGGGCGAGGCGCGCTACATGTTCCGCTCCGCGTAGACCGTCATCGCGTCGCGGACGAGGAGGGCGGTGCCCTCACCGTGCCGGTCGTAGTTCCGGCCGAAGCGCGGGTCGTCGACGTACATCTGGCCGAGGCCGATCACGTACTCCTTCGTCGGCGTCGTGGTCGTCGACAGCCACGCGACCTGGCGCCGCGCGATCGCCTGGACCTCGTCGCTGTCGGCGGCGAGGCCGTCCCTCGCCGCCTGCCCGAAGTCGCGGGCGATGCCGGCCTGCTCGTCCATGAACGCCTGCTTCTGCTCCGCGTCGAGCGAGCGCCACCAGCGGTCGCCCTTCTCGTACGCGTCGCGGCCCCAGCGCTCGGTGACCTCCTCCTCGTACCGCGTGTGGTCGAATCCGTCGAACACTTCTTCCGCCATGAGTTCTTCTCCGTTCTCCGTCTTGTGGAGAGTGGTCCGCACCGCCGCGATCTGCCGCCCGATCCGCTCCCGCTCCTGTTCGAGCAGGCGCAGATGGGTGTGCAGGGCCGCGGACGTGTCCCGCTGCCCTTCCAGGACCTCGGCGATGGCGGGCAGGGAGAGCCCGAGCTCGCGCAGCAGCAGGATGCGCTGCAGTCGCACGAGCGCCGCCTGGTCGTAGTACCGGTAACCGTTGGCGCCGATCCGGCTCGGCTCCAGCAGTCCGCGCTCCCCGTAGTGGCGGAGGGTGCGGCTGGTGGTGCCGGCTTTCCTGGCGATCTCCTGGATCGACCACTCCATGGGGAAGACGCTAAATCTTGACGTTGCGTAAAGGTCAAGCCCGCTTGTCCCCGGACACGACGAAGGCCCGGATCCAGTGAATGGATCCGGGCCTTCGTTTGCTACTGAGTAGCGGGGACAGGATTTGAACCTGCGACCTCTGGGTTATGAGCCCAGCGAGCTACCGAGCTGCTCCACCCCGCGTCGGTGAATACGACCTTACGGCATGGTGCGCCGATCCCCTAATCGGTTTCCCCGGCACCGGCTCAGCAGCCGCAGTCCTCGGCGTCGACCGGGGCCGTCAGCGGGTCCGCGTCCTTCTTCCCGGGGCCTTCCCACGTCTCGTACGGGAAGCCCTCGCGGACCCAGTACTCGAAGCCGCCGAGCATCTCCTTCACCTGGTAGCCCAGCTGCGCCAGGGCGAGCGCGGCGCGCGTCGCACCGTTGCAACCGGGACCCCAGCAATAGGTGACCACGGGCACGGACCTGTCGAGCAGCTGCTCGGCCTGCTCGGCGATGAGCGCGGTCGGCAGGTGGACCGCCCCCGGGACGTGGCCCTGGTCCCAGGAGGCGGTGGAGCGGGAGTCGAGGACCACGAAGCCGGGGTCGCCTTCGGCGGCGAGGGCGCTCGCGACGTCGGAGACGTCGGCGTGGAAGGCGAGGGCGGCGGAGAAGTACGCGGCCGCGGCCTCGGGAGCGGCGGGCGGCGTACGAAGTACGGCGTTGACCTGCGCGGTTGTCGTCATGCATGAAAATCTACGGTCGAAGATCACGGCGCTGAAGTGGCAATCCCCGGCAGTGAGACCGATCGGCCGGGGAATCCCGGGCGATCGGCGGGGGACGGCAGGGGATCTCACGCAGCGGACGGACGCGGGGTCGGCTGTCACGCTTCGCGGGCGCCGTCCGTCATCCCGGTGACGGGCATCGACGAGGGAGACACCGATGGACGAGAAGGACCTCCTGGCCGAGCGCTTCCAGGCCGACCGCACGCACCTGAAGGCGGTCGCGTACCGGATGCTGGGCTCGCTGAGCGAGGCCGAGGACGCCGTCCAGGAGGCGTGGATCAAGCTCAGCCGCTCCGACGTCGGCGAGGTCCGCAATCTCAGCGGCTGGCTGACGACGGTCGTCGGACGGGTCTGCCTCGACATGCTGCGCTCCCGCTCCTCCCGCCGGGAGGACCCGCTGGAGTACTACGTCCCCGATCCGCTGGTCCGGGGCGCGGAGGGCACCACCCGCGACCCCGAGGAGGAGACGCTGCTCACCGACTCGGTGGGGCTCGCGCTGCTCGTGGTCCTGGAGACGCTGGGCCCCGCCGAGCGGCTCGCCTTCGTGCTGCACGACATGTTCGCGGTCTCCTTCGACGAGATCGCCCCGATCGTGGACCGCACCCCGGCGGCGACGCGCCAGCTGGCCAGCCGGGCCCGCCGGCGCGTGCAGAGCGCCGCGCCGGCCCCGGCGCCCGACCTCACCCGGCAGCGCGAGGTCGTCGGCGCCTTCATGGCCGCGTCCCAGGGCGGCGACTTCGAGGGCCTGCTCGCCGTCCTCGACCCGGACGTGGTGCTGCGGGCGGACGGCGGCAAGGCCCTCGCGGCGGCCTCGAAGCTGATCCGCGGCGCCGAGGCGGTCGTCCACCAGGCGCTCACCTTCGCCCGCTTCCGCCGCGCGCACCGCGACGTCCTGGTCAACGGCGCCCCGGGCATCGTCTCCTACGCGGACGGCCGGGCGGCCGGGCTCATGTCGTTCACGGTCGTCGACGAGCGCATCGTGGGGATCCAGATCATCTTCGACCCCGAGCGGCTGGCGGCGCTGGGAGTACCGGGGCTGGAGGACTGAGCAAAGGGCTGTGACCCAGGGCACACCCCAGGCGCCGATGAGTCCGCCGCTCGCGGTCGGTCATACCCGCGACAGGACCGAAACGAGGAAGGCGCGTCATGACCCACACGCTCGGCACCCCGCACCAGTCCGTGGCCGTTCCGCGTTCGGCGACGAGGGCGCTGCTCACGAGTGCCATGGTGGCGGGCCCCCTGTTCCTCGGCGCGGGCGTCGTCCAGGGGCTCGCACGCGAGGGCTTCCGCTTCGGCCACAACGCGATCAGCCAGCTCGCCCTCGGCGACGCGGGCTGGATCCAGACCGTGAACTTCCTGCTCGCCGGCGCCCTGCTGACCGCGGGGGCGGTCGGGCTGCGCGCGTCCCTGCGAAGAGGGCCGGGCGGGACCTGGGCCCCGGTCCTCGTGGGCGTGTTCGGCGTCTCGTTCCTGGCCGCTGCGGCCTTCCCGGCCGACGCGGGCGCGGGGTTCCCGGTCGGCGCCCCCGAGGCGGTCCCCGCGATGAGCGCGCACGGCGCGGCCCACATGGCCGGCGGGATGGTCGGCTACCTCGCGCTGTGCGCCGCGTTCCTCGTCCTGGCCCGACCGCTCGCCGCCCGCGGCCACCGCGGCTGGGCCCTGGCCTCACGCCTCGTACCCGTCGTCGTCCTCGCCGGCTTCGCGGGCTCCGCCGTCTCCGTCCTCGCCTTCACCGCGGGCGCGGGCCTCGGCCTGCTGTGGCTGACCGCGGTGACGGCCCGTCTGACCACGGACACACGCACCGAATAGCCGGGCCGCGAGGCCCTGGCCATCCTCGACACGACCACGACCACCCACCGACGAAACGGGACACCGCCATGACCGACGCCGTGAAGGGCCCCGCCTCCTACTTCCCCTCGATCGAGAAGAAGTACGGTCGCCCGATCTCCGAGTGGAAGACCCTCATCCGCTCCTCCCCGCTGACGAAGCACATGGAGCTCGTCTCCTGGCTCAAGACCGAACACGGCCTGGGGCACGGCCACGCCAACGCCCTCGTCGCCCACACCCGTGCCGAGGACAGCGGCGAGTAGCCCGCTCAGACACGTCGAAGCGCCCCACCCGGTCGGAACCGGGTGGGGCGCTTCGGCTGATGTAGGCCGTGTGGGACTCGAACCCACAACCAACGGATTAAAAGTCCGCTGCTCTGCCAATTGAGCTAACGGCCCTCGGCACATCACCCCCGAGCATAGCCGCATAGATCCCCGGAACCGATCGGGTATCCGACACGGCTCGTCGGTGGACGTGACGCGCCGACGCCGACGCCGAACGGGGCCGCGCCCACGGCTTCCACGGACTCGGCGCGGCGCACGGCGTCCCCGCGGGCGATGCCGCCCGTCCGGGCCCGGACCCTGGCCCGCCGTGGCACGCGCAGGCGACGCAAAAGTGATTGCGATCGAAACGATGCCCTGAGCTCGACGGCCGAAAGGAGCCAGATCCACGGATTGTTCGGGGATCTTGGAACCGTTCGCATCTGCTTATCGTCGAAGCATTCGAGTTCGACACCGCGCACCAAGACCGTTGCCCGGCAACGCGGTTCGGACCGTCGAGCCCCCAGGGCCCGACGGTCCAGCCGACTCCGACAGCGGCCCCGCCGGCCCCCCGGCCCGACAAACGCGTCCCACCGTCCGAGCACCCGTTCCCCCGGCCGGCACGTGCCGCAGGGCCCGACAGACGAATCTCCTGGAGATCACCTTCATGCATCCGAGACCACACCGACGACGCATGCTCGCCGCCGTTTCCTCGCTGCTGCTGGCCGCGCTCCTCTCGCCGGCCGCGACCGCGAGCGCCACCCCCGCGGCACCCGAGGCGCCGGAGCCCGCCAAGATCAACCTGGTTCTCGACCTGTCCGGTTCGATGAACAAGAACGACGCCGGAGGCCAGACGCGCCTCGCCGCCGCCAAACAGGCGGTCACCCGGATCATCGACACCGCACCCGAGGAAGCCCCGCTGGGACTGCGCGTCTACGGCGCCACCTACCCCGGCAAGGACGAGAAGCGCGGCTGCGCCGACACGCAGCAGGTCCTGCCCGTCGCGGCGATGGACCGGGCGGCGCGCGCCGACGCCAAGAAGCGCGTCGCGGGCTTCAAGGGGGTGGGGTTCACACCGATCGGCGTCGCGCTGCGCGAGGCGGCCGAGGACCTCGGCACGAGCGGGAAGCGCCGCATCGTGCTCGTCTCGGACGGCGACGACACCTGTGCCCCACCGCCGCCGTGCGAGGTGGCCCGCGAACTCAAGACGCAGGGCATCGACCTCGCCGTGGACGTGGTCGGATTCCGGACACCCTCCTCGGCACGTGCGCAGCTGAAGTGCATCGCCGACGTGACCGACGGGTCGTACGCGGACGCCGACGACGCCGACTCGCTGACCGCCGGTCTGGGCGCCCTGTTCCGCAAGGGCTGGCGGACCTACCAGGCCACAGGAAAGCCCGTCGAGGGTTCCCTCGACGGCTGCCGGAACGCTCCGCTGGTCACGCCCGGCCAGTACCTGGACAGCTTCACCGGGGGGCGCGACCTCTACTACAGGGTCAAGAAGCGGCCGGACCAGCGGCTGCAGGTGAGCGCCACCGCCGTCGCCGAGGAGGGGTACTCGCGCGGTTCCCTCATCGCCGTCGCCGCCGGCCCCGCGGGCGACGGCGAACCCCGCGCCTGGCTGCGGGAGTTCGATCAGTCGATGGGCTGGGCGAACATCATCTCCGCCGGCGGCCGCAGCGAGCCCGGATCGGGCGACGAGACGCCCGCGCCGAACGACATCGGCTGCATCCTGGTCGAGAACGAGGTGACCCGGTCCGGCGACAAGCCGATGCCGGTCGAGCTGCTCGTCGGCATCGCCGACAAGACCACCCAGGGGGCCGGCGCGCCGACCCCGCGGCCGCGCACCGGGGCGGACGCCGAGGGCGGCTTCTCCTTCAACAGCGCCACCCCGATCGGACCGGGCACCCACCGTCAGTCGATCGCCGTCGGTGAGGCCCCGTTCTGGCGGGTGGAGCTGAAGGCGGGCCAGAAGCTGACGGTCAAGGGCGGCGTGGACATCCCGGCCGACTTCCCCAACTCCGCCGCCGGGACCGGATGGAGCGTCACCGTCTACAACGCCCAGCGCACGTCGACGCCGTGCAACAAGGACCACGACCTGACCGAGCTCCTCGCGGGCCGGACCGGGCACTTCGAGCGGGTCTGCGGGCCCTGGGAGATCACCGAGCCGGGAGACGGGCAGAGCGGCGGCTCCCAGGGGTACGACGTGCCCGGCACGTACTACATCCAGGCACAGGTCGCCGAGCCGGACGACAAGGCGAGGGGCGTCGTCGTACCGATCTCGCTGACCGTGGACGTCTCCGGCACGGCGCGTCCCGGAACCGGCCCGGTGTTCTTCTTCGGCGACAGCGCGGCCCAGGGCACCTCTCCCTCCGGCGCGGACGGGGCCGGCGAGCAGGGCGGCACCGACGGAAAGGGCGGGACCGGCGACACGACGGCCGCCCGGGACGACGAATCGGCGTGGGCGAAGCTCGCGCTGCCCGTCGGCATCGGCGCCGGGGTCCTCCTGCTCGGCGGTGTGGCCTTCTACGCCCTGAGGCGCCGCGGGGCCTGACCACCACCGCGCCCACGAGGCCGCGGCGGAAGGCCGCCGTGCGCAGAACGCGACAGGGCCCGTACGACACCGACGTGTCGTACGGGCCCTGTCCTGCGTTCTACGCGATGTCAGCCGTTGCGCTTCCAGCGCGGCTTGTCGTCGCGGCGGCCGAAGGAGCCGCCGGTCGAGCCGGTGCCGCGGTGGTCGCCGCCGCGGTGGTCGTCACGACGGCCGTACGGGCGGTCGCCGCCACCGGAGCGGTAGCCGCCCGAGGGACGGTCGTCACGGCGGTCGCGGTTGAACGGACGGTCGCTGCCGCGGTGGCCGCCGGAGGGACGGTCGTCACGGCGGAAGCCGCCGGACGGACGGTCGTCGCGGTTGAAGGAACGGCCGCCACGGTCGTCACGGTTGAAGCCGCCGGAGGGACGGTCGTCGCGACGGAAGCCGCCACGGTCGTTGTCCCGACGCTCGTTGTCACGGCGGAAGCCGCCGGACGGACGGTCGTCGCGGTTGAAGGAACGGCCGCCACGGTCGTCACGGTTGAAGCCGCCCGACGGACGGTCGTCGCGACGGAAGCCGCCGGAGGGGCGGTCGTCGCGGCGGAAGCCGCCACGGTCGTTGTCACGACGCTCGAAGGAACGGCCACCGCGGTCGTCGCGGCGGAAGCCGCCACGGTCGCCACCGCGGTCGTCACGACGGTCGTCGCGGCGGAAGCCGCCACGGTCGCCACCGCGGTCACGACGCTCGTAGTTGCCCCGCTCGTCGCGGAACGCCGGGCGCTGCTCCTCGCGGCGCTCCTGGACCGGCTCGGACGCGACGACGGCCGCGGCGACCTCGGCCTCGGCGGCCTCCGTCACCTCGGCGACAGCGGCCTCCGGGTCCTCGCCCCGCTCGCGCGCGGAACGGGCGACCAGACGGTCGGCCTCCTCGCGGAGCTCGGCGGCGCGGCGCGTCAGACGCTCCAGCTGCTTGGTGAGGTCGGCGACCTCGCGCTCGGCCTGCTTGGCCGCGTTGTTGGCGGAGTCGGCCTGGACCTCGGTGAGCGAACGCGCGCCGGTGATCTCCGCGACCTCCGGGTCGAACGCGCCCGCGCCGCCCACGATGTGACGCGAGGCGTCGACGCCCGCGTCCTCCATCAGACGGAAGATCTGACGGCGCTGGTGCGGCAGGGCCAGGGAGACCACGACGCCGGAGCGGCCGGCACGGGCCGTACGGCCCGAGCGGTGCAGGTAGTCCTTGTGGTCACCGGCCGGGTCCACGTTCAGGACCAGGTCGATGCCGTCGACGTGGATGCCGCGGGCGGCGACGTCGGTGGCGACCAGCGCGTTGACGTAGCCGTCCTTGAAGTCGGCGAGGACGCGGGTACGGGCGCCCTGGGTCATGCCGCCGTGCAGCGCGTCGGCCTTCACGCCGGCCTCGACCAGCTGCTCGGCGATGCGGTCGGCACCCAGCTGGGTGCGGACGAAGATGATCGTGCGGCCCTTGCGGGCGGCGATGGCGGCCGTGACCGGCGCCTTGTCCTTCGGCTTCACGACGAGGACGTGGTGGCTCATGGTGGTGACGTTGCCCTGGGCGCTGTCGACCTCGTGGCTGACCGGGTCGTTCAGGTAGCGCTTGACCAGGGTGCCGATCTCGTTCTCCATGGTGGCGGAGAAGAGCATGCGCTGGCCGCCCTCGGGGACCTGGTCGAGCAGCTCGGTGACCTCGGGCAGGAAGCCCAGGTCGGACATCTGGTCGGCCTCGTCGAGGACGGCGACCTGGACGTTCTCCAGGGAGCAGGCGCCACGGTTGATGATGTCGCGCAGTCGGCCCGGGGTGGCGACGAGGATGTCGACGCCGCGCTCCAGGGCGTAGATCTGGTTGCCCATGGACGTACCGCCGCAGACGACCTTGATCTTCAGGCCGAGCACGTCGCCGTACGGCTGGAGGGCGTCCGCGACCTGCATCGCGAGCTCACGGGTCGGGGTGAGGATGACCGCGCGGGGCTTCTTCTTCTCGGTGTGGCCGCCGGCCAGCTGGGCCAGGGTCGGCAGACCGAAGGAGAGGGTCTTGCCGGAGCCGGTGCGGCCACGGCCGAGGATGTCCTTGCCGGCCAGGGCGTCCGGGATGGTCGCCGCCTGGATCGGGAAGGGGGTGGTCACGCCGTTCTGCGCGAGCTTGCGCACGACGCCCTCGGGCAGGCCCAGGTCGGCGAAGGTGACGGTGGGCTCGGAGGACTCGGCCTCGGCGGCGTCGGAAGCCTCGGTCTCGACGGTCTCGGTGGCCTCAAGGGCCTCGACGATCTCGTCGCTCTCGGGCATGACGGCGTGGTCAGAACTGAAAATGGACATGCGAAATGCGAAACCTTCCGGAGTCTCGGCACGCGCCCGTCAACTCCGTGAAAATCGCAAATCGACCGCCTCAATGCGGTCCAGCCACGGCTAGGGAGAGTACGCGCCACGCGGCGCTCTTCTGTGTCGGCGCCGGGCAATGGGATCAAACGATCTACCACCATACGCACCCTCCCCCACCTATGGCAAACCGGACTCCATCACACCGGTCCCACCTGCGGCGATGCCTCCGGCTCCACCGAGGCACCGGGCCCGTCCGCCGCCTTCATGGCACCCATGTGGGTGTCCGCGCCCGGAGTCGAGGTGGGGGCTCCGGTCGGCTCGGAGGTCGGCTCGGAACTCGGGGTCGGCTCCGGCTCCGGTTCGGGGGTCGGCGTGGGCGTCGGCTCCGGCGGGTCGACCGGCGGTGGCGTGACCTCGCCACCCGGCGCACTGGGCCCACCGGCCCCACCCGCCCCACCGGGCTCCTGGCCCGGCTGCGGCTTGCCCCCCGGGCCCACCGGCGCGGCCGGAGCAGGCTTGCCGGAGGGCGACGCGGACCCGCTCGGGACCGGCGACGCCGACCCGGCGCCGTCCGCGTCCGGCCCGCTCCTCCCGCCCGAACCGCCGCTCCCGCCGTGCCGGCCCGACACCCCGACCCCGCCGTCCGACTCGGCCGCCACGCCCTGCTTCCCCGCGGACTTGCTGGGCGCCGGCTTCGCGCCCTCGTCACTCACACTCATACAGCCGCTCATACCGGCGCAGGCGGCGACCGCCAGCGCGGCGGCGGCCCATCTCACACGGGTGGGCAAAGGGCGCACGGAGGGCACCTCCAGGACACAAGGGGCGGAAAAGCCAGGAAGGGAACGCGTTTCGCTGCCCAACTCCCTTCGCCCCGCCTGGGACACGCCCCCGGGACGAACCCCGGCACCCGAGTCGCTCCGCGATCCCTTCGGCCCTGCGCCCCGCGAGGGGGCGCCCGTCACGGACAATGGCGGTGTGCTGGAGATGACACGCGACGCGTTCGAAGAGCTGGTGGCCGAGGCCCTCGACACGATCCCGCCGGAACTCACGCGGGTCATGGACAACGTGGCCGTGTTCGTGGAGGACGAACCCGACCCCTCGGACCCCGAGCTCCTCGGGCTCTACGAGGGAACGCCGCTCACCGAGCGGGGGGAGTGGTACGCCGGTGTCCTGCCGGACCGCATCTCCATCTACATGGGCCCCACCCTGCGCTACTGCGAGAGCCGGGAGGACGTCGTCCACGAGGTCGCGGTGACCGTGGTCCACGAGATCGCCCACCATTTCGGCATCGACGACGAGCGGCTCCACGAGCTGGGCTGGGGCTGACGGGAGCGGCGGTCCGGGCCCCGGCGTAAACCGTTTTGGCGATAGCGGCCGCCATCCCATATGCTTCTCACGTCCCCGACGCGCTGCGAAGCGCGCAGGTGAGCCCCTAGCCCTCATCGTCTAGTGGCCCAGGACGCCGCCCTTTCAAGGCGGTAGCACGGGTTCGAATCCCGTTGGGGGCACGCAACATCCTGTGCGAGACTAGTGCTCGCACAACGCAAGGTCCTGTGGAGCAGTTGGTTAGCTCGCCACCCTGTCAAGGTGGAGGTCGCGGGTTCAAGTCCCGTCAGGATCGCTGAGGCTGGAAACAGTCTCGTGGCTGGGTAGCTCAGTTGGTACGAGCGATCGCCTGAAAAGCGATAGGTCGCCGGTTCGACCCCGGCCCCAGCCACAGAGAGAAGGCCCCGTTCGAAAGAACGGGGCCTTCTTCGTGTGCGCACCGCGGGGCGGCCGCCGGAAGGAAAGGGCGGGGCACCCGGTCGGCGGACCGGGCGCCCCCCCCACCTCAGACCGCGCGTCGGCGCGCCCGCCACGCCCTGGCCGCGAGCACCACCGCCACCACCGCGACGACGGCCGCCAGCAGGACCCAGTCGGGCACCGAACGGCTCAACGACCCCACCCGCTCCTCCACCGCGAACGAGTCGTCCACCGACAGGAGCCCCGGCAGCGCGGTCGTGCCGTCGAAGACCAGGAAGAGCGTGCCGAGCACGACGAAGAAGAGCCCCGAGAGCAGCGAGGTCGTGTGCAGCTCGAAACGGCCTGCGCGGACCGTCCGCCCGCGCAGCCAGCGCCGCCGGCCCAGCTCGTACCGCTCCCAGACCAGCGCCATGAGGAAGAGCGGCACCGCCATGCCCAGCGCGTACACCGCCAGGAGCAGCCCGCCGTACGCCGGGCTTCCGCTCAGCGCCGCCACGGTCAGGACGCTGCCGAGGATCGGGCCCGCGCAGAAGCCGGCGAGGCCGTAGACCAGCCCGAGGGCGTACACGGAGACCGCCGTCGTGGGGCGGATCCGGCCGCTGACCTCGGCGAGGCGTCGCGAGGCGAAGCCCAACCCGAGGATCTGGAGCACACCGAGCACGATGATCGTCCAGCCGCCGAGCGCCACGAGCAGGTCCCGGTGCCCGTAGAAGAGCCGTCCGGCGAACGAACCGGCCGCGCCGAGCGGGACGAGCGTGGTGGCCAGCCCGGCGTAGAAGATCCCGGTACGGGCGAGGAGCCGGCTCGTCGAGTCGATCGAGTACGCGAAGAAGGCCGGGAGCAGCAGGGCGCTGCACGGGCTGAGCAGGGCGAGGAGCCCCCCGAGGAACGCGGCCAGATAGCCGATGTCGGAGGTCATCGGTTCCCCTTCGCCGCCTTCGCGGCCGCTTCGATCGCCTCCGTGAAGGTCTCGATCGGCTGCGCGCCCGCGATCGGCCGTCCGTTGACCAGGAACGACGGGGTCGAGGTCGCGCCCAGCGAGTACCCCTGCTCCTGGTCCTTGCCGACCGCCGCCCGTGCCGCGGCGCCGTTCGTGTCCTTCGCGAAGCGGGCGAGGTCGGGGACTCCCGCCTCCCTGGCGAGCGCGGTCAGCCGCTCCTCGCCGAAGCCCTTCTCCTTCGCGCCGTCGGCGTACGCGGCCTTGTGGAACTCCCAGAACCGGCCCTGCTGCCCGGCCGCCCACGACGCCCGGGCGGCCGCCTCCGACTCCTCCCCGAAGATCGGGAAGTTCCGCCATTCGATGCGCAGTGTGCCGTTGTCGACGTACTTCCTGATCAGCTCGGGCTCGGTGTCACGGGCGAACTTCCCGCAGTAGCCGCACTTGAAGTCGGCGTACTCGATCAGGACGACGGGTGCGTCGGCCCGCCCCAGGGCCAGCTTGTCGGAGGCGTCGCGGCGGGCGTACGCCTCCAGCTCCGGATAGACGCCGCCGGCCGGGTCGGCGGAGACCTCGGCGACGGACGACGGGCCCGACGAGCCCCCGGACGCGGGCTTGGTCGCGGTGTACGAGACGACTCCGAGGAGCGCGGCGGCTACGGCCACCCCGGAGACGACCAGGATCGGCTTGGACTTGGACTGGGACTGGGACATGCGGAAAGGCTCCTGAGCACGACGGGAGAGAGGACTGACGGCGACGGCGGCCGGCCCTCTACACGCGCAGGATCGACAGTTCCACGGGTGACGGCGGCACGAGCTCCGGTGGCTCGGGACCCGGCAGCGGGTTCCGTGGTGCCGGGTCGGCGCCCCAGACCCCGCCCGCCGTCCGCTCCCCCGCCAGGGCGGGCAGCAGCTCACCGAAGCCGTTCGGGCGCGGCGGCGTGGCCGGCCGGGCGGCTCCGTCGGCGGTGTGACCCTGGCCGCAGCCCGGCGACGCGCTCCCCGCGTCCACGACCACGGCGGTGCTCGCCACGGCCGTCGTCGTCCCGCACGCCAGGACCCCGAGCACCACTCCCACCAGCGCGGCGAGCGCCGCGAGCGCGCGGACGGTGCGGGACATGGGGGTACCTCTCGGCTCGACGTGCCCGAAATATTACGGGCCGGACCCCGGGGAAATCGGTTCGCCCGTTCTCGGCCCGGGGTGCGATCCTGGATTCCGTATGTCTACTTCCTTCGCCGCCCTCCAGTCCGTCCTGGCCGAGGTCTCGCTGCGGGACGCCCACCGGCTCGGCCGCCGCCTCGAGGGCGCCCGCCGCATCCGCAAGCCCGAGGCCCGTGAGGCCGTCCTGGACGAGATCGCCGCCGAGGCCGGCCAGGCCAAGGAGCGCGTCGACGGGCGGGCCTCCCGCGTGCCCGCGGTCACGTATCCCGAGCAGCTGCCCGTCTCGCAGAAGAAGGACGCGATCCTGGAGGCGATACGCGACCACCAGGTCGTGATCGTCGCCGGTGAGACGGGCTCCGGAAAGACGACGCAGATCCCCAAGATCTGTCTGGAGCTCGGCCGGGGCGTCCGCGGCATGATCGGCCACACCCAGCCGCGCCGGATCGCCGCCCGCACGGTCGCCGAACGGGTCGCGGAGGAGCTGAGGACGCCGCTGGGCGAGGCCGTCGGCTGGAAGGTCCGCTTCACCGACCAGGTGAACCCCGACGCGACCTTCGTGAAGCTGATGACCGACGGCATCCTGCTCGCCGAGATCCAGACGGACCGCGAGCTGCGCGCCTACGACACGATCATCATCGACGAGGCCCACGAGCGGTCCCTCAACATCGACTTCCTGCTGGGCTATCTGGCCCAGCTGCTGCCCAAGCGCCCCGACCTCAAGGTCGTCATCACCTCCGCGACCATCGACCCCGAGCGCTTCTCCCGCCACTTCCGCGACGCGCCGATCGTCGAGGTCAGCGGCCGTACGTACCCGGTCGAGGTCCGCTACCGCCCCCTCCTGGAGGAGGACTCCGAGGAGTCGGACCGCGACCAGATCACCGCGATCTGCGACGCCGTCGACGAGCTGCAGAAGGAAGGGCCGGGCGACATCCTGGTCTTCCTCTCCGGCGAGCGGGAGATCCGCGACACCGCGGACGCGCTGCTCAAGAAGAAGCTCTTCAACACCGAGGTCCTCCCCCTCTACGCCCGCCTCTCGCATGCCGAGCAGCACCGCGTCTTCCAGGCGCACACCGGCCGCCGGATCGTCCTCGCCACCAACGTGGCCGAGACCTCGCTGACCGTCCCCGGCATCAAGTACGTGATCGATCCGGGCACGGCCCGCATCTCCCGCTACTCCCACCGGACCAAGGTCCAGCGCCTGCCGATCGAGCCGGTCAGCCAGGCCAGCGCCAACCAGCGCAAGGGCCGCTGCGGCCGTACCTCCGACGGCATCTGCATCCGGCTCTACTCCGAGGACGACTTCCTCACCCGCCCGGAGTTCACGGACGCCGAGATCCTCCGGACGAACCTGGCCTCCGTCATCCTCCAGATGACCGCGGCCGGCCTCGGAGAGATCGAGAAGTTCCCCTTCATCGACCCGCCGGACCACCGCAACATCCGGGACGGCGTGCAGCTCCTCCAGGAGCTCGGCGCGCTGAACCCGGCCGAGAAGGACCCGAAGAAGCGGCTGACCCAGCAGGGCCGCAAGCTCTCCCAGCTCCCCGTCGACCCCCGCCTGGCCCGCATGGTCCTGGAGGCCGACAAGAACGGCTGCGTACGCGAGGTCATGGTCATCGCGGCCGCGCTCTCCATCCAGGACCCGCGCGAGCGCCCCGCCGAGAAGCAGGCCCAGGCCGACCAGCAGCACGCCCGCTTCAAGGACGAGACCAGCGACTTCCTCGCCTTCCTCAACCTCTGGCGCTACATCCGCGAGCAGCAGAAGGAGCGCGGCTCGTCCTCGTTCCGCCGGATGTGCAAGCAGGAGTACCTGAACTTCCTGCGCATCCGCGAGTGGCAGGACATCTACGCGCAGCTGCGCACGGTCGCCAAGCAGATGGGGATCCATCTCAACGAGGAGGACGCGCCGGAGCAGTCCGTGCACACCTCGCTCCTCGCCGGCCTGCTGAGCCACATCGGCATGAAGGACGTGAAGGAGGGCGCGAAGAACGAGTACCTGGGCGCCCGCAGCGCAAAGTTCGCGGTCTTCCCGGGTTCGGCGCTCTTCAAGAAGCCCCCGCGCTTCATCATGTCGGCCGAGCTGGTGGAGACCTCGCGCCTGTGGGCCCGGGTCAACGCCAGGATCGAGCCGGAGTGGATCGAGCCGCTCGCCCAGCACCTGATCAAGAAGACGTACAGCGAGCCGCACTGGGAGAAGGACCAGGCTGCCGTGATGGCGATCGAGAAGGTCACGCTCTACGGCGTGCCGATCGTCACCGACCGCAAGGTGAACTACGGCCGGATCGACCCCGAGGCGAGCCGCGACCTCTTCATCCGCAACGCGCTCGTCGAGGGCGACTGGCGCACGCACCACAAGTTCTTCGCCGACAACCGCAAGCTCCTCACCGAGGTCGAGGAGCTGGAGCACCGGGCGCGGCGCCGGGACATCCTGGTCGACGACGAGACGCTCTTCGACTTCTACGACAAGCGGGTGCCCGAACACGTCGTGTCGGGCGCGCACTTCGACTCCTGGTGGAAGCACAAGCGCCGTGAGGAACCGGAGTTCCTCGACTTCGAGCGCGAGATGCTCATCAACGAGAAGGCCGCCGGGGTCACGAAGGACGACTATCCGGACTCCTGGCGGCAGGGACCGCTGAAGTTCCGGGTGACGTACCAGTTCGAGCCGGGCGCCGACGCCGACGGTGTGACCGTCCACGTCCCGCTTCAGGTCCTCAACCAGGTCACGGACGAGGGCTTCGACTGGCAGATCCCGGGCCTGCGGGAGGAGGTCGTCACGGAGCTGATCCGCTCGCTCCCGAAGCCGATCCGCCGCAACTACGTACCGGCGCCGAACTTCGCGACCCGGTTCCTCGACTCGGCCGTGCCCCGCCAGGAGCCGCTGCCGGTGACGCTCGCCCGTGAGCTGCACCGCATGGGCGGAGTACCGGTCTCGCCGGAGGACTTCGACCTGTCCCGCGTCCCCGACCACCTGAAGATCACCTTCCGGATCGTCGACGAGCGGCGCCGCAAGCTGGCCGAGGACAAGGACCTGGAGGCGCTGAAGCTGAAGCTGCGCCCCAAGGCCCGCCAGGCCCTCTCCAAGGCCGCTGCGGCGGCCACGGCGGGCCCGGACGGCTCCGGGCAGTCCCTGGAGCGCACGGGGCTCACGGAGTGGACGATCGGCACGCTCACGAAGGTCTTCGAGACCAAGCGGGCCGGGCAGCCGGTCAAGGCGTACCCGGCGCTCGTCGACTCCGGCGACACCGTCTCCGTACGGCTCTTCGACACGGAGGCCGAGCAGGCGCAGGCGATGTGGCGCGGCACCCGGAAGCTGATCCTGCTGAACATCCCGGTGAACCCGGCGAAGTTCGCCTCGGACAAGCTCACCAACCAGCAGAAGCTCGCCCTGTCCCGGAACCCGCACGGCTCGATCCAGGCGCTCTTCGACGACTGCGCGACCGCCGCCGCCGACAAGCTGATCGCCGACCACGGCGGTCCGGTCTGGGACGAGGAGTCCTTCCGGAAGCTGTACGACAAGGTCCGCGCGGACCTCGTCGACACGACCGTCCGCACGGTGGGCCAGGTCCAGCAGATCCTGGCGGCCTGGCAGGCCTGTGAGCGGCGTCTGAAGGCCACGAACAGCCTGGCCCTCATGCGGAACCTGGCCGACGTGCGCGAGCAGCTGGCGTGGCTGATGCCGGCCGGCTTCGTCACGAAGACCGGGCTGGGGCGGCTGCCGGACCTGATGCGCTATCTGGTGGCGGTGGACCGGCGTCTGCAGCAGATGCCCACGGGCGTCCAGCGGGACACCACGCGCATGGAGAAGGTCCACGAGATGCAGGACGAGTACGCCTGGCTGCTCGAACAGCTCCCGAAGGGGCATCCGGTGCCGAAGGAGGTCACCGACGTCCGGTGGATGGTCGAGGAGCTCCGGGTCAGCTATTTCGCCCATGCCCTGGGCACGGCGTACCCGGTCTCGGACAAGCGGATCGTGAAGGCCATCGACGCCCTCGCGCCCTGACGGCGACTCCGCCGGCCCCCGGCCGGGAGTGTCGCCTTGCGCCGGTTCGACCTCACCCTCTGACCTGCTGTACAGTCTTCCTCGCAGCCCCACACGAGGCTGCGAGCAAGGTCCTGTGGAGCAGTTGGTTAGCTCGCCACCCTGTCAAGGTGGAGGTCGCGGGTTCAAGTCCCGTCAGGATCGCTTCCAGAAGGCCCGCACCGTTCGGTGCGGGCCTTCTTTGTTGCGTTCCCGTGTATTGACGCGGCCCGCCGGGCGCCGGTACCCCGGACATCAGGGAATCGGGGGCCCACAGGAGGTGGTCGCGCATGGCCGCGGCATCCGCAGCACGTGAGTCGAGACACGAGATACGCGCGCTGCTGCGCGCCCATCTGGCGGCCGCGTCCCGCTACGGGCACGTCACACGGCAGTGTTCGGTCTGCCATCGCCTCCTGGCGCTCGCCATCGAGCTGGAGCGCGCCGAGGACGAAAGTCCCACCAGCCCATGACCAACGGCGGGTTGGAGCCCGCCGCGGGAGTGGGAGGCTGTTCGTTGGCAAGACTTGGCCAGTGTGACGGGAGTCACCGAACGAGTTTCAGAAACCGGTTCACTTACACCCTCCCTACATGTGCCCCATTTAATATGTGCAATTGCACCAGACTCCGACAGGCGTGATCGGGCACAAAAAAGATCGCGCTGGACCCGGCGGAGTCCAGCGCGATCAGTGACGAAGAGCCTGTTGGGGCAGGCGCCCGTCGGCAGTGCTTGGGTGGGCGATCCAGGTTGGGGGACCCGGAGATGCCCGGTGGAGCGGGGTGTTGCGCGTACCTCAGGCCTCGCTGCGCTGCTGCGGAATGCCCGCCAGCAGGGCGCGGACCTCAGCCTCGCGGTACCGGCGGTGTCCACCCAGCGTGCGGATGGACGTGAGCTTTCCTGCCTTCGCCCAACGGGTCACCGTCTTCGGGTCCACGCGGAACATCGTGGCAACCTCGGCGGGGGTCAGCAGCGGCTCGGCATCAGGGGTGCGAGCGGTCATGAGCGGCCTCCTCGGGAGAACCGAACCTTCTCGGTTCTTTCCTCTAAATTCTGCACCTTGACCCGCGTTGCCCGAAATGGCAGAAGCGGGCCGAGTCGGTTATAGGACGAACGGCTTGTCCTCGGCACTACAACTACACCATCCGTCCAGCCACGTCGGCCAAACCGATGGAATTGCCCTCGCAGGTGTTCATCAGCGGCGGAAGTCGATGGACCATGCCATAACGGACAGTCACGCCACTGTGACGATCAGTCACAGAGCGATCAGGAGTCCTCAGACCCCCCATAGAGTGCAATGCTGAGCGTTCCGCCCATACTTGGACGGAAGGAACCCTCCCCGGACTCCTTGTCCTATTTTGGCACGAGGGAGGGCGATGGACGCAAGGGCGCGGTAAGTGCTGTCCGTCACGCTTGAGCCAAAGGCCCGGATCGGGACCTACGTCCCGCCACGGACTCACCAAGGTCCCCCCAAGGACCCACCAAGGACCCGCGGCGCTAGATGATCATTTACATCAGCCGGACATGTCCTGTCGATGGTCAATTGGCGAACTGCAGGTTCCGGACCTCCCGCCAGCGCTCCGCGAGCCGCCCGTACGCCTCGCTCGCGCCCTCCCCGTCGCCGTCCCGCAGCGCCGCAATCCCCTCGGCCACATCCGCCGCCGAGCGGTCCTCCGCCAGCCTCTCCGCCGGCACCGCGTGCACCAGGCCGCCGTAGTCCAGCTCCACCAGCGCCCGCGGGTGGAACTCCTCCAGCCACCGGCCCACCTCGACCAGACCCTCCGTCAGCGGACCCTCGTCGATCGACTCCCGCAGCGCCCGCAGCGCCCGCGCCAGCCGCCGCCGCGCCTGCACCATCGGCGTCCGGTAGCGGAACACCGTCGGCTTCCCCGCGTCCCCGGGCACGTACTCCCGCTCCTCGTCCGCGAAGAGCGTGAACCAGCGCACCGGCACCTGCCACACCGCCGTACGGATCCACGGACGCGCGTCCGGGTTCCGCTCCCGCCAGCGTTCGTGGTCCGCCGCCACCTGGGCGCGCACCACGGGCGGCAGCATCGCGTCGAGCACCACCCCGGGCAGCGAACGTCCCGGCTCGGCCTCCCGCGCCCGCCCCAGCTCCTCCAGGGCCAGCCAGCCCCGCATCCGGGTCCGCCACGGGCAGATCACGACCACCCCGTCGAGATCCGCGACGAAGGCGTCACCGCTCTCGTGGACCGGCACCGGGACCGGCGGGGTCGGCACCAAGTCCGCCAGCGAGCGACGCAGTTCGTCCTGGGCCGTCGGGGTGTCCGTCCGGGCCGCGTACCGGGCCCAATGTCTGCGCTCCGGCTCGGGAAAGGCCACCAGCGGCTCGTAGACCCGCAGATAGGAGGCGTACGGGACGAGGATCGAGGAGGCGACCGACATGTCGCGATCCTTCCACGGCGATACTCCGGGAGTGGGTGATCCTGAGCACTGCGGCAGATCTACGCACGCGTAGGACTTACTCTCTTGCCGAACCGGTCCCGCCACCACCCGCAGGGGGGACCGGCGTAACCGCCGCTTCGTACTTGGGAGTCACCACCGTGACCGATGTGACCGGCGTTCCTGCTGCTGACGTACTGCACACCCTGTTCCAGTCGGAACAGGGTGGCCACGAGCAAGTCGTGCTCTGCCAGGACCGCGCCTCCGGCCTCAAGGCCGTCATCGCCCTCCACTCCACCGCCCTGGGCCCCGCCCTCGGCGGCACCCGGTTCTACCCGTACGCCACCGAGGGCGAGGCAGTCGCCGACGCGCTGAACCTCTCCCGGGGCATGTCGTACAAGAACGCCATGGCCGGCCTCGACCACGGCGGCGGCAAGGCCGTCATCATCGGCGACCCCGAGAAGATCAAGTCCGAGGAGCTGCTGCTCGCCTACGGACGCATGGTCGCCTCCCTCGGCGGCCGCTACGTGACGGCCTGCGACGTCGGCACCTACGTCGCCGACATGGACGTCGTGGCACGCACCAACCGGTGGACCACCGGCCGCTCCCCCGAGAACGGCGGCGCGGGCGACTCCTCGGTCCTCACCGCCTTCGGCGTCTTCCAGGGCATGCGCGCCTCCGCGCAGACCCTCTGGGGCGACCCCACGCTGCGCGACCGCAAGGTCGGCGTCGCGGGTGTCGGCAAGGTCGGTCACTACCTGGTGGAGCACCTTCTGTCCGACGGCGCGGAGGTGTGGATCACCGACGTCCGCGAGGAGTCGATCCGCCGGATCACGGACAGGTTCCCGCAGGTCAAGGTCGTCGCGGACACCGACGAGCTGATCCGCGTCGAGGGCCTCGACATCTACGCGCCGTGTGCGCTCGGCGGCGCCCTGAACGACGAGACCGTGCCGGTCCTCACCGCGAAGATCGTCTGCGGCGCGGCCAACAACCAGCTCGCCCACCCCGGCGTCGAGAAGGACGTCGCGGACCGCGGCATCCTCTACGCGCCCGACTACGTGGTCAACGCCGGTGGCGTGATCCAGGTCGCCGACGAGCTCCACGGCTTCGACTTCGACCGGTGCAAGGCCAAGGCCACGAAGATCTTCGACACCACCCTCGAGATCTTCGCTCGTGCGAAGTCGGACGGCATCCCGCCGGCCGCCGCCGCCGACCGGATCGCCGAGCAGCGGATGGCCGAGGCTCGCCGCGGCTGATTCTTGACAGGGCCGGCCCGCGGGGCGCTCCCAAGGGTGAACTTTGTAGGTTCACCCCAATCGAGAGATGACTCACCCCGGTCGGCGGGTCGGCCCTCAAGAAGAGGTTAAAATCGCGATTGACCAGCGAGGACAGGGCACCTCGATGGTTCTGTACCGGGTCATGTGATGCGTGCGGCGTACCGTATGGCCACGGAAGCAGGTACCGTTGAAGCCCTACGGACCGGTCTCTCTGTCGAGAGCCCGTTCCGAATCATGAACGCGTGTCAAGACTCTGGGGCCGTCGAGCCCCGTCACCGAGGGGGTCGAGCCATGGGGCGCGGCCGGGCAAAGGCCAAGCAGACGAAGGTCGCCCGCCAGCTGAAGTACAGCAGCGGCGGGACTGACCTGTCGCGTCTGGCCAGCGAGCTGGGCGCTTCGACTTCGAGCCAGCCGCCGAATGGCGAGCCGTTCGAGGACGACGACGAGGAAGACGACCCGTACGCGCAGTACGCGGATCTCTACAACACGGACGACGAGGACGAGGACGACGAGTCCGGTCCCGACGCGTCCCAGCGTCGCGCTTGACCTCTTAAACAGCGCTGCTTCACCACAGAACCCGGTCCGGGCCACCCGGACCGGGTTTCTGTGCGTTCGCGAGACGCTCCGGCGGAGAGCAGATCGGGCGGGCACCAAGGCCCGCCCATCCGATCGAACGTGTCAGACCGCGTAGTCGCCGACCAGCTCGGCACCGGTCGTGCGGTCGCCGCGCTCGGTGATCTCACCCGCGACCCAGGCGTCGACGCCCCGGTCCTCCAGGGTCGCCAGGGCCACGTCCACGGACTCGGCCGGCACGACGGCCATCATGCCGACGCCCATGTTCAGGGTCTTCTCCAGCTCGAGGCGCTCGACCTTGCCGGCCTTGCCGACCAGCTCGAAGATGGCGCCCGGGGTCCACGTCGAGCGGTCCACCGTGGCGTGCAGCCCGTCCGGGATGACCCGCGCCAGGTTGGCGGCCAGGCCACCACCGGTGATGTGGCTGAAGGCGTGCACCTCGGTGGTCCGGGTGAGCGCCAGGCAGTCCAGCGAGTAGATCTTGGTGGGCTCCAGGAGCTCCTCGCCCAGGGTCCGGCCGAGTTCCTCGACACGCTGGTCGAGGGTCATGCCGGCGCGGTCGAAGACCACGTGCCGGACGAGCGAGTACCCGTTGGAGTGAAGGCCGGAGGACTCCATCGCGATGACGGCGTCACCCGTACGGATGCGATCGGGGCCGAGCAACCGGTCCGCCTCCACCACGCCCGTGCCGGCGCCGGCGACGTCGAAGTCGTCCGGGCCGAGAAGGCCGGGGTGCTCGGCGGTCTCGCCGCCGACCAGGGCGGTGCCGGCCAGGACGCAGCCCTCGGCGATGCCCTTGACGATGGCGGCGACCCGCTCGGGGTGGACCTTGCCGACGCAGATGTAGTCGGTCATGAAGAGCGGCTCGGCGCCGCAGACGACGATGTCGTCCATGACCATCGCGACCAGGTCGTGGCCGATGGTGTCGTAGACACCCATCTGGCGGGCGATGTCGACCTTCGTGCCGACACCGTCGGTGGCGGAGGCGAGCAGCGGACGCTCGTAGCGCTTGAGGGCGGAGGCGTCGAAGAGGCCGGCGAAGCCGCCGAGGCCACCGAGGCCGGCGACCTCGGGGCGCTGCGTCTTCTTCACCCACTCCTTCATGAGCTCGACGGCGCGGTCGCCCGCCTCGATGTCGACGCCCGCAGAGGCGTAGCTGGCACCGGTGGTCTCAGGCATGCTGAAGAACTTTCGTGTCGTGTTACTGCGGGTCTGCAGCGGGGTCTTACGGGCGGCGCAGCGCGTCGGCGGCCGCGGTGGCGGCCGGACCGGCGGCGAGCTCGGTCTCCAGGAGCTGCTTGCCGAGCAGCTGGGGGTCCGGAAGCTCCATCGGGTACTCGCCGTCGAAGCAGGCCCGGCAGAGGTTCGGCTTGTCGATGGTGGTCGCCTCGATCATCCCGTCGATGGAGATGTACGAGAGCGAGTCCGCGCCGAGCGACTTGCCGATCTCCTCGACGGACATGCCGTTGGCGATCAGCTCCGCGCGGGTGGCGAAGTCGATGCCGAAGAAGCACGGCCACTTCACGGGCGGGGAGGAGATCCGGATGTGGACCTCCGCGGCGCCCGCCTCGCGGAGCATCCGGACGAGGGCGCGCTGGGTGTTGCCGCGGACGATCGAGTCGTCGACGACCACGAGCCGCTTCCCCTTGATGACTTCCTTGAGGGGGTTCAGCTTCAGCCGGATGCCCAGCTGGCGGATGGTCTGCGAGGGCTGGATGAAGGTCCGGCCCACGTAGGCGTTCTTCACCAGACCGGCGCCGAACGGGATGCCGGAGGCCTCCGCGTATCCGATCGCGGCCGGGGTGCCGGACTCCGGCGTCGCTATGACCAGATCGGCCTCGACCGGGGCCTCGGCGGCGAGGCGGCGGCCCATCTCGACGCGGGAGAGGTAGACGTTGCGGCCGGCGATGTCCGTGTCCGGGCGGGCCAGGTACACGTACTCGAAGACACAGCCCTTGGGCTTCGCTTCCGCGAATCGCGAGGTGCGGATGCCGTTCTCGTCGATCGCGATCAGCTCGCCGGGCTCGACCTCGCGGACGAAGCTGGCGCCGCAGATGTCGAGGGCGGCGGACTCGGAGGCGACGACCCAGCCGCGCTCCAGGCGGCCGAGGACCAGCGGGCGGATGCCCTGCGGGTCGCGGGCCGCGTAGAGGGTGTGCTCGTCCATGAAGACGAGCGAGAAGGCGCCCCGGACATCGGGAAGGACCTTCGCGGCCGCCTCCTCGATCGTGAGCGGCTTGCCGTCGTCGTCGACCTGGGCGGCGAGCAGCGCGGTCAGGAGATCGGTGTCGTTGGTGGCCGCGACGCGGGTCGTGCGGCCTTCCTGCTTGGGCAGGTCAGCGACCATCTCGGCGAGCTGCGCCGTGTTCACCAGGTTGCCGTTGTGGCCGAGCGCGATGGAGCCGTGGGCGGTCGCCCGGAACGTCGGCTGCGCGTTCTCCCACACGGAGGCACCCGTGGTCGAGTAGCGGGCGTGACCGACCGCGATATGACCTTGGAGGGAACCGAGAGAGGTCTCGTCGAAGACCTGGGACACGAGGCCCATGTCCTTGAAGACGAGGATCTGGGAGCCGTTGCTGACCGCGATTCCCGCGGATTCCTGACCCCGATGCTGGAGGGCGTAGAGCCCGAAGTACGTGAGCTTTGCGACCTCTTCACCCGGAGCCCAGACACCGAAGACGCCACAAGCGTCCTGGGGGCCTTTCTCGCCGGGGAGCAGATCGTGATTGAGTCGACCGTCACCACGTGGCACGCCTCCGAGTGTAGGCGAGGTCGACCACTGGTCCGAATTGGGGAAATCCGGAGGTCGCCGTAGTCGTGGGATCGTACGAACTGATCGATTGACGTGCGTAGACACCCTCTCGCCCAGGCGGGAGCGGGGTCCTGCCCGCGCACGGGAACGCAAGCGGACGCTCGTACGGGACCCCGGGCGGGCCGGGAGTGTGACGGGAGTCGCACCCGGCGGGCCGCTTCTCGCGGACGGGTGCCCGGAGAGGGGCGTTCCGGGGACTGGGACGGCCGTTGACAGGTGCACGCGCTCTGGGCCAGGCTCCCCGCCATGCAGCCTGTGCGTGACCGTGCGGTCACCCTCGTCGCGCGCCGACACGTGGACCTCGTCCGTGTCGCCAGCGCCATCTGTCGCTGCGCCTGATCCCACCCACGCGCCCCTGATCGCGGGAGTCCGCACGGATCCCCGCGGCCGCCGCCTGCGCGGCGTCCGGGGCGCCCCTTCCTGAGCCACGGCCCGCGTCCGTCCCGCGCCGCCGCGCGCCGTCCCGCGCCGCCGCGCCCGTCCGGGCCCGCCCGCGCCTTCCCGCACCCCGCACCCGTCAAGGAGCCCCCATGCCCACGCCCAAGATCCCCCTGTCGCGACGCGCCTTCGGCGGGGCAGCCGTCGGAGCCGCCGCCACCGGCGCGCTGGGGGCCGGCACCGGCACCGCACAGGCCGCCGCCGACCGGCCGCAGGCCGGGGAGAGGCCGTTCCGGGCCGCTCGCGGACGGCACTCCCGGCGACCGAACATCCTCTTCATCCTGGCCGACGACCTCGGCTGGGCCGATCTGTCCTCCTACGGCTCCCCGCACATCCGGACCCCGCACCTGGACCGCCTCGCCCGCCAGGGCGTCCGCTTCACGAACGCCTACTCCGGTTCCGCGACCTGCTCCCCGACCCGCTTCAGCCTCTACACGGGCCGCTTCCCCGGCCGTACGAAGGGTGGGCTCGCCGAGCCGATCGCCGACAAGTCCGTCGGCCTGGAGCCGAACCACCCCACGCTCGCCTCCCGGCTGAGCGACGCCGGCTACGCCACCGCCCTCATCGGCAAGTGGCACTGCGGCTATCTACCGGACTACTCCCCCACCCGCTCGGGCTGGGACGAGTTCTTCGGCAACTTCGGCGGCGCCCTGGAGTACTACTCCAAGCTCGGCCTCGGCGGCGAGTACGACCTGTACGAGGGGGACGCCCAGTACAAGGACCTGCGCTACTACACCCGGATCCTGACCGAGCGGGCGAGCGAGTACGTGGCCCGTGACCAGGAGAAGCCCTGGCTGCTCAACCTGAACTTCACCACGCCCCACTGGCCGTGGATCGCCGACGGCGACGAGGAGACGAGCGCCGAGATCGTCCGGCGGATCAAGGCCGGCGACCGCTCCGCCCTCTGGCATCAGGACGGCGGCTCGATCGAGAAGTACAAGGAGATGGTCGAGGACCTGGACCGGTCGGTGGGCGAGGTCCTGCGGGCGCTGAGGCGCTCGGGACAGGAGGAGGACACGCTCGTCTTCTTCGCCAGCGACAACGGCGGCGAGCGCTTCTCCTACAACTGGCCGCTCGCGGGGAACAAGGGCTCCCTCCAGGAGGGCGGCATCCGTGTGCCGTCCCTCCTGCGCTGGCCCGCCCGGATCGACGGCGGGCAGGTCAGCGATCTGCCGGTGTACACCCCCGACTGGACGGCGACCCTGCTCGAACTGGCCGGGGCCCGCCCGCACCCCGCCTACCCGCTGGACGGCACCAGCCTCGCCGGCCACCTGCTGCGCGGCGAGCGGGTGGCCGAGCGTGACCTGTTCTGGCGGGTGCGGGGCGAGCGGGCGCTGCGCCGCGGCGACTGGAAGTACTACCGCGGCAAGAGCGGCCGCGACCAACTCTTCCGGCTGTCCGAGGACGCCCGCGAGCAGGCGGACCGGGCCCCGTACGAGCGGGAGCGGCTCGCCGAACTCCGGGCGGCGTGGGAACGGACGGACGCCGGTCTGCTGCCCTACGGCTCCTGAGCCCCTGAGGCCCTAAGGCGTCGCGGTCGCGGCCGGCTTCGCGGTCGCGGCGAACCCCTTGCCGTCGGCGCCGGTGAGGGTCAGCGTGCGGTGGCGCAGCTCGTACGAGAGCGGTCCGTCGAGGAGCTCGTACAGCTTCGTCTCCAGCTCCATCTGAGGGCCGGAGCAGATCATGCGCGTGGTCGCGACCGGTCCGGTGACGGTGAGGGTCTCCGCGGTGACCTTCGCCGAGGCCGTGAACCGGTTGCAGCCCAGGTTGCCGCGGATCCGGCCGTCCTTGTCGATGACGAAGTCGGCCTTGCCCTCGCTGCCCTTGGGCAGCGAGGAGGCCGTCTGGCCGGAGACCAGGGAGTCGACGCTCCACGTGGTGCCGTTCAGCGGGGCGGGCGGCTCGGACGTCAGCGCGACGACGTTCTTTCCGTCGTCCGAGGTGAGGGTGAGCCGGTCGCCGTCCAGGCGGGCCTTCAGCGAACCGGCGAAGACCTTCTGGAGCACGGCCTCGAAGGCGCCCTGCTCGCCCGGACACGCCATCTCGGTGCCCTGGCCCTGCTTGACGGTGACCTTGTCTCCCTCGACCGACACCTCGGCGCCGAAGCCGTTGCACCCGCTGTTCCCCGATGCCCGGCCGTTCGCGGCGATCTCGATGTGGGCGCCGTCGGGCGCCCGGGTCTCCTTGCCGGCCACGGTGACCGTGTCGAAGGCCCAGTGGACTCCGGTGACCGGCACGTCCGGGGCGACGGTACCGGCGCCCGGATCGGATCCGGCCTTCTCGGTGCCGCACGCCGAGAGCACGACGAGCGAGGCCAGGACTGCGGTGGCTGCGATGGGACGTGTCTTCAGCATGGGGATGGGACGGGCGAGCGGTACGGACGGTTCCGCCCCCGTACCGGACAGTGCCCGTCAGCCCATGAGCGGAAGCAGCGCGGAGAGGTCGGCCCGCTCCCCGCTCGCGCTGACCCGTGCCCCGTCGAGCGCCTCCGGCCAGTCGACACGGCCGGTGGCGAGGCGGATCCAGGTCAGCGGGTCGGTCTCGACGACGTTGGGCGGAGTGCCGCGGGTGTGCCGCGGTCCCTCCACGCACTGCACGACCGCGTAAGGGGGGATCCGCACCTCGACGGCGCCGCCCGGGGCCTTCACCGCGAGCGCGTCGGCGAGCAGCCGGGTGCAGGCGGCCAGGGCCTGCCGGTCGTACGGGACATCCAGTCCGGTCGCCGCGTTGAGGTCGTCGGTGTGGACGACGAGTTCGACGGTGCGGGTCACCAGGAAGTCCGCCAGCCGCATGGCGCCGAAGCTGATCGGAAGGAGCCGGTCGTCACCGGCGCCCGCGATCCCCTCCTCGTACGCCTCCAGCGTCCGCTCGTACAGCGCCGGCAGATCGGAGGAGTCGATCCCCCGGGTGTGCTCGTCGATCCGCCCGGCGCCGGAAGCGGTCGCGAACGGCCAGTCGAGCAGGGCGAGTTCCTGCTTCGCCGGCTCGGGCATCCCCAGGCAGTGCGGGACGGAGTCGACCATCCACGCGATGTGCGCCGCCAGCTCCCGTACGGTCCACTCCCCCAGCCGGGTCGGCCCGTCGAGCTGCTCGGGCGAGAGCGCGAGCAGCCCCTCGCGGACGTTCCGGAACTGGGCGAGCACGGCGGCCCGCGTCTTGGCGGAGTCGTAGCTGCGGGTGCGCTTCTTGGCCGGTGGCATGGGGGCGAGGGTAGTCGGAGACTGAAGAGGGAGGGCTTCCAGCAGACAGCCACACGCAGGAGAGGGGTCGATCAGCCATGGCCGAGCACCCTGACACCGTCCTGGTCCGCCGGGGCTACGAAGCGTTCACCCAGGGAGACATGGACACCATCCGGTCGCTGATGACCTCGGACTGCACGCACCACGCACCGGGCGACAACCGGATATCCGGACACCACAAGGGTGTGGACAACTGCATCGCCTACTACCAGCAGCTCGGCGCGCTCACCGACGGCACCATGCGGGTGGAGCTCGAAAGCATCACCGTCGACGGCCGCGGCCACGCGATAGCGGCCCACAAGTTCCACGCCGACCGCGGCGACCGCGGTATCGAGATGCACGGCGCTCTCTTCTTCACCATCGTCGGCGGCAAGATCACCGACGTCGACGAGTGCGTCGAGAGCATGGCCGACAACGACGCCTTCTGGGGTCAGGCCGAGTAGGCGGAGTCCCGCCCCGCCACGAACGTCTCCCCGTTCCTCGGCACACCGACACCGCGCCAGGTGAACGGCACGCCCCGCGCCGTGTCCAGGTCGGGGCCGTCCATCAGCTGGAAGTGCACGTGCGGCTCGGTGGAATTGCCGGAGTTGCCGCACCGGGCCAGCTCCTGGCCGGCCACCACCCGCTCGCCCGCGCGGACGCCGAGCGAGCCGCGCTGCAGATGCGCGTACATCGCGTACGTGCCGTCCCCGAGATCGAGGACGAGGTGGTTGCCGGTGACCCGGCGGGCTCCCGAGAGCGCCCGGACGGTCGACTCGACCAGCATCAGATAGGCCAGGGCCGGCAGCGAGTTGCGGCTGAGGTGGTCCCGCTGGCCGTCCTCGGCGTGGACGACGGTCCCGTCGGCGACCGCGAGCAGCGGCGCGCCGAAGGCCGGGAAGTCCTCGCTCCGGCGGAACACCGGCCACAGCCGGGCGAAGGGCGGCCGGGGCCGCGCCTCGTCCTCCGCCACGATGTCGATGGCGTACGTCTGGCCGAGCTGGTGGGTGCCGTGGCTGGGCGTCCGGTCCGCCGGGCTGTTGAGCGCGGACCAGGCACCGGTGACCGGCGGATCCACCTCGACCGTGGCCCGCGCCGCGGCCCTGACCCGGCCGCCCGCGGTCCTGGCGAGCGTGATCCCGAGCGCCGCCGCGGCGATCGCCGGCAGCCAGCCCACCGCGTACGGATAGGGCAGGTCGACGAGGACCGAGGCGATCGCCTGCACGACGAACACCAGCCAGAGCGTGCGGTGGAGGACCACCGCGGTCTTACGTGACGACATGGACGTTCCCCCTGAACGATCGCGGTTACGGCCGGGCGGCGGTGAGCACCACCAGGAGCGGGACGACCCGGGCTCCCGGGACCTCGTAGCGACCACGGCCGATGGTGTGGAGCCAGCCGGCGGCGGTCAGCTGGCGCAGGTGGTGGTAGATCTGGCCGGTCGTGCCGATCTCCTCCAGCTCCGCCAGCTCGGCGGCGGTGCGCCGGCCGCCGATGATCTCCCGCAGCAGCCGCAGCCGTACGGGATGACCGAGCGCCGCGAAGGAGTCGGCGGTCTCGGCCCACTCCTCGTCGAACAGCCGCTCGGCGAAGGCGCCGAACTGCCACTCGTACCGCTCCTGGGTCGGCAGTCGCACCGATCCCGTGAAGAGCACGGCGCCGTCCTCGCCCCGCGCCCCCGCCTCCACCAGCTGCGCCTTGAGCCCTTCCAGGGCCCAGAAGGTGGCGTCCACGGTCTCGGGTGCGGGGCGCTCGGCGCCCTCCAGGGCCGCCATCCGGCGTTCCAGCTCGGCGACCCGCTCTTCCAGCTCCATGTGTAGAGATTACGTAATTACGTAATCTCGCGCAAGGAGGGAACGAGAAAGCCCCCGTCCGGACCCGAAGGTCCGGACGGGGGCTCCCGTACCGCTGTGTGCCGGCCTTCGCTCAGACCAGCAGGCCCGGGATGGTCGCCTCGTGGGCCGCGCGCAGCTCCTCCAGGGAGACGCTGAACTCGCCCTGCACGTCGACCTCCTCGCCGTCCACGACACCGATCCGCGTCGCGGGCAGCCCCCGCGCGCCGCACATGTCGGTGAAGCGGAGCTCCTCGCTGCGCGGGACGGCGACGACCGCACGGCCGGCCGACTCGCTGAACAGGAAGGTGAAGGCGTCCAGGCCGTCCGGGACGACCAGGCGCGCGCCCGTGCCGCCGCGCAGGCAGGACTCGACGACCGCCTGGACCAGACCGCCGTCGGACAGGTCGTGCGCCGCGTCGATCATGCCGTCGCGGGAGGCAGAGATCAGGATCTCGCCGAGCAGCTTCTCCCGGTCGAGGTCCACGGCCGGCGGCAGACCGCCGAGGTGCTTGTGGACGACCTCGGACCAGGCCGAGCCGCCGAACTCCTCACGCGTGTCGCCCAGCAGGTAGAGGAGCTGGCCCTCTTCCGCGAAGGCGATCGGCGTGCGGCGGTTCACGTCGTCGATCACACCGAGCACGGCCACGACCGGCGTCGGGTGGATGGCGATCTCGCCCGTCTGGTTGTACAGCGAGACGTTGCCACCGGTCACCGGAGTGCCCAGCTGGAGGCAGCCGTCCGCGAGACCACGGGTGGCCTCGGCGAACTGCCACATCACGGCCGGGTCCTCGGGCGAACCGAAGTTCAGGCAGTCCGAGATCGCCAGCGGCTTGGCGCCGGAGGCGGCGACGTTGCGGTACGCCTCCGCCAGCGCGAGCTGCGCACCGGTGTACGGGTCGAGCTTCGCGTACCGGCCGTTGCCGTCGGTGGCCATGGCCACGCCGAGGTTGGTCTCCTCGTCGATACGGACCATGCCCGCGTCCTCGGGCTGCGCGAGAACGGTGTTGCCCTGCACGAACCGGTCGTACTGGTCCGTGATCCAGGACTTCGACGCCTGGTTCGGGGAGGAGACCAGCTTCAGGACCTGGTCCTTCAGCTCCTCGCCGTTCTGCGGCCGGGGCAGCTTGTTCGCGTCGTCGGCCTGGAGCGCGTCCTGCCACTCCGGACGGGCGTACGGCCGGTGGTAGACCGGGCCCTCGTGGGCGACCGTGCGCGGCGGGACGTCGACGATCTGCTCGCCGTGCCAGAAGATCTCCAGCCGCTCGCCGTCGGTCACCTCACCGATGACGACGGCGATGACGTCCCACTTCTCGCAGATCTCCAGGAAGCGGTCGACGTGCTCGGGCTCGACGATCGCGCACATGCGCTCCTGCGACTCGCTCATGAGGATCTCCTCGGGCGAGAGCGTGGCGTCGCGCAGGTGGACCCGGTCGAGCTCGACGCGCATGCCGCCGGACCCGGCCGAGGCGAGCTCGGAGGTCGCGCAGGAGAGCCCGGCGCCACCCAGGTCCTGGATGCCCGCGACCAGCTTCTCCTTGAAGATCTCCAGGGTGCACTCGATGAGGAGCTTCTCCTGGAACGGGTCGCCGACCTGGACCGCGGGGCGCTTGGTGGGCTTCGTGTCGTCGAAGGTCTCGGACGCGAGGACCGAGACGCCGCCGATGCCGTCGCCGCCGGTGCGGGCGCCGTAGAGGATCACCTTGTTGCCGGGGCCGGAGGCCTTGGCCAGGTGGATGTCCTCGTGCTTCATGACACCGATGCAGCCGGCGTTGACCAGCGGGTTGCCCTGGTAGCACTCGTCGAAGACGACCTCGCCGCCGATGTTCGGCAGGCCGAGGCAGTTGCCGTACCCGCCGATGCCCGCGACGACTCCGGGGAGCACGCGCTTGGTGTCGGGGTGGTCGGCCGCGCCGAAGCGCAGCGGGTCCACGACGGCGACCGGACGGGCGCCCATGGCGAGGATGTCGCGGACGATGCCGCCGACGCCGGTCGCCGCGCCCTGGTAGGGCTCGATGTACGAGGGGTGGTTGTGCGACTCGACCTTGAAGGTGACCGCGTAGCCCTGGCCGACGTCGACGACGCCGGCGTTCTCGCCGATGCCGACGAGCATCGCGTCGTTCTCGGGCACCTTCTCGCCGAACTGCTTCAGGTGGACCTTGCTGCTCTTGTACGAGCAGTGCTCGGACCACATGACGGAGTACATGGCGAGCTCGGCGCCGGTGGGACGGCGGCCGAGGATCTCGCGGATGCGCGCGTACTCGTCCTCCTTGAGGCCGAGCTCCTTCCAGGGCTGCTCGCTGTCCGGCGTCTCGGTCGCGTGCTTGACCGTGTCCAGAGTCATCAGGCGTTGACCAGCTTCTTGAGGATCGAGGTGAAGAATCCGAGCCCGTCGGTCTTGCCGGTGCCGATCAGCGGCTCGACGGCGTGCTCGGGGTGCGGCATGAGGCCGACGACGTTGCCCGCGGCGTTGGTGATGCCCGCGATGTCGCGGAGCGAGCCGTTGGGGTTCATGTCCAGGTAGCGGAAGGCCACCCGCCCCTCGGCCTCCAGCTCGTCGAGCGTGCGCTCGTCGGCGACGTAGCGGCCGTCCATGTTCTTGAGCGGGACCTCGATCTCCTGGCCCTGCTCGTAGTCCACGGTCCACGCGGTGTCCGCGTTCTCCACCCGCAGCTTCTGGTCGCGGCAGATGAAGTGCAGGTGGTTGTTGCGCAGCATCGCGCCCGGCAGCAGATGGGCCTCGGTGAGGATCTGGAAGCCGTTGCAGATGCCGAGGACGGGCATGCCCGCCTTCGCCTGCTCGATGATCGTCTCCATCACCGGCGAGAAGCGGGAGATGGCTCCGGCCCGCAGGTAGTCGCCGTAGGAGAAGCCGCCGGCCAGGACCACGGCGTCGACCTGCTTGAGGTCCTTGTCGCGGTGCCACAGCGAGACGGGCTCGGCGCCCGCGAGGCGGGCCGCGCGCAGCGCGTCCTGGTCGTCGAGCGTTCCGGGGAACGTGACGACCCCGATGCGTGCGGTCACGACTCGACCTTCACGACGAAGTCTTCGATCACGGTGTTGGCGAGGAAGGTTTCGGCCATCTCATGGATGCGGGCGAGGGCGGCGTCGTCGACCGGTCCCTCCACCTCCAGCTCGAAGCGCTTCCCCTGACGGACGTCGGCGATTCCGGCGAATCCCAGGCGGGGCAGTGCACGCTGCACCGCCTGCCCCTGGGGGTCGAGGATCTCCGGCTTGAGCATGACGTCGACTACGACGCGTGCCACTGGCACTCCCGGTGGTGTGTTGCGTGGGCGGTTCCCTCAGCGTACCTGCCTCCAAATTCTACGCGGGTAGAAGTCTGGAGGACCCTACAAAGAGACCCAAAGATCCTCACGGAAAATTCAAGTGAAATATCGTGCCGCCCATTGCGGCGGGACACGCTGATGCAATTGGCTGGGCTTCACAATGCGACGCCTGTCGCTGTACAAAGGAATACAGAGGAAAGCAACACTTCCCCGGGGCAGCCGTAAAGCCGGTGTCGCCGCACGTCAGAGGCGTTCCAAACGCCGACACGACACGGCGGACCGACACGAAAGGACCGATATCCGTGGCTCAGCGAGTAGTGGTCACTCTCTTCGACGACATCGACGGCGGAGAAGCGGCGGAAACGGTTGCGTTCGGGCTCGACGGGAAGACGTACGAGATCGACCTGAATCCCGCCAATGCAAAGAAACTGCGCAAGGCACTGGCGCCGTACCTCGCGGCGGGCCGGAAGCTGACCGGGAAGGCCGCGGCCGGCAGGGCCCGCGGCTCGGCCGCGTCCGTGGCTTCGTACAAGCACACCGCCCTGGCCCCCGACCCGGCCGCGGTCCGCGCCTGGGCGCAGTCCAACAAGATGGACGTGCCCGCCCGCGGACGTATCCCCAAGCGGGTCTACGAAGCCTTCCGCGAGGCGAGTTGAGCCGGCGGACCGCCCCGAGCCGGAAGTCGAGTTGCGCTGCACCCCCGCCGATCGGCTAGAGTCTGGATCACGCCGAGGGGCGAGGCCGCAGGGCCGGACCTCACGCAGCGTGCGGGTGTAGTTCAGTAGTAGAACATCCCCCTTCCAGGGGGAAGGCGCAGTGTGCAATTCCTGTCACCCGCTCTGCATCGCATTACCGACTCCACTTGTGGATCAGGTACAGTGGTGCTCGCACCGCCCAGTGAGAGCTGAGCGGCAGCAATGCGGACGTGGCTCAGTTGGTAGAGCATCACCTTGCCAAGGTGAGGGTCGCGAGTTCGAATCTCGTCGTCCGCTCGGGAGCAAAGGCCCCGGTTCTCAGGAACCGGGGCCTTTGTCGTGCGACCGGACGGCGGCCGGGTGGCCGATCTGCGCGCGGGAGGCCGTGCGCGCCGATCTCCGCGCCGGAGGCCGCGCATTGCCCGCCCGCGCGGACCGCTGTCGTGCGGGCCGGTTCCCCGCGCCGGAGGCCGCGCATTGCCCGCCCGCGCGCAGCGCCGTCGTGCGGGCCGGTTCTCCGCACGGCCGCCGTCGCGCGTGCCGCACCGCAGCACCAGCTGACATTTGTCATGCGCGGCGATGACAGCGCGCACTGCCGACCGGCTCCGGCGGCCGCGAAGCTGAGGTCATGACCAACGTGATCGAGGCCGACGACCTCCGCCGGACCTACGCCGGCGGCTTCGAAGCCGTCAACGGGATCTCCCTCGCCGTCCCCCGGGGCGAGATCTTCGCCCTGCTCGGGACCAACGGAGCCGGCAAGACCTCCACGGTCGAGCTCCTCGAGGGCCTCGCCGCTCCCAGCGGCGGCACGGTCCACGTCCTCGGCCACGACCCCTACCGCGAACGGGCCGCCGTCCGGCCCCGGATCGGGATCATGCTCCAGGAGGGCGGGTTCCCCTCCGACCTGACCGTGGCCGAGACCGTACGCATGTGGGCGGGGTGCACCACCGGCGCACGGCCGACCGGTGAAGCACTCGAACAGGTCGGCCTCGGCCCCCGCGCCCAGGTACGGATCAAGCAGCTCTCCGGCGGCGAACGGCGCCGCCTCGACCTCGCGCTCGCCCTCCTCGGCCGCCCCGAGGTCCTCTTCCTCGACGAACCGACCACCGGACTCGACGCCGAGGGCCGGCGCGACACCTGGGCGCTCGTCCGGACGCTGCGGGACGCGGGCACGACCGTCGTCCTCACCACGCACTACCTGGAGGAGGCCGAGTCGCTCGCCGACCGGCTCGCGATCATGAACCAGGGCCGGATCGTGCTCTCGGGCACCCCCGCGGAGGTCACCGCCGCCCGGCCCGCCCGCATCCGCTTCGTCCTCCCCGAGGACGTGGCGCCCGGCCGGATCCCGCTCGGGCTGAAGGCCGCCGCCGAAGGCCGCCGCGTGGAGATCCGCACGCACCAACTCCAGGACGCCCTCGGCGAACTCCTCGGCTGGGCCCGCGAGGCCGGCGTACGGCTCGACGGGCTCGACGCCCGCTCCGCCTCCCTCGAAGAGGCGTTCCTGGAGATCGCCTCCCGCAACGACGCCCTGGAGACTGTTCGATGAACGCGACCGCACGCCGGATGACGTCACTGGGACGGGCCGAACTCACCCTCCTCGGGCGGAACAAGAACAACCTCTTCATCGCCCTCCTGATGCCGCTGCTGATGATCTTCACCCTGCGGTCGACGCTCACGCAGACGGGCACCGGCGAACTGCCCATGGGAATGGCGGGAGCCACCCTCATCGGCGGGACGGGGCTGGTCCTCATCCTCGTCGTCTACATGGGGCTGACGTCCGCCCTCGTGGCCCGGCGCGAGGAGCTCGTCCTCAAGCGGCTGCGTACGGGCGAGGCGAGCGACCTGGAGATCCTCGCCGGCACCGCGCTCCCCTCCTCCGCCATCGCGCTCGCCCAGTGCGCCGTGCTGACCGTCGGCGGCGCGGCCGCCCTCGACGTACCCGCGCCGCAACGGCCCGAGCTGCTCGTCCTCGGACTGCTCGCCGCGATCGTCCTGCTCGCCGGACTCGCCGCCGCGACCACCGCCATCACCCGGAACGTCGAGAGCGCGGGCCTCACCACGCTGCCGTTCTTCCTGATCTCGGCCGTCGGCTCGGGGCTGATGCTGCCCCGCGACATCCTCCCGGGCCTGGCCGCGGACATCGCGGGACTGCTGCCGCTCAGCGGCGTCATGGAACTCGTCCGCATCGGCTGGCTCGGCGTCGGCGACACCAAGGACCTGCTGACCGCCGTCCTCAACACATTGGCCTGGGGCGTGATCACCGTGTTTGCTGTCCGACGGTGGTTCCGCTGGGAACCGCGGCGCTAGAAAGGGGGCCGGGCGCGTGTCCAGGCTGACGGGGTGGTGGAGCGGCCGCAGCAGTGCGGCCAAGGTCGAGCTGTACACCCGGTGGAGCTTCCACTTCTTCGCCGTCATCGAGATCGGCGCCATCGGTCTGGTGCCGATCTCCGGGGCAGGGCAGGACAAGGTCGACGTTCCCCTCGCCCTGGCTCTCTCCCTGCTGGTCTGCGCCCACGCCGTGCTGACCGCCGTGCTCTCCTCGCGCGCCCTCGACTGGGCCCTGGACCGGCGCGACCGGCCGGTCCGCCTCGCGACCGGCGTGGTCGCCCTGACGGCGGCCGGCGCGCTGATCGTGATCGCACTGCGGGCCACGGGGGTGCTCGCGGACATCTCGGTCGCCGCCGCCGTCGTCACCGGCCTGGTCACCTTCACCCTGGGCAGCCTCGTGCTCTGCGTACGACGTCCCCGGCGGATGGTGTACGTCGCCCCGACCGCCGCGCTCGCCACCGGCGCCGCCGTCGCGGCCATGGGCATCCACCCCGGGGAGGCGCTCGGCTACGCGATCGGCATCCTCCTGGGCGGCGGCGGCCTCGTCGCCGCCTGCGGGTTCTCCTGCTGGCTGATGAAGATCGTCTGGGAGCTGGAGCGCTCCCGCGATCTGAAGGCCCGGCTCGCCGTCGCCGAGGAGCGCCTCCGCTTCGGCCGCGACCTCCACGACGTCATGGGCCGCAACCTGTCGGTGATCGCGCTCAAGAGCGAACTCGCCGTACAGCTCGCCCGGCGCGAACGCCCCGAGGCCGTCGACCAGATGATCGAGGTGCAGCGGATCGCCCAGGAGTCCCAGCGGGAGGTGCGGGACGTCGTCCGCGGCTACCGCGAGGCGGACCTGCGGGTCGAACTGGAGGGCGCGCGCGGAGTGCTCGGCGCCGCCGGCATCGACTGCGCGATCGACCCGGTCACGGTCGACCTGCCCGGCACCGTCCAGTCGGTGCTCGGCTGGGTCGTCCGGGAGACCACCACGAACGTCCTGCGGCACGGCGACGCCAAGCGGTGCGCCATCTCGCTGCGGGAGAAGGACGGCACGGTGCTGCTGACGGTACGGAACGACGGCGTGAGGGAGGGAGCGGCGATGGGACACGGTTCCGGCCTGGCCGGACTGCGGGAGCGGCTCGCGACGGTGGACGGGACTCTGGAGGCGGGACCCGGCGACGACGGGACCTTCCGCGTGACGGCCCACGTCCCCGTCCCGCGCACGGGGGTGGTCGCGTGAGCGCCGGAACCGTACGCGTCCTGCTCGCCGACGACGAGCACCTCATCCGGGGCGCCCTCGCCGCGCTCCTCGCCCTGGAGGAGGACCTCGTCGTCGTCGCCCAGGCCGCGACCGGACCCGAGGCGCTCGCCATGGCCCGCGCCCACCGCCCCGACGTCGCGGTCCTCGATCTGCAGATGCCGGGCCTGGACGGTGTGAGGGTCGCCACATCGCTGCGGGACGAACTCCCCGACTGCCGGACGATGATCGTGACCAGCCACGGCCGCCCCGGACATCTCAAGCGGGCGCTCGCGGCCGGCGTGCGCGGCTTCGTGCCCAAGACCGTCAGCGCCCAGCGGCTGGCCGAGCTGATCCGCACCGTGCATGCCGGAAACCGTTACGTGGACCCGGAGTTGGCGGCGGACGCCATCGCCGCCGGCGACTCCCCGCTGACCGCGCGGGAGGCCGAGGTCCTGGAGTTCGCGGCCGACGGGGCGCCCGTCGCGGAGATCGCCGAGCGGGCTTCGCTGTCGCCGGGAACGGTCCGGAACTACCTCTCCTCCGCCGCCGCGAAGCTCGGCGCCGAGAACCGTCATACGGCGGTGCGTCTCGCACGGGAGAAAGGTTGGGTATAGTTGGCTCCGCGCTACGGCGCAGGCGGACGTGGCTCAGTTGGTAGAGCATCACCTTGCCAAGGTGAGGGTCGCGAGTTCGAATCTCGTCGTCCGCTCCACGAAGAAGCCCCCGGTCCTCTCGGACCGGGGGCTTCTTCGTGTTCCGGAGCGGCTACTCCCAGGCGTTGCCGGTCAGCAGCTCGTACGCCTCGATGTACTTGGCGCGGGTCGCGTCCACGATCTCCTGCGGGAGGGCCGGCGGCGGCTGCTCGCTCTTGCGGTCCCAGCCGGACGCCGGGGAGGTCAGCCAGTCGCGGACGAACTGCTTGTCGTACGAGGGCTGCGCGCGGCCCGGCTCCCAGCTCGCGGCCGGCCAGAAGCGGGAGGAGTCCGGGGTCAGGACCTCGTCGGCGATGATCAGGGTGTCGCCGTCGAAGCCGAACTCGAACTTGGTGTCGGCGAGGATGATCCCGCGCTCGCGGGCGATGTCCCGGGCCCTGCTGTAGACCGCGAGGGTCGTCTGGCGCAGCTGTGCGGCCGTCTCGGCGCCGACCTGGCGCGCGACCTCCTCGTAGCTCACGTTCTCGTCGTGGTCGCCGACCGCCGCCTTCGTCGCGGGCGTGAAGATCGGCGCGGGCAGCTCGGAGCCGTCGGTGAGGCCCTCGGGGAGCGCCAGACCGCAGACCGTGCGGGACTCGGTGTACTCGACGAGACCGGAGCCGGTCAGATAGCCGCGGGCCACGCACTCGACCGGGACCATGTTCAGCGACGTGCAGACGAGCGTGCGCCCGGCCCAGTCGGCGGGGGCGCCGGCCGGCAGGTCGGTGGAGAGGACGTGGTTGGGGACCAGGTCGGCGAGGCGGTCGAACCACCAGAGGGAGAGCTTGGTGAGAACACGCCCCTTGTCGGGGATCTCGGTCGGCAGCACCCAGTCGTACGCGGACATGCGGTCGCTGGCCACCATCACGAGGTCGCCCGCCTCGTTCCGGTAGAGCTCGCGCACCTTGCCCGTGTGGAGGTGGGTCAGGCCCGGGACCTGAACAGGCTCGGGCTTTTCTACGAATCCGGACACGGTTCCTCCGCGTAGGTTGATCCAGGAACGGTTCGATTCTCTCGCACTCTCCGGGCCGCCCGCCGAGCGGCCCCTCGAACGAACCCGGTCGGTCCCGCGCGCGGATCGGTCCGTGGGGTCAGTCCCGCTTGCAGATGCGGTCGAGGAGGTTCGCCGTGGCACGCTGGATCCGCTGGTCGACATGGCCCGGCCGGTCCAGGGCGGGCGACCAGGCGAAGGTGCCGGAGGCGAAGACCCAGGCTCCGGACGGCGCCCGGTAGAGCGAGGTCTCCTGGTGACGCAGGACGCCTTCGCCGTCCTGGTAGGGCGAGTGGGCGAGCAGGATGCGGCCCTGGTGCTCGGGGAGCGCGGTGCGCGGGAAGTAGCGGTCGGCCTCGCCCGCGACCAGACCGGGGATCTCGTCCCCGTCGCCGGCTCCGGTCGCGTCCCAGAGCCAGTGCTCCGCGTTCCGTACGACCATGGGGTGCGGTTCCGGGACCCGCCCCGCGTACTGGATCCCCAGCAGCTGCTGCTCGGCGCGGTCGATCTCGCGCCAGAGGGCGGGGCGGCCGGGGCCCCGGCGCTTGCGGCAGGTGAGGAGCCGGTCCGGGACCCCGGACGGCGAGGGGCCGAGTTCGACCTGCCAGTACATGGTGTTGGCGGAGAGGAAGACGAGCGAGGTCCCCTGCTCGCGGGCGAGCTCGACGGTCCGCCGCATGGGGATCGACCAGTACTCGTCATGGCCGGGGAAGACCAGGCCGCGGTAGCGGGTCGGGTCGACGCGGCCGGCGTGCAGGTCGCGGGTCTCGGCGTAGGCGAGGTCGTAGCCGTACCGCTCGGCCCAGCGGATGAAGTCGTAGGCGTGGCCGACATGGAGGGGCAGTCCCGCGCCCGCGTAGGGCCGGTCGAAGGAGACCGTGCACGCCGCGTCCTTCTCGCCGAGGAGCCGGCCCTGCTCGTCCCACGCGTGGTAGAGACTCGCGCCGGTGCGGCCGTCCTCCGGGTAGAGGTTGTACGCCTGCCAGGTCACGTCCGGGAGGACGAGGAGCAGGTCGGCGGGGTGGTCGTCGCGGACCGTGAAGGGGATGTGGGAGCGGTAGCCGTCGGCGGTCGTGAGCACGGCGACGTAGGCGCCGATGGACCAGAACGACGGGATCTGCAGCCGCCAGGACTGCCACCAGTGGTGGCAGGAGACGGTCCGGTCGGCGGTGAGCGGGGCCGGCTGCACGATGCCGGAGAGCCGTGGACTGGTGGTGATCTTGGCGGCGCCGTCGCCCGCGTAGTGACCGATCCGGTAGATGTCGACCGAGAACTGCTGCGGTGGGTCCACCGTGATGTGGAAATCGATCGCCTCACCGGGAGTGACGGCTCCGTTCGACGCGAAGCCCTTGATCTGGCTGCGGACGTCGTCGGCCGTGCGGGGGCCGCCGCCACCGCCCCGGGCCAGCGTCTCGTCGGCGTACCAGGGGACGACCTGCCCGGTGTCGTCGAAGTAGTTCTCCGAACCGCGCAGCCAGGGCAGGGGTCCCTGCCCGAAGGGGTCCGAGACGGCGTGGGCGAGCGCGCCCGATTCCCACCGCCTGATCTGCTCCGCCCCCATGTCGCACCCCTCCCTCGACTCCCCCGCGCCGAATCCCGTCGTGTGCTGTCGTGTGCCGTCGTGTGTGCCCTCGCGCGGTGTCCGCGGCGCGGGCTGTCATGTGCTGCTGTCAGTGCCGGTCCCCAGCACATCACATAACGCACGCACTCCGTCACCGTTCGTCGCGAATTGACGTGAACGGAAGGCGCGCTTCCGGTGTCCTCTACACGAGCCGGACGGGCTTCTCGGGTCGGACGCCGGTCGCGGCGAGCCAACTCCGCAGGGGTTCGGGGTCGCCGTCCTCGACGAGGGCGAGGACGCGGGCGGCCAGGTCGGTGTTCCGCTCGCCGCCGACGAGGAGCGCGGGCCCGTCGAGCCAGTCGAGCCCGGGGGCGGCACCGGCGGTGTCGACGGCGGCACAGCAGACCATGGCCGTCACATGGTCGGCCAGCAGGTCCCGGCCGGTCCTGGGCGGCTGGAGCGGGAAGAGCGGCAGGGCGTCGGCGCCCGGCCCACCGGCGGCGTGGGGAGCGGGGGCGGCGGGCCTGGCCGCCTCCTCGCGGGCGACGTGCGCGGTGAGCGCGGCGGCGAGGACATCGGCGGCGGGGTTGCCGATCGCGGTGGGGTCGACGGGGTCGTGCGGGGCGCGGTCGTCGGGGGTGACGAGGTCGTCGGGGCCGGCGAGGTCGACGGGATCGGCGGGGTCGTGCGGGGCGCGGTCGTCGGGGGTGACGAGGTCGGCGGGGTCCGCATCGGAGTCGGGGCCGGCGGGGTCGGCATCGGCGGGGTCGTGCGGGGCGCGCTCGTCGGGGGTGACGAGGTCGTCGGGGTCCGCATCGGAGTCGGGGCCGGCGAGGTCGGCATCGGCGGTGGGGCCGGCGAGGTCAGCGGTTCCGGGGGTCCGATCGGGCGGGGACTCGTGCCGGTCGGTGGGCTTCTTCTCCACGGCTGCCGTGAGGTGGGACATCACCCGGGTCAGGGTCGGCCCTTCGTCGCCCGCGGCGCGGGTTCCCGGAGCCGTACCGTCGCCCCTGCCCGTACCCCTGGCGGTGTCGGCGGGGAGCACGCCCAGCTCGTCGAGGACGAGGTGCAGCCGGGCCGCGTCGGCCCGCCACTTACGGTCGACCACCTCTTCCGGGTACTGCTCCCAGTCCACCGGGGACCAGTCCGGGCCGGTCTCCGCCGGGCCGCCGTGGAAGAGGCGGGCGGCGAGCAGCGAGGCGGCCTCGTCGACGGCGCCCGGCTCTTCGAGCAGGTCACAGGCGGGGCGCTCGCCCAGTCGGGAGGTGAAGCCCTCGGCGAGGCGATCGCGCCGGGACAGCTCGGTGAGGGCGGCGACCACGCCCACGTCCAGGCGGGCGGGCCAGCGGCCCATCCGCCAGGCGGGCAGCGCGACCCGGGTGAGCAGCCGGTCCCAGCCCGCGTACGCGAGGCCGACCTGCTCCTGGGCGACGATCCGGACTCCGTAGTCCACAGCCTGTGCACGCTCGGAGCCGGCCATCGCGACACCGCGCTCCATCTCGGCGGCATGCCCGCGGGAGAGGCGCAGCAGCACCCGGGCGACCCGCCCGATGCCATGGGCGCCCAGCCTGCCCACCGGGCCGAGCCCCTCGCGGCGGGGAGCGGCGACGGCGGCGTCCAGGCCCTGCACGAAGCGGCGGGCCGCGGCTATGTCGGCGTGGGCGGCCGGTGCCGTACCGGCGACGACGGGGGCCAGGACCGCCCGCAGCTCGCCGACCCGCATCCACCACAGGAAGGGTGAGCCGATGACGAGGACGGGCGCATCCGCGGAGCGCCGGATTCCCGCCGTACGGCCCGAGCCCGAGCCGGAGCCCGATTCGGAGCCGTGTGCCGGGTGCGTGCGGTCCTCGAGCCAGCTGTCGCAGTCCGGCGTCAGGGCTATCGCGGAGGGCGCCGGGACACCGAGCCGGTCGGCCAGGTCCCGGACCATGCGGTAGAGATCGGGGGCCGAGCGCTCGGAGAGCTCGACGGTCGGCGTGACGGCCGGACGGGACCGCGCGATCACCAGAGCGACGGCCATGGCGGCGAGCAGCACGACCAGCGCGAGCACGGTGGTCACCCAGCGGGCGGCGTCCCAGCCGGCGCCCGTGAAATGGCCGGTGGCACCGCCCGCGTAGAGGATCACGGCCGCGGCGGCCGGGAGCACGGCGACGCCCAGCGCCCTGCCGCGCACCCGGAGCACGGCGAGGGCATGGGCGCGCGCGGCGCGTGCGCCCATCTCCTCGCCGACAACCGAACCGGTACCGGACACGCCGTACATCACCCCCTCCTGCCCTCGTCGGGACTGCCTGTGGCGGTGTTGCTCACTCCCCCACTGTGGCACCCGCCACTGACATCGCAATGCCGGTGGGCCAAGTGCCGGAACGCCTGCGCCGCACCCTAGTTGGGGCGTCGGCGGGCGTCATCCGGATGGCTCAGCCGTCACTCGATGGAATGGCTTTGGGCAAAGGTGATGACGGTTCGGGCAGGTTAGGGGTTCACTCCCCCGCGGCCTTGCGCGCGATGTCCGTACGGTGCTGCGAGCCGTCCAGACGGATCCGGCCGACCGCCGCGTACGCCCGCTCGCGGGCCTGCGTCAGGTCCTTCCCGGTCGCGGTGACCGACAGGACGCGCCCACCGGCGCTCACGATCGCGTCGCCGTCGCGCTTCGTGCCGGCGTGCAGGACGTACGCGTCCGGTGCATCCTGCGCCGCGACCTCGTCCAGGCCCTCGATCGGGTCGCCGGTGCGCGGGGTCCCCGGGTAATTGTGCGAGGCGACGACCACGGTCACGGCCGCGTCCTCGTGCCAGTGCAGCGGCGGCTGGTTGTCCAGGGTGCCGTTGGCGGCGTTCAGCAGGACGCCCGCCAGCGGGGTCCGCAGCCGGGCCAGCACGACCTGGGTCTCCGGGTCGCCGAAACGGGCGTTGAACTCGATGACCCGGACGCCGCGGCCGGTGATCGCCAGACCCGCGTACAGCAGCCCCTGGAACGGGGTGCCGCGGCGACGCAGCTCGTCGACCGTCGGCTGGAGGACGGTGTCCATGACCTCGTCGACCAGCTTGGGATCGGCCCAGGGCAGCGGGGAGTACGCACCCATGCCGCCGGTGTTCGGGCCCTCGTCGCCGTCGAGCGCGCGCTTGAAGTCCTGCGCGGGGGTGAGCGGGAGGACGGTGACGCCGTCGGTGATCGCGAAGAGGGAGACCTCGGGGCCGTCCAGGAACTCCTCGATGACGACCCGGCCGCAGGCGAGCGCGTGCGCCCGCGCCTCCGCCAGGTCGTCGGTGACGACGACGCCCTTGCCGGCCGCGAGGCCGTCGTCCTTCACGACGTACGGAGCACCGAAGGCGTCGAGCGCCTCGTCGATCTCCTCGGGGGTGGTGCAGACGTAGCTGCGGGCGGTCGGGACGTTGGCCCCGGCCATGACGTCCTTGGCGAACGCCTTGGAGCCCTCCAGCTGCGCCGCCTGCTCGGACGGGCCGAAGCAGGGGATGCCCGCCGCGCGGACGGCGTCGGCGACACCCGCGACGAGCGGGGCCTCCGGGCCGACGACGACCAGGTCGGCCTGGAGGTCGGCGGCCAGCCGCGCGACGGCTGCGCCGTCCAGTTGGTCGACGGGGTGCAGCTCGGCGACCTCCGCGATTCCGGCGTTGCCGGGCGCGCAGTGCAGAGCGGTGACGTCGGGATCGAGGGAGAGAGAGCGGCACAGGGCGTGTTCGCGGGCGCCGCCGCCGATGACGAGGACCTTCACGCCAGCCAGGGTAGCCCGCGCGGCGGGATGTCCCTTGTGCGGGCCACCGAGCGAGACGCCCCTACTCGTTCGTGTATTCCTCCAGCACCGTCGCGCCGAGCTCACGGACGATCAGGTCGTGGCCGGAGAGAGCGGAGTCGACGAGGTCGGGATCGTCCTCCTCGGGCACGTCGTCCTCGGGCGCGACGGGCGGCGGCGCGTGGTGGACGGGCGGCGTGGACTGGGGCCGACTCTGGGGCGCGGTGGCGGGTGCGGCCGCCTGCTGGACCGGCGGGGCGGACGGCGTCTGCGGGGGCTGCTGGGTGTACGGACCCTGCGAGGACTGCTGCGGCTGCTGTGGGGAAGACCACTGCGACTGCGGGGCCTGGGCCGGACGTCCGCCGCCGAAGCCGGTCGCGGCGGGGGGCGGGGTGGCGCCGCCCGAGGGGTCGATGATCGCCTCGATCTTCCACTGCACGTTGAACTGCTCGGCCAGCACCTGCCGCAGCACCTCCTCGCTGCCGCTGCTCGCGAAGTTGTCGCGGGCGCCGGCGTTGAGGAAGCCGAGCTGGAGGGTGGTGCCGTCGAACCCGGCGACCTGCGCGTTCTGGCTGAGCAGGATCCAGGTGAAGCGGCGCCGGTTCTTCACGGCGTCGAGGATCGGCTGCCACATGTTCCGCACCTGGGCGGCGCCTTGGGCCATGTCACCGGTGGGAACCGGGCCCGGGGCCGGTGCGGCGGGCTGCTGCACGGGCGCGGGGGCCTGCGGTACCGCGGGCGCGGAGGCTCCGGGCCAGGCACCGGGGGCCGGGGTCGCGGGGGCGCCCGGGGTCGCCGCTCCGGGCCAGGCGCCGGGCCGGGGCCCTTCGGCGGCGGGCTGCTGAGCGGGGGCGGGCGCCTGCGCCACGGGGGCGGGCTGCGGCTGCGCGGGGGCAGGCGGCTGCTGGACCGGGGCCGGCGGAGGCGGGGCCGGCGGAGGCGGGGCCACCGGGGTGTGGGCCTCGGGCCCGGGGACGTACCCCATCGCGGGCGCGGGCGAGCCGGCCGTGAAGGCGGCGGCGGGCGCCGGGGCGGCCGCGGCGCCGCGCTCCAGCCGGTCGATCCGGGCCTGCAGCGACCGCTCGTCGTCGAAGGCGGCGGGCAGCAGCACGCGCGCGCAGATCAGCTCCAGCTGCAGCCGGGGCGAGGTCGCCCCGCGCATCTCGGTCAGCCCGGTGTTGACGAGGTCGGCCGCCCGGCTGAGCTCGGCGGCGCCGAACACGGACGCCTGCGCCTGCATGCGCTCCACGACGTCCACCGGAGCGTCGATGAGCCCCTTCTCGGCGGCGTCCGGCACGGCGGCGAGGATCACCAGGTCCCGCAGCCGCTCCAGGAGGTCGGCGACGAAACGCCGGGGGTCGTTCCCGCCCTCGATGACCCGGTCCACGACCTCGAACGCGGCTGCCCCGTCCCCGGCGGCGAACGCGTCGACGACCGAGTCGAGCAGGGACCCGTCCGTATAGCCGAGAAGAGAGGTCGCCATGGCGTATGTCACACCGTCGTCGGCGGCTCCGGCCAGCAGCTGGTCCATCACGGACATCGAGTCACGCACGGAACCGGCGCCGGCGCGCACGACGAGCGGCAGCACACCGTCCTCGACGGGGATGCCCTCGCGCCCGCAGACCTCGCCCAGGTACTCCCGCAGGGTGCCGGGCGGCACCAGCCGGAACGGATAGTGGTGCGTCCGGGACCGGATCGTCCCGATGACCTTCTCCGGCTCGGTGGTGGCGAAGATGAACTTGAGATGCTCCGGCGGCTCCTCGACCACCTTCAGCAGGGCGTTGAAGCCCGCCGAGGTGACCATGTGCGCCTCGTCGATGATGTAGATCTTGTAGCGGCTGGAGGCCGGCCCGAAGAACGCCTTTTCCCGCAGGTCACGGGCGTCGTCCACACCACCGTGGGAGGCGGCGTCGATCTCGATGACGTCGATCGACCCCGGCCCGTTCCGCGCCAGGTCGCGGCAGGACTGGCACTCCCCGCAGGGAGTGGGAGTGGGACCCTGCTCACAGTTCAGACAGCGCGCCAGGATGCGCGCGCTGGTCGTCTTTCCGCATCCACGGGGCCCGCTGAACAGGTACGCGTGATTGACCCGGTTGTTCCGCAGGGCCTGCTGCAACGGGTCGGTGACATGCTCCTGCCCGATGACCTCGGCGAAGGACTCGGGGCGATAGCGGCGGTACAGCGCGAGAGACGACACGTATACGAGGTTATAGGCGGCCACCGACAACCCGGGAACGCAAGCGCCCCCCACGCACCCGCCAGAGCCGACCTACCCTTGCTGCCTTCCGGCCCTGGGGGAGTTCAGTCAGATAGCGCCACGTGAGGGGCTCCGCCAAGGGTACCTGATCCCAGGGGTCCCGCGGTCCCCCGATCCCGATCACGGAAACCTCTTCTGGATCACGTTCGCGAGCACCCCTCAGCGTCTTGTATTGTTTGCGGCGGAGGATTCGCCTAGTGGCCTAGGGCGCACGCTTGGAAAGCGTGTTGGGGGCAACCCCTCACGAGTTCGAATCTCGTATCCTCCGCCAGTGCCTCACCGGGCACGATGTCGAAGGGCCCCACCGTTCGCGGTGGGGCCCTTCGACGTGTGTGGTCTCAGTTTTGGTCTCAGTTGCGCGGGACGGACGGCCCTGAACCTCTGCGGGCAGACTCCGGTGTCGGCCCTTCTCGAGGATCGGGGCATCGAGTGAGAGCCGGGACCTCCTCTGCGCCTCGTCCTGCGCTCCCCGCGCTCGACGCTCAGCGTGGATATTGCTCCATGGGCTCCCACCGCCGCGCATGTGTGCTCCTCACCACCCACGGCCCCCACCCCTACCGCCGGCCTTCGTCGACCTGAACCAGCCAGCAGAAAGGCTGACCACGCCCCCACTGTCGGAGGGACAAAATAGGATGCCCAGCGGAAACGCCACGGCCTCCAGACCGCCACCCTCTTGACGAGCAAGGACACCCTCATCTGATGGCAGTGACCCAGCAGGAGATCGAGAACCGCTTGTGGGACGCCGCCGACGAGCTGCGCGTGGCGATGCCCGAAGCGCAGTACTCCTCGGTCGTCTTCCCGCTGATGTTCTGGAAGTACCTGTCGGACACCTGGGAGCACCAGCACCAGGAGTTCCTGGCCGACAACGAGGGCCTGGAGGGCCTCTCTCCCGAGGAAGCCCGAGAGATCGAGTACCGCGACTACCAGTCGTTCGAGATCCCGTTCATCCACCCCGGCACCGTCCAGGAGCGTCGCGCCTCCTGGTCGTCCATCCTCGCCACCGTCACCCAGCCTGGCCTGGGTCAGCGGGTCCGCGCCTCCCTGCAGGCCATCGAGACGGCCAACCCTGACAAGTTCTCCCGCCTGTTCGGCAACATGACGTGGGCCTCCGAAGAGGTGCTGTCGAGGGAGGTGCTGGCGGCGGTGATGCAGGCGATGGACCGCACCCCGAAGATGCACGAGGGCAACATGTCCCACGACGTGCTGGGCGGCGCCTACGAGTACCTGCTGAAGCGGTTCTCAGACGGATCCGGTACCCGCGCCGGCCAGTTCTTCACCCCGCGCGAGGTTGTCGAATTGATCGTCGAGGTCCTGGACCCCAGGGGCCACGAGTCGGTGTACGACCCGACCTGCGGCTCGGGCGGCATGCTCATCGCCTCCGCTAACCTCCTGAAGGCCCACGGCGGGCGTGGCTACACGCTCAAACTGCACGGGCAGGAGGCCGTATCAGACACCGCGGGTGTGGCTCGCATGAACCTCTTCATGCACAACCTCACCCAGTTCCAAGTCGAGGTCGGCGACACCCTGAAGGACCCGCGCTTCAAGAAGCCGGATGGATCCATCGCGCAGTTCGATGTGATCCTCGCCAACCCGCCCTACAGCTTGAAGTGGAAGCCCTGGACCAACGACCCGCGCGCCATCGGCGGTGTCGCACCGCAGTCGTCGGCGGACTGGGCGTTCGTGCAGCACATGATCGCCAGCATGGACCCGAAGAAGGGGCGTGCGGGCGTCGTCCTGCCTCACGGTGTCCTCTTCCGCGGCGGGCAGGAGGCAGCGATCCGCCAGCAGGTCCTGGACGATGACCTCCTGGAAGCCGTGATCGGGTTGCCAGCGAACCTCTTCTATTCGACTTCCATCCCAACCTGCATCCTTGTGTTTCGTGCCCCTGGCACCAAGGCCGAGGAGCGCCAGAACGGGGTGCTGTTCATCGACGCCTCCAAGCAGTTCACCAAAGCAAAGAACCGCAACGTCCTGACTGAGGCGGACATCGCCGATGTGTTGACTGCCTACCAGTCAAAATTCGACGCCGACGGCAACCCGGTGGGCCTCAATGGAACAGGTGGGCTCTCGGCGCGGCTCGTCCCCACCACGGAGGTCGTGGCGAACAGGTACGACCTCAACATCGGCAGGTACATCAAGCAGGCCGCAGCTGAGGCCGAAGACCTCGGCACCCTCATCGAGGCGTACAACGTCGCCCGAGCCGAGCGTCAGAAGACCGAGCAACGGATGCTCGACGTACTCGCCGGCGCCGGGATCGAGGGCTTCGATGAGTGACGGCTATCCGCTTCGTCCGCTCGGCGAGGTGATGCGCCTCGACATCCAGCGCACACCGATGAAGCCTGCAACCACCTACCGCCTGGCCGGGGTCCTGAACGCAGGACAGGGACCGGTCGCTAAAGGCGAACTCGACGGCGGAGACACAGAATACGCGGCAATGAACGTGCTGCATGTTGGCCAGGTCGTGATGCGAAAACTGACCGCGTGGGAAGGCCCGATCACCGTAGTACCTGCCGAATTCGATGGATTCGTCGTCAGCAACGAGTTCCCGACGTTCACGCTTGGCCCAGAACTGATGCCTGACTGGATGAGGCACGTCTGTCGCTCACCGCGACTGTGGGCAGAAATGAAGAACCGAGTGAGCGGGACAGTCCAACGGCGCAAGCGTCTCAACCCAGAGCAACTCTTGCAGATCCAACTGCCGATCCCACCCCGTGAGGTACAAGCGCGGATCGTCGAGGTGCTCGACGCGATCGACGACCAGATCGCAGCACTCGATCGTGAATCAAGCGCTGCCGACACAGCCGCTGGCGCAATTGCCGAGTCGATGCTGGCCAATCATGCCCATGTCCGGGTCGGGAACCACCTTGATCGCATCGAGGGCGGTCGTAGTCCGCAGGCGGTCGATACACCGCCCAAAGAAGATGAGGAAGGCGTTCTAAAGGTCAGTGCGGTCGTAGCCTTCCATTTCGTCGCGGACGAGGCCAAGACGCTCGCCCCGGGAACAGAGATGCCAAAGTCGGCCGAGGTCCGGGCAGGAGACGTATTGATCACACGGGCGAGTGGCGCCATCAACCGCGTCGGCGCCGTTTGCCGTGTTCCCTCCGACGTTAGAGGCGGTCTATACCTGAGCGACAAGACGCTTCGTATGGTTCCCGCCGGTAGCCTTGACCCGGACTTTCTGGTTGTCGCTATGGCTCTTTCGGGGGTGCGGAGGCAGATCGTTATGGCTGCTTCTGGCTCGGCTTCCATGAAGAACATCAGCCAGTCGAAGATCGCTGGGCTCGAAGTGCCAATGCCTGAACTGCCTGAGCAGCGCAAGGTTGCTTCGACGGTTCTTTCGATGCGTTCACTCGGAAGGGCGTCTCGCGCAGAGGCGGACACGCTCCGCCAGGTCCGTGTCGCTCTGCTGTCGGGCCTGTTGAACCAGAGCATCACCATCGACGTTTAATCCGACCAGGGGGGTCCGAGGCGTGGCGAAGGGTATTCGGGAACGCGAGTTCCAGAACCAGATGATCCAGTGGTCCTTGCCGATGGGTTGGGATTACGCCGCGGGGCGAGCGTTGCCGCGGGAGACCATCCAGACGGTGGTCGTCTCCCACTTGCGTGAGGCCATCATCAAGCTGAACCCCGGGGTGATCGACGGGTTTGACCTGGACGTGGTGGTCGATGAAGTCGTGGCCACCGTCACCGCAGTCGAAGGCGGACTCGTCCGGGCCAACGAGCAGGTGCTGCGTCTGTTGCGAGGGCGGAAGGAGTTCCGGGACAACGACGGCGTGTGGCACACGCTGAAGTTGATTGACTACGAGACGCTGACTGCCAACACGATGGTCGTCTCGGACGAGGTCACCATCAGCGTGCCAGGCAAGACCTCCCGCCGGTTCGACCTCGTGTACTGGGTCAACGGCCTGCCTCTGGTAGTGGTCGAGGTGAAGTCCCCGACCGCGAAGTCCGCGTGGGCGGACGCCGCCCGCGAGATCAACGACGTGTACGCCACTGAGTACCCGTGGTTCTTCACGCCCAACGTCTTTGCCGTCGCCACGGACGGCCTGAACCTGCGGTTCGGTGCCGCCGGCGCGCCCACGAACCTGTGGCAACCGTTCCGGTCCACCGACGACGACGAGAACCTGTCCGGGCACGCGGACGTCAAGCGCTCCGTCGAGTTGTTGATGGACCCCGCCACGGTTCTGGACATGCTCGCCAACTTCGTCCTCTTCGACACCGCCGGGGGAGGGACCGACAAGAAGTACCTCCCCCGCTACCCGCAGATGGAAGCTGCGCACCTGATCCACGAGCGCGTCCTGCAGGGCGGCTCGAAGGGCCTGGTCTGGCACCACCAGGGCTCCGGGAAGACCCTGCTGATGGTGTTCGCCGCCGCGCTGCTACTGGCCGACACCCGTACCGAGTCGCCCACGATCATCCTGCTCTCGGACCGGAATCACCTCGTCCGACACACCTCAGGGGTATTCACCTCCGCGATGGGGGACGCGTACTTCCACAAGCCTTCGAACAGCCAAAAGCTGCGCGCCCTGCTGGCCGACGACGTGCGTGGCGTCATCTCCACGACCGTCCACAAGTTCGCCGAGGCCGGCAAGAATCTGTCGGTCCGGAGCAACATCATCGTGCTCGTCGACGAGGCACACCGCACCCAGTCCTCCGATGAAGAGTCCCTGGCCGGGCAGATGCGCGCAGCGCTGCCCAATGCAAGGTTCTTCGGCATGACCGGCACCCCTATCAGGAACCTCGCCACCGACACCTTCGACCTCTTCGGAGAGGAGGCCGACCCGGGCAGGGTGCTGCACCGGTACTCGGTGTCCCGATCTCTGCTGGACGAGGCGACCGTCCCGGTCATACTGCATCCGCACCCGGTCTCCTTCGAGATGGACGACCAGGCGTTGCAGGCCGAGTTCGACGAGTTCGCTGACGACTTCGACCTTGACGACCCCGACCGCGAGGCCCTGTCCCGTAAGTTCGGACGCCTTACCTCGGTGTTCGCCAACCCCGACCGTATCCACACGGTCTGCCAGCACATCGTGGACCACTACCTGGCCGGCGCCTACCGCAACGGCCTCAAGGCGCAGGTCGTCGCTTACAACCGTGAGCTGGCTGTGGCGTACACGGACAAGATCAACGAGCTGCTTGCCGGCTTCGAGGCATCCCAGGTGCTCGGCGAGGTCGGAAAGCATCAGCGGATCACTGCAGAGGTGAACATCTCCGTCTCGGACTCCAAGACCGAAGACGTACACATGAAGTCGTACCAGCTCTCGGAGACCGAGGAAGAGGAGCAGAAGCGGCGGTTCCTCAGCCCGGACGACCCGCTGTGCTTCCTGGTGGTGACCGCGAAGCTGATGACTGGGTTCGACGCTCCCAACGAGGGTGTCCTCTACCTGGACAAGCCGCTGAAGGCCCACAACCTCTTCCAGACGATCACTCGTCCGAACCGCACCTGGGTGTCACCGACCGGTTTCGTGAAGACCTCCGGCGTGGTCGTGGACTACATCGGCCTGGCCGAGGAAGTGCAGCGGGCCGTGGTCGACCCCACCGCGGCTGGGCCCAGCAAGGGAGGCGGGTTCGTCACCGACCTGTCCGAACTGGTCGCCGAATTCCGACTCGCCTTCGCCCGGATCGAGGACCTCCTCGCGGACGTGGACGGCGTCGACCTGACGGTCCACGGATATCAGTCCGTCCGAGCCATCAACATCTTCCTGGACGCCAACCCGGACGCCGCCGAGGTGTTCAGCAAGGACTACCGACTCCTGGCCCGCCTGTACCCGTTCATCAACACTGACAAGCGGGTCGCCAAGTACAGCGACGGCTTCGGACTGTTCGGGTCCGTGTACACGACCCTGTTCAAGAAGTCCTCCGACGAGGAGAGGAAGGAACGGCTGGCCGAGCTGGGACCGATGGTCCTGGAGATCATCAACGCCCACGTCCACTCCTTCTCCGTGGTCGCCTCTCAGGAGGAAACCCTCGTTCTGGACGCTCAGGGCATCACCATCCTCAAGGAGCTGTTGGCGCTCGTCCGCCCCAAGACCGACAAGGATGGCGGCGAAGACGCATCTCCGCCGTCAGCGGCGGAGATCCTGGACCACATCAAGGCTGCCCTCGACAAGGGCGTCGAACCGGGGTCCGCGAAGTACACCGCCCTCGCGGAGCGAATCAAACAGCTGCGCGACCGGATCATCCAGAATGCCCAGGACGCACTGGACTTCCTGTCCGAAGCGCTTCGCGTGGCCCGGGCCATCGTCAACGCCGAGAAACACCCCGATGAAGCCGTCGTCGTGCTGGACGACGACCACATCGGCGTCCTCTCGCGGATAATCCACGACCACGCACCCGCCGGCCTCACCATCACGGAGCGGAACCTGGCCGAGGAAATCGACCAGGTAGTCACCCGCACCCTCGCTCGGGCATGGGACAACGCCGACGCCCGCAACCGAGGCGCCCGCCGCGCCACCGCTGCGGTCTTCCGCCGTTACGCACTGAAGCCGGTAGGAGAGCCGTACGACTCCACCGTCGCCTACATCGAAGCCCACTACCTCGTCGACTGACGAATGCGCGGAGGCCCGGCAACCCGTGGCGGTTGCCGGGCCTCGTCGCTCTGTGCAGACCCTGGCCCATCCCCGGATGCACACCTGACTGGTGATCCAGTGCGGTTCTCCCCTGGTAGGTAGTGCTCCAGGCACTACCACTCGTCCGTGTCGCCGTACTTCCCTGGGTTCCGGGCACGGTCCACAGCCTGTGCACAAGCCTCGACGAAGGCCGCCTCCACGGCGTCCTTGTCCGTGCCTCGCACCTGAGCCTCGACCTCCTGGCCCGTGCCGGGTCGTCGGGCCGTACGCCAGGCCGCGGTGCGGTCGGTGTAGCGGTCGGTCTCGAACTCCCAGGCCGGCACGGACCACTGCTCCGGGACCCCGGTCGCCGCGCGCTCGCCGCCGGGAAGGAACAGGGCTCGGGCGCGAAAGACCACGGCCCGATTGGGCACGCGGTCGCGGATGGCACTCGCGCCGTCGGGGCCCTGGTGTTCCCAGCGCCAGCGGTCCCATTCCTCGACCTCGGCGGTGTGGTCGGGCCAGTCCTCGCTCCACCGTGCGACGACCTCGTCGGCGTGCTCGCGGTGGAGGAAGGGCACACATCGTTCGCCGAGGCGGGCGACGTGGACCACCAGGTCGGCGGGGACGGGGCTCTGGCCGGCGTCCGGCGCGGCACTTTCCGCAGCCTGGTCCGTGCCCCACAGGAGGCCGCCGACTTTGGCGGCGGTGTCCTTGAGGACGCGGCTGGTCAGGTGCTGGTAGCGGCGGCGCATCCGGGCGGACTTGCCGGGCTCCCAGCCCATGATGGCGTCGACGACCGCGTCGGAGACGCCAAGGATGAGAAGGACCGTCGCTGCTGTGTGCCGGGCGTCGTGGAGACGGGCATCGCGGACGCCGGCGGCCTTCAGCAGCTCCTTCCACTTGTGGTAGTCCGTGTTCGGATTCAAGGGCTCGCCGGTCGGCGAGGTGAACACGTACCCCTTCTCCGTCCACAGGTCACGAGCCCGGGCTCGCTCGCGGGCCTGCTCCTCCTTGTGCTGGCGCAGGAGCTGGAGGAGTTCGTCCGGGGCGCCGATGGGTCGCTGGCCGGCGCGGGACTTGGCGTTCTTCGTCTCGCGCCGGGTGTTGATCTTCTGGGGACAGAAGCCCGGCTTGCGACCGCAGCGGTCGCCGCAGCCGTGCTTGTAGCGGGGCCGCAGCCGGCCACGGCGTACGCGGATGACTCCGAGCTCGAAGTCGACGTCGGCCCACTGCATGCCGAGCACCTCGCCCTGGCGCAGGCCGAGGGCGAGCGCGATGACCCAGCGGGCGGTGTTGCGGTGCTTGGCGGCTTCGGCGAGCAGGTGCTGGACCTCTTCGACCGTGTACGGCTCGACCTCCTCCTCTTCGACCTTGGGGGCCTTGGCGATGGAGGCCGGGTTCGCGGTGAGGTGCTTGCGGCGCACTGCCTCGTTCAGCGCCGTGCGGATCGTGCGGTGGGCCTGGTGGGCGGTGCCGGCGGCGCTGCCGTTGTCCTGCATCTTCTTGTAGAAGCGCTCCAGGTGCTCGGGGTCGAGCTTCTCCAGGCGGTGGGCGCCGAGGCCGGGGATGAGGTGGTGGTAGACCGCCACCCGATAGCCGTCGATCGTGTTCTCCGAGACGTGCGACGCGGCGATGTTCTCGACCCAGTGGGTGAGCCACGTCTTCACGGTCCACGACTGGCCGGCCTTGCGGACGGCACCGTTGTCGCGCTGCCGTTCCAGCTCGCGTACGAGCTTGGTGACCTCGGCGCGGGTCTTGCGGCCGACGTGGCGCCGGTCCGGGGTGCCGTCGTCCTTGACGCCGACGGTGACGCGGCCGTGCCAGCGGCCGTCCTTGCCGAGGTAGATGGACGAGGCGCCGTTGGGCTGGCGGGGCTTCGGTACGGAGGCTCGCGTCACGCGGCGGCCCCGAAGTCGGTCGCCGACAGACGGCGGGCCAGGAAGTCGTTCACCGCCTCCGCTGGGATGCGCCGCAAGCTGCCGATCTTGACCGAGGCGATCTCGCCGGAGGAGACGTACTCGTACAGCTTGGTGCGTCCAATGCCGATCCGGCGAGCTGCCTCGGCAACGGTGAGGGCGACCAGGGTCGTGTCGCCGGCGGATCGCCGCTCGACCATCAAGGTGCGCAGGGCGTCTTCGGGGACGTCCAGGAGGTGGGCTATCTGGGAAATGGGCAGCGCGGGCTGCGGCATGGGGTACTCCTCCCGCCGGCATCGCGGCGTCGCGGGAGCGGCAACTCCCGTCGGCCTGGCCGGTGGCGTCGTTCAGGGATGGATGGGTCGGTGGATGATCGTCGGCGACTGATGTCACCGTGCGTGGGGGTTCTCGGCGTTCGTAGCGCCGTGAAAGGGGCAGCGGCCGACTATTCGCCGGTGGGTGGCTGCCCCTGGTTTCGCAGGTGTGCCCGGGATGGGTGCAGGCTCCTCTGCAGGGCCCGTTCTTCGAGCCGGAGGAGTTCGTCGACCTGTCCTCTCTGCTCGGGTCCCTTGTCCCCGTAGGCGTTGAGTTCCATGTCGATCTCGTGCAGGTGCATCTGGTTCCGGTCGATCGCCGCTCGCAGTTGGCGGTACTCCCGCGTCATCTGCACGTACTCACGGGCAAGCTCGCGAATGCGGGGCGTGGCCAGCTCTCCTGGCGGCCCCGTCAGGTCCTGCATGGTGATGTCGAAGACCTTGCAGAAGCCGAGCGCCTCGTCGAGGTTGACCCTGCGACGGGGCTTGCCACTCTCGATGCGCCAGATCGCCGACTGGTTGATCGGATGGCCGGCGGCGGCCATCTCCTCGGCGAGCTTCACCGTGCTCCAACCGCGGACCTCGCGCTCCAGCTTGATGCGTGCGGCAACGTGCTCCTCCAGCATCGGACGACCGGGGCCGGCGCGCTCCGCACCTTCCTCACCGCTCATGCGCACCTCCCTTCACGCGACAACCGGGTCCACTGGGGCCAGCGTCCACAACTAAACATCATTGCGGAGTGAAATGCAAGGCGTTGCGCTGCCGAAAATCTCGGCTATGGTCGTAGTCCGCCGTACAGCGGTGGACGGATCCGCACACGCAAGCGGCCCCGGTGCTACGAACACCGGGGCCGAAGTAGAGGCTCCACCGCACAACCATCCATCCCTGAACGATCGAAACCGGAGGCCGGGGTTGCCGCCCCGTAATGGCCTGCCGGGTGAGGAGCTCTATGCCTCAGGGTACGACCCTGCCGCCCCAGACGCCATCCCGCTTCGACGAGGGCCCCACGCCGATGGAGCCCCCGTTCAACGTGGACGCCGAGTGCGCGGTCCTCGGTGCCTGCATGCACCAAGCCGACATCATCGACGCGGTCCGACCCATCCTGGGAGACGACGCCTTCTACCGGCCCGCGCACGAGACCATCTGGCGCGCGCTCCTCGCCCAGCACCGCGAGGACAAGCCGACCGACCCGATCGTCCTCACCGAGCTGCTCCAGCAGCAAGGGGACCTGCAACGGGTCGGCGGTCACGCCTACGTGTTCCAGCTCGCCAACGCGCCCTACGGCACCGGCAGCGCAACGCACCACGCGGAGATCGTCCGCGAGAAGGCCGACCTGCGCCGCCTGGTGACCTCCGCCGTACGCACCCTCCAGCGGGCCCAAGAGCCCGGCGCGGATCCCGAGGCGATCCGCAGCGAGGTCGAAGCGGAGGTACGCGCCGAACGCGAACGCGCACTCGCCTCAGGACAGGGGCGGCTCTCCCGCTTCGCCACCGACGGCTGGTCGTTCGTCAAAGAGAGCGGCGCGGACGCCGAGCCTCTGTGGGGCACGCGTGAGAAGACCATCTGGGCCCCCGGCGAGAGCCTGATGATCGTCGGCGCTCCGGGCGTCGGCAAGACCACCCTGGCCCACCAGGTGATCTTCGCCCGCATCGGCCTGCATCAGACCGCCCTGGAGATGCCCGTCGCCCCCAGCAGGCGGGTGCTCTACCTGGCCATGGACCGCCCCAAGCAGATCGCCAAGGCCATGGCCCGCCGCGTCTTCCCCACCGACGAGAAGATCCTGCGCGAGCGGCTCGTGGTCTGGGAGGGCCCGCTGCCCGCCACCCTCGACAAGGAACCCGACCTCCTCGCCGACCTCGCCGCCGCCCACCAGGCCGACACCATCGTGATCGACAGCCTCAAGGACGCGGTCAGCACGATGGTCGACGACAGCCTCGCGGTCGCCTTCCACAACGCCCGCATGCGCGCCCTTCGCAACGGCGTGGAGATCATGGAGCTGCACCACCAGCGCAAGGCCACCGCCGACGCGCCCCGCGGCCAGCGCCCCAGCCTGGACCAGGTCTACGGCTCCACCTGGATCACCGCCGGCGCGGGCAGCGTCCTGTTCGTCACGGGCCGGGCAGGCGACCCCGCGGTCACCCTGCACCACCTCAAGACCCCCACCGGGGAAGTCGGCCCCCTGGACGTCACGCACGACCACCAGCGCGGCACCACCACCGTCGACCCCACCAAGGACCCCGCCGTCCTGCTGCGCAACGCCCCCAACGGGCTGACCGCACGCGACCTGGCGACCGTCCTCATCGGCGGGGGCGACCCCGAACGCGCCGACGTTGAGAAGGCGCGACGCCACCTCGGCCGCCTCGTCGACAGCCGGCCTGGCCACCAAGGCCGACGGCATCGCCGGAGGGGCCGGAGGCGGCCAGCAGGCCCGCTACTACGCCTCCGCCCGCCACCTCACCGCCGTCGGCTGAGCCCCGCACCGACTCCCTGAAAGCGTTCACGCGACCGTACACGCGGCCCCCGCGCCAGCACACCGCCGTGAACCGCTCACAGCGCACACGCTCACCGAAAAACCGCAGGTAGAGCGATCACGCGACCGTCCACGCCGTACACGCACCCAAGCGATCACGCGCGGGGCCCCCTTTAGAAGGGGGCCCGCGTGTACGCCCCCCTCCGTGAACGTCCCTCACTACCACCCCACAAGCCCCACACCATGCCCCTGGAGAGAACGGCTTGCCCTCCCCTGCCCCGATATCCCTCGCCGCTGTATGCGGCACCACCGCGATCCTGCCTGACTGGGCCACCTCCCCCGCACTGACATGGGTGCTGCTCGCATTGCTCGTGCTGCTCGCCCTGTTCGCTGCCTGGCTGATGCGGCAGCAGCGTCGGCAGCCGTCCGGCGCCAACCGGTGGCGCGCGACCATCGCCGTGCGCGTCGCCGCCATGGCCGCACTCGGCTGTACCGCCTACAGCGCGGACACCAGCTGGCGGTTCGCCGCCGACTACCTGGACATGGGCAGCACCGTCGAGCGCGCCTTCATGTTCGCCACCGCCGAGCTGGCCTTGTTCGCCATGGCCTTGATGGCGCGCCAGAACCTGAAGGGCCCCAAGCAGGCGCCGGGCCCGCCTGGCGTCCTGGTGTGGGTGATCACCGGAGCCCAGATCATCCCCGCCTACGCCGAGTCCGGCCCCATCGGAGGCACGGTCCGCGCCCTGATCGGCCCGGTCATGGCAGCAGTCCTCTGGCACCTGGCCATGGGCATCGAGCTACGCAACCACACCCCCGAGGCCGCCTCCCGCAGCCTTCTCGCGATCCTCGGTCGGCAGGCACGCGAGAGGCTCCTGGCACGCCTGGGCATCCACGACCAGGACGCCGATGCCGCACGGCTCATCCGCGAGCGCGCCCTGAGCCAGGCCGTCACGTTGATCCTCCGGATCGAAGCGATGCCCGAGAACAAGCGAAACAAGGGGCGCGGCCGGCGCTCAACGCGGCGGCTGCACGAAGCACTGGAGAGGGCCGACGTCGATGGCGATCCTCACCAGGACGAGCTGCTGCTGCGCAAGCTCGGGACCCGACGGCAGGCCACCCAACTGGCCTCGCTCCCGCTGCCCGACCGGTGGAAGACGCCCGGCGACCCAGTCAGCCAGCCCCGCACTGCCACAGCGAAGCGGGCAAGGCCCGATCGCCCGAAGACCGTACCGAATCCGGGCGATGAAGACGCTCATCCGTCGGACCGCCCGGAAACCACCGCCCGCCCTCAATCCGCTACTGAGCAAGGCGCGGAGGCGAATACGGGCACGGATGCCGGTGCCGATCCGGGCAAGGAGTCGGGCCCGAGGCGCCCGGGTCGCAAGCCCGACCTGCCGCGGGATGCCCTCATCGCGTACGCGGAGAGCATCTACCGCGAGACGGGCCGCCTCTCGCGCGACGTCCTCAAGGCAGCCGTTCGCGCCGACGGCCACCAAGTCGGCACCGACCTTGCCCAGAGCGTCGTCAACGCGGTCAAGGCCGAGCACCAGGACTCCGCCCGCCCAGGCCACCCCCACTGAACTCTGCTCCCTCACCCCCAATAACTACCCGTCGCTGAAAGGCCCTTCTGCCATGCCCCGTTCGACCTCGTCCGCCTGTACCTGCAACTACGACGCCTACCCGATCTGCACCGCTCCGGAGCACGACGAGATGAGCGTGCTGCGTTGCGCCATCCTCACCCTGCTGGACCAGGGCCGATGGATGGCCAGCGACGACATCCCGCTGCCCGACATCCTCTCCGCCGGCGGCGACTACCTGAGCCGTCTCAGGGGCACCGGTGACGGGATCCCGGTGCCCGCCGTCGAGCACTGGGCCTGGCTCGAGGCCGAGCTGCGCCTGGTTGTCGCCCGCGCCGCCGGGCTGGACGCCGTCAGCACCCTCGATCCGCGCATCGACGGCGTCCTGGCCACCGCCGCCCGCCTCCCGGAGCGCCGTCAGGTGAAGCTGCTCGACCTCGCCGCCCAGCAGTTCACCAAGCCCCACACGCAACCGCGCTCCGCCTGAACCCACCGACCCTGTAACCCCGACACAAGGACATCCCGTAGTGCACGACCAGCGCCCCGAACTCCCCCCGTCCCAGGAGCAGACGATCGCCACACCTGTCACACGCGCAGCAAGTTGGAGGTTCGGACACTCCCCCGCTGGGGGTGCGTCTGAACCAGTGCCCGCCCCGGGGGTGGCGGGCAGCCTCCCGCGCCAGGGGACACGGGAGGCAGGGGCTGCGACCGGGGGCGGATCGCAGTCTGGCAGGCGCAGGGGCAAAGCCCGTATCCGCGCGCCCAAGCAGCGTCCCGCGCACAGCGTCCGCCTGAGTGAACCCGAGTTCGACGTCATCGCCGCCGGCGCCGAAGCGGTCGGCATGAGCATCGCCGGCTTCCTCGCCCACAGCGCCCTTGCCGCCGCCCGCGATCTCGACCGCACCGCAGCCATCATCGCCACCCGTCAGGACACCCTGACCGCCCTCTTCGCGCTCCGGCGCCAGCTCGGGTACGCGAACAACAACCTCAACCAGGCCGCCCACGCGCTCAACAGCGGCGCCTACCCCGACGGCCTGGAGGACACCATCGCCGCCGTCAAACGTGCCGTCGACGACGTCCGCCACATCACCGCCCGCCTCACCGACCCGAACACCGAAGGCACCGCCGCTTGATCCCCTCCATCCACAAGCAGGGCCGCGACACCGCCCGCCTCCTCGCCTACCTCTACGGCCCCGGCCGCCGCGAGGAACACACCGACCCCCACCTCGTCGCCTCGTTCGACGGCCTCGCCCCCGACCCCGGCCGCGACCCGAACGCCACCCTCGCCGACCTCGCCCGGCTCCTGGACGAACCCCTGCACCTCCTCGACGACGACACACGCCCCGCTACACACGTGTGGCACGCCTCCGTCCGCGCCGCCCCCGGCGACCGCACCCTCACCGACGCCGCGTGGGCCGACATCGCCCGCCGCGTCATCGCCGCCACCGGCATCGACCCCGGCGACGGCGCAGGCTGCCGCTGGGCAGCCGTCCGCCACGCCGACGACCACATCCACCTCATCGCCACCCTTGTCCGCGAAGACGGCCGCCGCCCCGACCACCACCGCTCCGCCAAACGCGCCCAGGCCGAATGCCGCCGCATCGAAGCCGACTACGACCTGCACCGTGTGAAGGCCGGCGACGGCACGGCCGCCAAGCGGCCCACCAGCGCCGAACGCCACAAAGCCGACCGCCGTGGCCGGCAGCGCACCTCGCGCGAGGAACTGCGCGAGACCGTTCGCCGCTCGGTGGCCGGCGCGGCGAGCGAGGAGGAGTTCTTCGACCGCCTCGCCGCGGCCGGCCTACTCATCCGGCGCCGCATCGCACCATCGGGCGACACCCTCGGCTACACGGTCGCCCTGCCCGACGACCGCAACGCCAAGGGCGAGCCCGTCCTCTACTCCGGCTCCAAACTCGCCCCAGACCTCTCCCTGCCCCGCATCCGCGAACGCTGGACCCAGACATCGGACGACGCCACGCAGCAGTCGGCCCAGCCGTCGGTGACCGGGCCCGCGTCCGCACGCCGACGCGCCGGCACCGCCGCCTGGCAGGCACTGCTCGTCATCGACCACGGCGACGACAACGTCATCGCCGCGCAGATCGCCGCCACCGGCGAAGTCCTCGACGCCCTCGCCCAGACCTCCGCCTCCCACACCCGCCACGAACTACAGGCAGCAGCCACCGCGTTCGAACGTGCTTCCCGCTCCCACATCCGCGCCGCACGCGGCCACGACCGTGCCCTGCGCCAAGCCGCCCGCGACCTCGTCCACAGCGGCCCGGCCCTCGGCCGAGGCGAGGACGGCGCCACCACGGCCATGGCGCTCGACATGCTGATCTTCCTCGCCGTCGCAGCCGCGCACTGGCACGCCAAGAAGCAGCACGCTCAGCAGGCCGAGGCCGCAGAGCGAGCAGCCGAGCACCTGCGCGTGGCCTACCAGGCCGCCGCCAAGCACCCCATGGCCATGCTCCACCAGCGAGGCGCCCGCCTGGCCCCATCCTGGCAACGCCACCACTCCGCCGTCGTACGCCAAGCCCTGCCCGAACTGGCCGACCAGATCCTCGCCGAACCCAGCTGGCCCGCCCTCGCAGCCACCCTCGACGAAGCCCGAACCGCCGGTCACGACCCCTCCACCCTGCTCGCCCGGGCAGCCGCCCGGCGGGAGCTGGACACGGCGGAACACATGAGCGACGTGCTCGTATGGCGGCTGCGGCGAATGGCCGACCTTCCCGCCGATCCCCAGAACTCCCAGAGCCGGCGAGCCAGCGGCGCCCTCGCCGTCTCCACGCCAGGACACCCCGCCCACATCGGAACCAGGCCCGCGAAGAACTCCCCGCGCCGACGCTGAGCCGCAAAACCCGAGCCGGTGAACATATCCGACGATCGCCGGTTAGCCCAACCGGCGGTTCTCCGGACCATAGACGCATCGGTATTCGTCTCGTCCCTCTTGAGGAGAACCTCTATGCCCGACTCCACCCCTCGTCCCCACGTCATGGCGCTGCTTTTCGACATGGACTTCAAGGGTCCGGCGGATTCCCTGGTCTTCCGCCATCTCGATGGGCGCCTGTTCACTGAGGAGGAGCAGGCCATCGCCCGTGGCGCAACCATCGAAGAACTCCAGGCCGCTGGCGCCCACGTTCACAACCCCGAGTCCGAGGCCGAAGCAGATGCAGCCGTACTGAAGCTGACCGAGCTGCTGTTCAAGTACGTCATCCCGCACCGCAAGGTCCTGATCCCCTTCATGACCCACGAGGACATGCTCGAGTACGGCCGGTTGGAGACCATTGTCGCTGCGGGCGCACACTAGTTCCGCCCTCACAAGGACTGAGCACACAGGCACGGCACCAGCTCAAGAACCGGCGGCCGGTGGTCGGGAGTGCTCCCCACCACCGGCCGCACCCCGTCGTCCGACCGGACGGCCCCGCTCAAGTCAGACCGCGAGACCACTGTCCCAGCCGCCGCCATCGCCGACGACCGTGAGCTGGTCGCAGAGCTGTTCGCCGCCCGCCGACGCCTCGGGCAGGTCGGCTACAACTTCAGAACGCTGACCCGGCTTCCGGGAGGCGGCGCGACCGGTCGTGGACGCATGCAACAAGCCCGGCCCTCCTTTATTCGAGGTGGGCCGGGCTTGTTGCATCGGCAAGAGAACAGCCCGCCGTCAGCCGGCTGGAGCCCGCAGAAGCCGTTCCTGAGTGCTCTCGGGCAGCACCCGGCGCAGGACCGGGGCCGTAGAACTCAAGGAATCGGCGAACGCAGCGACGAGGTCGTGCGGCACGCTGGCGCCGAACGAAGCGGCCCACAGATAGCCTGCGCCAGGCACCGGCTCGGCCCATGCCTGCCACCCAGCCAGGACCGCCTCGTCAGGCTCGGCCACCAGGGCGAGCGGGTCGGCGTCCTGAATGAGGGGCGGCACCTCGCCGAGGTGGACGTGGGAGGCGAAGGTCGGGTCCACCGCGCCCGCGCCGGACGCGTCGATGTCCCGGAGCCAACCGTGCGCCGTAACGGCGTCGAGGATCAGCTCGGGGCCGCCGAGTGAAACGGCGGGCTTATCGCGGGCGTCGAGTGCGACGAGGAAGTCGGCGAGGACCTCCCCGGGGACATCGGGGGTGAAGTAGGCAGACCACTGGGCGAGCGGGCTGCTCACGTCCGTACGAGCGGAGACCTGCCAGGCGATCGGCAGACCCCCCAGGTGAAACGGCTCATCCGGCAGGACCCATTGGGCCCAGCGGAGAGTGTCGGGGCTAATGTGCAGGACGGTGCTGCGCAGGACCTGACGGTCCTCCGGCGCCTCGTCCGGCACCCGTCGCCCGCGGACGATCGCCAGGCTCGTCCAGCCCAGCTCGGTGAGTGTGTCGGCGACGGTGTCGTACAGGCGTACGTCGTCACCGGCCAGGTGCCGGGGACCTACCCAGTACGCGGACTGGACGCCAGCCGGAGTGGGGCCAAACGGGAAGTCGGGATACAGGGGCGCCTCCAAGGGCTCGTGGGTTCTACTTGCCGCCGGCGATGCGGCGGTGTGCGCGGCGGCGTCATGGACGGAAGACCTGCCAGGCAACCTTGCGGCGACCTTGGATGGCAGATGGCCGGCCTGAGTGTCCGTGGCCCGAACGTCGACACAGGCGACGGGCCGACCGGGGATTTCAGACTCGAGCGTCTGGCGTCACGCCCGCCGGGCGGTATCCAGCACGCGTGCTACGGCGACGGCGACAATATCGGCCGGCGTTTCGGCGCCGAATGAAATCTGGTAGCCGCGTACTTTGGCTGTGCCAGTTACGGCGATCTTCCATCCCTCCCCCTCGGTGCCAGGGTGGCCAAGCGGGAACCATCCGAGATAGAAGCGGCCGTCCTTCGAGTTGACGTGCACGTCCGCGCGGTCGTCCACGACCAGGTTGAAATCGTGGGCGGAGAACTGATCCATCACAAGCGCTGGCTGGCCCGGGCCGAGCTGCCACTCACGCAAGCGCAGGGCTCCGACGCTGGTCGAGAATCCGGGACTCGGGGGCGTCGCAGTCACAGGCAATCACCTCCATGACCTGGGCGTTTACAGAAGGTCGTCTACGTTGACATTCCTTGCTCGCGTTGGCCACTCATTCGTGGATCTTCGCTGTCTGCCTCCGGCGAACTACGGTGCAGCCACTCCTGTGGGATCTCAAGTTCGACTGCACAATCTCACCGCCCGCTTCGTATCGACTGCACTCTCGACTCGCCGACGAACCGCCGCTGTCCTGTCGCATTGAAGCTGTCGGATTCTCACTCATTCTCATTCGCGGTGTCGTATTCTCGCTGCGGCATTGCTGAACGGCGGAATCCGCACGCGTCGTGTCTACGCTTGGCCTCGTGGACAACAGCGTACCGATCTGGGTCTGGCACTACTTCTCCTTGGACCATGCCCGCGCCGCGAGCTCTTTCTCCCGCAAGTGCGGCGAACTGGAAGCCCTGGCACCGAGCTCCGGTGCGGAAGACACCGCGCCCATCGGCACCAGGTCGGACCACCGCTCCTACGCGACATCTTCCGTGCTCGCGTCCGGAGCCTTCATCGAGGCATGCATCAACGAGTTCATCCTCACGGCCTCAAGAGACGATCTCGCGCACGTCGAAGGCGCCGAAGCCCGGACAGGACTGGAGCTGTACGAACGGCAGCAGATCACGGCCGCTAGCAGGGACCTCTGGAAGGAGTCCAAAACGCTTGAGCGATACCAGAAGGTGCTGCAGTTGCTCGGGCGGGAGCAATTCGACCGTGGCGCCCGTCCCTTCAGCGAAGCAGCCCTGCTCATGAGGCTGCGCAACGAGCTGGTTCACTACAAACCTCAGTGGCGCCCCGAGCACAGCGATGAGCGGCGGAGTACTGACCAGCACAACTTGGTGGTTGGGCTCATGGAGCGGAAGTTCACGCCGAACCCCTTCTACGCCGACTCCATGAACCCCTACTTCCCGGAAAAGTCCCTCGGCCACGGCTGCGCCAGCTGGGCATGGAACAGCGCCCTGAAGTTCGCCGACTGCTTCTTCAGCCGCGCAGGAACCACCTGGATGTACGAGAACGCCCGAGACGCTCTGCAGCCCTGAGTGCCTGATTCTGCCTCTATCGCGAACGAGACTTCCGCAAAAGCCAGGTCGACTGAGAACACCGACCCCCAGCAATTGCAAACTACCTGGCACCCCAGCAGGTCAAGGGCTCGCCATCTGACAGACGCAACGTGCCAGGACAGCCGCAGCACCTCCCACCTTGTCTAGGGTCACGCCTCCCTATCCGCCTCACGCTCCGCGCGGGGACCATGCGTGAGCTAACCTGCCCGCATGCGCGGACAGTTCACCGGCTGGCCGGAGCAGGCCATGGACGTGTTGTGGCAGCTCCAGGGCGAACCGACCCACGCGATCCGCGAGCGCTATCGCACGGATCGCGAACGCCTGATCCGGCAGCCGATGATCGCCTTGCTCAACGAGGTCGCGGACACCGACCCCCGATACGAGGACTTCTCCGTCTGGCACTACCGCACCGACTCCTGGTGGTGGCAGCACCAGAGCGCGGTGATCCGGCTCGGCCGCAAGATCGAGATCGGTCTCCGGTTCTCTCTGGACGGCCTGCGGATCCAGGGCGCCTGGTGGTACCCCGATCCCGGCCAGGTGGACATGTTCCGCAAAGCCGTGGCCTCCGAGGGGAGCGGCCGCGAACTGTCCGCCATCGTCGAGGACGTGCGGAAGAAGGGCTACGACATCTCCGGGGACGTGATGAAACGCCCCCCGCGCGGCTATCCCACGGACCACTCCCGTACGAACCTGCTGCGCCACCGTTCACTGATCGCCGCCCGTCCCCTCGGCTGCGAGGAGTGGCTGCACACCCCCGAGACAGTCGACCGGGTCCTCTCGGCCGCCGCCGACCTGGACGCCCTGCTGATGTGGCTGGTCCGCCACGTGAAGCGCGCCGCCTGACGTCACGAGGGTGCCGCGCGGCACTGGAGGATCCACACCCGTGTCGCCAAACCTGGCGGGGATGCACCGCGAGCCGAGACAACCGCAGATGAAGCAGCGTGAGGCACCACGAGAAGTCGCAGGTCACAGCCTCGGTGTATGCAGCGAAGCGCGAGCCCCTACAGCTCCCCAAGCTGGAGGCTCACGAGGGTGGTACGACACGAAGCACGATTCAGACCCCACGGGCCGAGAGGCTCACGGACTGCCGGACTGCGTGACGCTCCGTGCGAGTTGGCCCACGATGTTCAGGACGCCCTGCCCGAAGCTGGTCGGAGCGATCAGCACGCCGAACACCAGCACCACGATCACGGTCAGCTTCTCGTCCAACCGGCTTCGGGCCTGTGTGCGTCGGCGTAGTCGCAGGACGATGACGACAGCCAGAAGGACCGCCACGTTGATGGTCAGAATCACCCTGCCAGCCCTCCTGTCAGGCAAGACAACGGACATCCCAGCCTTCCTGCATAGTCCGAACTGGGCGGTGAAATGGTTCGGTCACCAGCGGTTGGCAACAAAGCGCTGGTCTTGGGCTGGATTTGCCAGGCACCTGTCACGTCAGGACAGGGCAGTCGGCCGGCGTGGCGGCGGGATGCGGTCGAGCAGGTCCCACAAGGGGCGGGATCCTGCGGCCCACTCGCCGAGCACACGGCGGTCGACGAGGTGGATTCGGTGCTGCTTACCCCAAGGGATCGCTTTGGAGGAGAAGCGGCCGTTAGTGAGGACGACCGCGACGTCCGCCCCGTGGATCTGCCGTGCGGTGCCGTTGACCTGCTGCAGCACCCCAACGCCGACGGCGGAACCGCGGTCCCCATCCCGGCGGTGCTTGCACTGGATCGCCCAGACGCGACCGGCGGGGTCGACGGCGCGTACATCGCAAGCGTCGTCGCCAGCACCTCCGAGCTGCTCGGCCTTGCAGCCGTCGCGGCGCATCAGGTCCCGTACAGCGAACTCGAATGCACGGTGATCCAGTGCATCGAGCTCGGCAATCCGCAGCCGCAAGGCTTGGGCGCGTACGCGAGCCCAAACTGCCCGCTGCTGCGCCTTCTGGTACCAGAGGCCACCCGCAGCCGAGGCGGCCACGGCGACGATGACGAGGACCCACCAGTGCGTGAGCAGCCACTGCACGACGGCGGCGAGTAGGCCGACCGCCACGACCACACCCACGACCAGGGCGACCTGCTCGTCCTGCTTCTTGGATCGGCGAACCGGTCGGCGTCGGGCAGAGCGCCGTATCGGGCGGCGGCTCATCGAGTCCCACCCAGCTGCGCCGGGGCGGAGGAAGTGGACAGGTGCGCCGTGCACGGGGCACCGCCTACCGCAGCTGATCCCACATGCCACCGTGTCTGCGCCCACACCGGGACGTCACCCCAAAAAACGTAGTCCGCAAGCTGAACCGCCATGAAGGAATTCCCCCTCTGTCCAAGACCGTTGGTGCATCCCCGCGCCGGTCGTATGACAGCACGCACCACCGACAGCATGTAAGAAGTCGATCACCAGGAGTGATGGGTTTTCGGTCAGAAGAACCCCGCACGCCATCCGTCGCTCTTCGTTCGACCTGCTCGTTTACGGGCTCGACCTACCAGCTTCAGCCGTTTCGAGGCTTGGGGCGAGAACGAGCAATGCACACAACTGCTATGCCGCCAGGGCCGAGCGCGTCGCCTTCCCCTCTTCCTCGATGACGCGAGCGATCTCCGGCCACGGAGCGCGCAAGGCACCGAAGAGCGACCAGTAGTCGTAGGCGGCTCGAACCATGGCGCTGACGCCGAGGCGGGTGGCTTCGGGATCGATGGCGCCTATGACGCGCCGTGTGATTCCGCCGGCACCCTGGGCTGCGGGGGCGATCCCGTGGCCGAGCAGGAGTGTGGCGGTACGGATGGCATCCAGCGTCGGTGGTGTCGCCATCTGCGCGAAGCGCCCGAAGATCAGGGGGTGCCAGCTCGCCCTGGTACGCGCCCAGGCCAGGCGTTCCAGCCCAGTGCCGAGGTCAACGGCCATCCGGTCCGGGTGATCCGTGTTCCACAGGAGGACGATGTCGCCGAGGGTGAGGTCCAGGTGGCGGAAGCGCAGTGTGATGCCTTCGACCTGCCGTCGGCGCCACGGGGCGAGCGTTCCGTAGATGCTCAGGTGCCGTGCGTGGAAGCCGAGTTGGGAAAGGACGGTCAGCCAACCGTCGAGGATGGCGCCATATTCGTCCAGGCCGCCTATGGGTTGGACTCGGGAGACATTGACGAAGGAGGTCAGGAAGCCGTCGAACAACTGGCCTTCCGCGTCCCGTTGGCCGGTGAAGCGGACGACCGGCTGCGGGATGAATCCGCTTCGATACGTGCGGGGTTGGCCGTCCTTGAGGACCGGGTCCAGGGCCTGGATAGCGGAGATCGTCAGTTCGGTCTCCCTGCCCCACCGGAGTGGGAGGCAGGCGTCACGTGGGGCGCCGTCCCGCGCGAAGCCGGCTTCCAAGGAGTCGAGGATCTCCCTCCACGTGGGTGATCTGCGTGGCGGCTGGTAGGGGCTGCCCCGGTGCGGGTGAAGGATCTCGATGTGCGGGCCGTCGGCCGTGAACTCCCAGTGGGGGCCTAACGCGGCGCTCAGTACGCCGGGTATCCGCTGGGCCAGGTCGTCTCCGACGGTGCCGGCGGCGCGGGTCAGCACGATCGGGCCGACATCGCCTGGAAGTGGCGCGCCGGGTCGAAGCGCTGCATTCCGATCGCCTGGACGCTCTGGTGGTCGAGGCTTTCCGCCTGTTCGATCGCGTCGGCGAGCCTTCGTGCCGCGGTCTCGTCCTCCTCCCTGGGGTCGACGACCGCGACCGCGCCCGTCTCGTCGCACAGGGCGGCGTGGGCGCAGGTTCCTTCGCGCCAGGTCAGGGCGGCCATGGGGGTGCCGGCGCGGAGGGATTCTCCGAACACCGCGGCACCGGCCTCCACGTACGGCCGGGCGTACGTGTAAACGAAGACCGAGGCGTCGGCGATCGCTGCGGTCTTGGCGGGACCGCCGAGTTCGCCGATCCACTTCACGTGGTCGGCGCTGAAGAGCCGTTCGTGGCGTCGCACGTACGCCTCGTCGAAGACGGGGCCGACGATCCGAATGCAGCGCCCAAGGATCTGGGCCGCCCGCACGGCGATGTGCGGCGCCTTCTCCACGTCGATCCGGCCGAGCCAGACGAGATCGGTGCCCGCAGTGGCCGGCGGCTCCTCCTCGTCGAGGCCGAGATGGACGGCGAGCTCAGGGATCGGCTGGTGGTCCGCGTACCGTTCGATCATCTCGGGCGAGTAGCAGTACAGCCGGGAGCGCTGGCCGTCAAAGGCGGTGGCGGTGTGCTGGAAGACGGGCGAGTGCTGGAAGGTGGCGACGTCGCAGTCTAGTTCATTCCAGGTGCGCGTCCACGCGGGAAGCGACGGGTACTCGTGGCCGACGACCAGGAGGTCGTACCCCGTGTCGCGCAGCTCGCGCTCGGCGAGCGATCCGGTGGAGATGTCCTCCAGGCGGACCGGCTTGCGGACCCAGTCGTGTTCCAGGTCCGTGAGCCAGCCCGGCCCGAGGAGGTGTACGTCGGCGCCTGCGGCACGGGCGCCTACGGCGACCGCCCACAGCCATCGTTCGATCCCGCCGTAACCGGCGGGCGGAAAGGCGTAGCTACCAGGGAAGTCGCAGACGCCGACGAGCACGTTATGCCTCCGGTGTTCCGTCCGCCGAGATACGGCGGAAGCCGAGATACGGGAAGAGTGATTCGGGCAGGACGATCGAGCCGTCCTGCTGCTGGCACTGCTCAAGGAGCGCGGCCAGGGTGCGGCCGACGGGCAGACCGGAGCCGTTGAGGGTGGCGACGAGCTTGGGCTTGCCGTCCTCGCCGCGGGTCCGGATGTTCGCCCGGCGGGCCTGGAAGGTTCCGAAATTGGAGACCGAGGAGATCTCGCGGTACGTGTTCTGGCTCGGGATCCAGACCTCGAGGTCGTACGTGAGCTGGGCGGAGAAGCCAGTGTCGCCGGCGGGCAGCTTGATGACCCGGTAGGCGAGGCCAAGCTCCTTGAGGCACGCCTCGGCGTGGCCAACCATCTCCTCCAGCTCGGCGTCCGCCGTCTCCGGGTCGACGATCTTGACCATCTCGACCTTGGCGAACTGGTGCTGGCGGATGAGACCGCGGGTGTCGCGGCCGTACGAGCCGGCCTCGGACCGGAAGCACGGAGTGTGCGCCGTGAACGCGAGCGGCAGCTCGGCGGGCGGGATGATCTCGTCCGCGTAGAGGTTGGTCAGCGGAACCTCGGCCGTCGGGATGAGGAAGAGCTCACGGTCGGCGACGCCGGTCTTGAACAGGTCCTCCTCGAACTTCGGGAGCTGGCCGGTGCCGGTCATCGTCTTGCGGGTGACCAGGTACGGGACCGCGTACTCGACGTACCCGTGGCGGCGGGTGTGGATGTCGAGGAAGAGCGTGGCCAGGGCTCGCTCCAGAGCAGCGCCGGCGCCGCGGGAGACCGCGAAGCGCGGGCCGGACAGCTTGGTCGCGCGGCCGAAGTCGAGGATGCCGGTGGCCTCTCCGAGATCGACGTGGTCCTTCGGCTCGAACGGAAACGCGGGAGGCGTGCCGATGCGCCGGATCTCGATGGCGAACTCCTCGGAGTCGCCATCAGGCGCCGAGTCGTCCGGCAGGTTCGGGATGCTCAGGAGCAGATCACGGAGCTGGGCCTCGATCTCTTCCTGCCCCGCTTCGATGTCGCGGACCTGCTCCTTGATCTCGCGGGCGCGCTCCTTCAGCTTGCTGATGTCGCCGCCCTGCTTGGCCGTCTGCTGAACCTCACTCGCCACCCGCTTGGACTCGGCCCGCAACTCGTCAGCCGAGCGGATGTTCTGGTTCCGACGAGACTGGAGCGACTCCAGCTCGGACAGGTCCAGGGAGTAACCGCGACGAGCGAGCCGACGAACCGCTTCGGCACCCATTTCAATCAGGGCGCGGGCATCATGCATGAGGAAGATCCTTCTGATCCGGCGAGTGGTGGGATACGGGATCGACGGTAGCAACCGCGGCCCCTTCGCCGATCCGCATTACCTCCCTGCCACCAGAGCCGACCGCGTGATCGAGAACGCCAGTTTCAAGATCGTTCATCAGGACCCCGACGAATTCCGGCAACTCGTCATCGGGGATGGCGACGGGCTCGATGTACGGGGCTTCCGGGAAGAAGAGGGGCATGGCCCCGCCAGGAGTCCGTTCGCGGTGCCACAGAAGCACGGAGACCAGCAGGCCGTGGGCCACCAGGACGCGGGGGCCAGGGTGCTCCAGAGCCGCGAGCACCCCGGTGAGCATCCTGCGGATGCCCTCACGCTGCGACTCGCTGCCGCCGGGCGGCCGCTCGTGGGCGCCGTGCCCGTCGAGCCAGACGGCGTATTCCAGGAACGGGCTTCCCTCGAATTCCCCGTAGTCGAGTTCGTTCAGCCGCGGATCAGTGATCAGTTCCGGTCCAGGAACTCCCATCAGCAGGTTGGCGGTCTGCTGGGCACGGGGAAAATCGCTGGCCACCCACGTCTTCACGCTGTGGAGGGGAACGCTGCTCCAGCCCTTGCTCAGCGACCGACGGCCGTCCTCACTCAAGCGGATGGGCTTCGTCGGGTCGCCGTTGACCAGGTAGCGCCGGCTGTAATTCGTCTGTCCGTGACGGAGGACGTAGGTCGTCATGATCGGTTCCTTGGGATCGGCGCCGACAGCCACGCAAGGACTTCGGCCATCGTCGCTCCGCGTGGATCACCGGTTTCGAGGTAGAAGAGAAGGCCGTCCAGGGCCAGGGCTCGACACCACGGCGCCAGGACAGGCACGGGGATGCGGGAGATCCGGGCGGCAGCGGCCAGGCGGGCGTCCGTGCCGTGTCCAAGCTCGTAGTACACGGTCCAGAAGGCCCAATCGAAGGCCGCATCGCCCACCATCGGGAGGGGGTCGATCAGGCGAGGGTGGCCCAACCAGTCGAAGAGCACGTTCTCGCGGTAGAGATCCGCGTGTAGGACCGTCGCCCGACCGCCGTCCTCCTCCAGGGCCACGAGGGCCGGGAGAGCCGCGTCGACATGCTCCTGCCACTGGCCGACATCGACCGATTCCAGACGGCGGCGCACCCTCGGACGTACCTCCTGATGCAGGTACGAGGTCAGGGAAGGAAGCTCACGCGGTCGGCGCTGGCGCCGGCCGATGGTGTGGAGGCCCTGGAGGGCGGCGGCCACCGTCTGCAGCTCCCGAGGCGGCCGCTCGCCGCCACCAGGACGGCCCCCGATCATCTCCAGGGCCGCCACGGCCAGGTCATCCGCCGCCTCGACGACGCCTGCAGTCGGCCCGCCCGCCCACAGGCGTAAGGCGGTGACCTCGTTGCGGAACCGCGTGGGATCGGCCCACGCCTTGAGGAGCAGCGGACGACCTTCGAGGGTTCTGGCCATGACGACCACGGAGGCATGCCCGGCGTCGTGGTAGCCATCGAGGGTGAGCTTCCAGCGATCCGCAGCCTCCTCCAGCAGGGTGGGCACGGCATCGAGCCACACGGAGACTTCGGGGCCGTAGTGGGTGATCAGCCGGCGCCGGGACTCCGGGGAGACCTCTCCGACCGTCCGCTTCTTCATCAGCTCATCACGATCCCGTCGGAGACCAGCTCGTCGGTGAGCGCCGGGAACTCGCCCAGCGCCTCCGCCACCAGCGCCTGCACCTTGTCCACTTCGGCGTCCGGGGACGACAGACGGACGAGGACGCGCCACGGCTGGTCAAGTCGCTGCCCGGTGGTGCTCACCAGGTGGACCTCGGCGTGCCCTCCCGTCGCCTCGTGAAGCCGCTGGGCGAGCCTTCGTGCGGCGATGTTGTAGAGCTTGCCCACGTGGTAGACGGGGTTCTTGCCGTTGGCGCCCTCCAGGTTCATCGGCCGCAGGGGCGTGATGAGGCCGTTGACGCGGTTGCCGCGGCCGACGACGCCCTCGTCGCCGGACTCGATCGAGCTCCCGGTGTAGGTGAGGTACAGCTCGTCCTTCTCCGGCACATCGCGCGCGTTGAGCCGGAAGCTCGCCTCGGCGCCGGGCAGGTGGAGGCCGGCGAGCCGGTAGCACTCGGCCAGGACGCTCTCGGTGTTCTGGACGTACTCCGCTCGGCTCGCGACAAGCCGCGACTTCTGCGGCACACAGAGCACGACATCCGCCCGCTCCCCGTCCCAGTAGCCCATGAGCTTCACGTCCGATCCACACCAGGCGTGGGAGAGGGTGAAGTCGCTCTCCCCGGAGAAGTGGTCGACCAGATCCCGTGCGAAGGACTCGAAGACGTTCTCCGGCGCCCAGCCGGTGCCCAGCGACGTGTCGTTGGAGAGCCGCACCCGCCGCTCCCGCAGGTCGTCGATCGACCGCGGGTTGAACCATCGCGTCCGGTCGGGCACCTCGTCGCCTGTGAGGACGGCACCGGGGCTGGAGTTGCTGGTGATGTTGAAGGTGATGTCGAGGTGGTCGGAGACCTCGGGGAGCCGGCGGGCGAAGAACGCCCGCACCTCGGCCTCCACGATCTCCTCGACGGGGATCCGCTCACCACCGCACATGGGCGCGGCACGGCCGTTGACGAGCACCCGGACCGGGGCGGTCATGCGGCCGGCGCCGTACCGGACCTCGCTCGCTCCGCCCAAGAGGGCGAGCTTGTCGAAGTTGTGGTGCAGGACCGCGCCGAAGTGCTGCACGGTGTAGGCGCTGTACGCGCGGGACAGTCGCTCGGCCAGCTGATCGGCGAGGGTGTCCGGATGGCCGAGGCCCTTGCGCTCCACGATGGTCGTGGCGTCCGGGGTCGGCCCGTCCGTCTCGATGACGAGGTGGCTGTTGTCGATGGTCGTGCTCGTGCGAAGCATCACGAACTCCCGTTCAGGGTGGACAGAAGGGGATGAGCGCAGGCGCAGAACGCCTGGACGAGCGGTAAGTGCTGTGTGTGGTGACGAGGCCGATGCCCTCGGTCCGTGGATGCCATCTTCCTGGCCCTCCAGGTCCTATTCGAGGGCTCTGACAGGTCATCAAGAGGACTTTCATAGGGCTTTGTTGGGCTCTCGTGGATGATTTTGCGCCGCGACGGGGACATCGCATGTCACTCTCTGACGAGAACTCGTCCCCGGAGGAGATCCATGCCCCGTCCCGCAGGCAACACCCGACTCAAGTCCGCCCGCCTGGCGGCCGGATACAACTCACAACAAGCTCTGGCCGACGCCATCACCAAGACGGCACCCAAGCTGGGCATCAGGGGGCTCGCCGTTGGCGTGCGCCAGATTCGACGCTGGGAGTCCGCCACACCGCCCTGGCCTCAGCCTGACGTCCACCGAGTCCTGACCCACCTCCTGGGCCAGAGCATGGAGGACTTGGGATTCACCCCACCCTGGGGAAATGAGAGCCGCCACGCGGGCTCGACGGTCCGCAACACCCCGCATGCGCCTCTGAAGGGAGGTCGGCTAGCTAACGTCCCCGCCCAGGCCGGCCCCGCAACGCAGCCAGTCACAGTGGGCAAGGACTTCGAGGCCGTCACTCGTTCTCACCGGCACCTCTACTGGTCCGTAGCGCCCGCCGTACTGCACCCCGCAGTGCTAGAGCACGCCCGTCTGGGATGCGCTCTCCTGCCGGAGACGGCGAACCCTGCTCGCCAGACCCTGGCCGGCGCCCTTGCCGAGTCCTATCTACTGGCCGGGCGCATCGAGTTCTTCGACCTGCGCCAGCCCGACCAAGCCTCGGAGACCCTCTTGCGTGCCCTGCAAGCGGCGGGCGAAGCCGACGACCCCGTCCTGGGATCGGCCATCCTCGCGCACATGGCGTTTATCCCCGGCTGGACCGATGACCGGGAAGCGGCGATCGAGCGCATGATGGCCGCCCGCACCTACGCTCGACGCGGAGACGCCTCCGCGGAGCTCTGGGCATGGCTGGATGCAGTCGAGGCAGAATGCGAGACCCGCTGCGGCGACCCTCGCGCCGCGCTCCGCCTGATCGGACATGCCGAGGACGCCCTTTCCTCGGGCTCCGAGCACCCCGCCCCTGAGTGGCTGGACTGGTTCAGCCCCGTGCGCCTGTCCGCGTTCAAAGGAAACACCCAGCTGAAGGCGGGCCACCTGCCACAAGCCCGCCAGACTCTTCAGGAGGTTCTCGACGACCTGCCGCCCGAGTCGGACAAGCAGCGCACGGTCGTCCTCGGTGATCTCGCCGCAGTCGAAGCCGCGGACGGCCACCCGGAGGCGGCATGCCAGTACGCCGTGCAAGCCCTCGACCAGCTCGCCATCACCTGGTACGCCACGGGCATGGAGCGTATCCGCGAGGTCCGACGCACGCTCGCCCCATGGCAGAACGAGCAGTGCGTCCGAGACCTCGACGATCGTCTCTACGACTGGGGAACGACTGTCAGCGCTCTCCAGCGTTGAACTTGGCGATCTTCTCAGGCAGCTCCGCGAGCGAGTCGATACGCATCGTGGTGATCGAGTCCGCATCCGGGTCACGCTGCTGAATCGTGCCCCACGGCCCACGTCGAATCAGAGCTGTCAGAAGCCCGGCCTGCACGGCCGGACGGATGTCGTTGTCGAGCCGGTCCCCGACGTACAGGATCTCGCCCGGCTCGGCAGGCGTCGCCTCGATGACGCGCTCGAAGAACTTCACGTCCGGCTTCGACGCCCCCCAGTCATCACTGGTGGCGATCAGGTCGGACGGAAGGTCCAGCCCGCGGAGCAGGCCGCCCGCACGCACGGTCTGGTTCCCGGCGATGCCCACCCACAGGCCGGCCTCTCGCAGCGCGGCCAGCGAGGGGCGCACATCGGAGTAGAGGTCGTCCTCGCCGAACCATTCCGGCTTCCCGGCCGCCGCGCGCTTCTCGCGCTCCTCGGTCAGATCGAACCCCGGCCGGAACTCCTGGAACGTCTCACGGTAGTCGCGCCCCTGCGCGATGACCGCCCCGAACATCGCCGCGAAGGTATGCCGCGGCACCCCCAGCCAGTCCGCCCAGGTCCCGTACTCCCGGGTCTCGTCGACAAGACACTCACCCACGTCGAACACCACCGCACGAATCATGCTCCGCAGGTTAGACGGTGCGGCGCGGGGAGAAGGCAACCCTGTCGGATTGCGGCTGAATCCCTGCCCCGCCAGAGCCCAGGTCGACACCAACGCGTGCCGGGAGTCGGGGTGGATCACTGGGGCGCCGCAAGTGTGGCGGCCGGGCGGCACGGTCGACCGAAGCGGGCGCATCTCTGCTCGAACCCTGGGGGGAGCCATCCACCGCTCAGCAGACGAGGATGCACGGGAAACGCGGTGATGGCGGCGACAGCGAAGGCGAGGGACGCCCATGTTGTGTGCACCAACGTCGTCACTTGCTGGCCGTCGCCGTGTCGTCGTTCGCCTGCGGTGCCGACGGTTTCGCTGCGATGCGGCCCAGTGCCCACGCACGACCTTCGTTGAGCAGGTCGCCAGTCTGGCCTTCCGGTACGGTCGCCGAAAAATCGACTCGTAGGAAGGTGCTCCATGCTCGGTGCGTTAGGGGCCTTCGTGCTCTGGCTGATTCAGATCGTGGGCACGTGGGCGCTCGTGGGGCTCACCATCGTGACTCTGCTCCTCCGGACATCCTTCTCCCTGTTCGCACTCGCGCGCACGATTGTCACCGCCGTCGTCGTGCTGACTCTGACGTATCGCTACGGGCTCGCCACTGGCGGGTTCTTCGATTGGGTGGACGCCGTCATCGTCAAGTACGGGCTGCTGGCGATCGTCGCAAGCGTCGTCCTCGTCGTCCTGGCAGCCGTGTACGTTCTCGTCGGCCCGCCCGGCACGCGCCGACCCCGGCTCGTCCGCCTGTTCCTCATTGACGGCGGGGAGTTCACGGTCCCCGGTCCGCTTTCCGTCCTTGCTCTGGCGGGCGCGACAACCGGTGTGGTGGCCTGGTCGATGAACGCGATCGAGGAATACGGCAACGCATTCGTGAGCCTCGTAACCGCGATCCTGATCCTGCTTCCCGTAGGGATCTTCCTCTTGCTCGCTCCTTTCAGCGTCGCGGGCACGATCTTCAACGCGGCCAACGCCCATCCCGCCCTCCCCTCCCTCGCGGCGCCGTTTGTGGCGGTGGGCGCGATCGTCGTAGACCGGTTCTCCGGAAGCATCGTTGCCACTCCCGACAACCTCAAGGACCCGTTCGCGCTCACTGGGCTCCTAATCACCGTGACCCTGAGCGCCGTCGAGTTCGCCCGGCTCAGAGGACGCGGCCAGGGCCTCACGCGGGACGCAGAGCCGGGCGGGGAACCGGGCCCAACCCCCGTCGACGGGACGGAGTCCGGAGCACCGGCCCCGCGATAGTCTCTCGACGTGGGCATGTCCGACGGAGGGGGACCGTGTCAGTGAGCATCAGCAGCGACGAAGCGGACGTCAGTACCACCACCGCCACCACTGGCACTCCACTGAGCGCCGACCGGATCAAGCACCTGGAGTTCATCCAGGCCGTCGTCACCAGGCTGGGCAACAACTCGTTCCTGCTCAAGGGCTGGGCGATGACGCTCACCGCCGCCATTCTGGCACTCTCAGCAGGGCGGCTCAGCTGGCAGATTGCGCTGAGCGGAATCGTCCCTCTGCTGGGCTTCTGGTTCCTCGACTCGTACTTCCTGCGCCAAGAACGACTCTTCCGGGCCCTGTACGAAGACGCCCGGACGCCCGACAGCACCGTGGAGGTGCTGTCGATGAACGTCGGACCGTACCTGGCGAGGGTGACGTTGGCAAAGGCCGCCTTCTCCCAGACACTGGTGCTGTTCTACGGTGCCCTGCTGATCGCCCATTTCGTGGTCGTCCTCGTGGCCCGCTGAGTCACGCCCTCGGGGGCGCGGGCGGGCGCAGCAAGGCAGCCATCTCATCGGTCAGTACGTCGAGCACGGCCGCGTCTCGGACCCCCGCCCCGTCTCCCGGCCACAGGGGGCCCATGGCATCACCCCGCCACCGGGGAACGAGATGGACATGGGCGTGGAACACCGTCTGGGAGGCCGCGGAGCCGGCGGAATGGATGACATTCATGCCCTCGGGGGCGAGGTGGTCACGCAAGGTGGCTCCGACGCGGAGCGCGGTCGCAAGCAGTCGTTCTGCCTCCGTCGGCGCCATGGCCCAGAGGTCCGGCGCATGGATCCGGGGCACCACAAGCGTGTGGCCGAGCGTCGCCGGGACCAGCGGGAAGAACACCACAGTGTGGTCGTCCTCGAAGATCATCCGCGCCGGGCCGTGGCCGACGGCGATGGCGCAGAACGGACACGGGTGCATGGACGTCCTCGCCTTCGAGGTTCGGAGATCTGCGAAGCGGTCCCCGGCCACCACCCTGACAGAAGGAACAGACTAGGAGGGGCGACACCGCCATGGGAGGCGTCTTCATCAACTACCGCAGGAGTCCGCGTGCCACGGATGCGGTGCACCGGCTGCGTGAACGACTCAGCCGTCACTTCGGCGACGCGCAGGTCTTCCTCGACACGTCGTCGATGCTGCCGGGTAACCGCTACCCAGACGACCTCAGACGCCGAGTACATGACTGCGAGGTTCTGCTCGTCACCATTCCAGAGGGCTGGCTGGAAGCGCGGGACCCGTCGGGCGAGAGATGCCTCGACCGAGCGGGCGACTGGGTGCGGCACGAGATCGAGCTGGCGCTCGCCGCTGGGAAGACCGTAATCCCCCTGCTCCTTGACGCCGCGGAGCCGCCGTCGCCCGAGCTGCTTCCCGCGTCGATCCGTGACCTCTCCCTGCGGCAGGCGCATCGCGTTACCGCAGATGGCTGGGACGCGGCCGTCGAGGAGCTGATCGCCACGCTGGAGACCCTGGTGGCACCGGAGTGGGTGCCGATCCCCTCCGAAGAGCGGCCACCACGACAGCCCGGCCAGCTGCTCGGCTGGGCCACCGGCCTCCTCGCCACCGCGCTCTGCGTCCTCGTGCCGTGGGCTGCGACGACCGGAGGGCCGCCCCCAGAACCGGGCGGCGCCCCGGTCGCCCTGCTGCTGGCCCTGGCGTCCCTTGGACTGATGGGCTTCGTCCTGGTCGCCGTGCTGCTGTCCTGCGGCCTGATGCGCCGCCCCATCCAGGCGTGGGAACGCGACCTGCAGGACGCGACGCAGCAGAACTACCTGCGGGCGACCTACCCCGTGCCAGTCTTCCTCCTGCTGTTCGCGACGGTCCTCGTGATCCAGGTGTGGGGGCGGAGCCCCGGCTTCGCCGTCGTGCTGATGCTGGGCATGTGTCTCGCCGTCGGCCCGATGGCAGCCCGCTTCGTGCGCTCCCTCAAGAAAGACCGCGAACGGTGGGTGCAGTGGCCGGAGGCGGTACCCGCGACAGCTCTGATGGTGGTGGTACGGCGAGAGATCGCTCGGCTCGACGTGCGTACGCAAGAGTGGAGCGGACCGATCCGGCGAGAGCAGCGGGACCGGGCACGCTTCGCGCTCGGAGAGCTGGCGGGGGCGGTGGCGGCTCACGGGCGGGCGGCGGAACGCGGGCGGTTGCTATGGCTGCGTGAGGCGCAGCCCTGGGCTTTCAGCGGGTACGTCCTGTGGTTGGCGCTCACCGTCGCCCTCACGCTCGCCTGGACTTTGCCCCTCGGCCTCCAAGACGGGGGTGGGACGCGGCTGCACGCGGCGCCCGTGGCCGCTGGGGTTGTGGGGTTCTGGCTGGCCTGGACGACCATGGAGTGCGCTTACCGCTACCAGCGGTGGCAGCGCCGGATGTTTCACACAGAGGCGGTGCGCCGGCTCACTCTGATAGAGGTGCGGGTCGACACGCTAAGTTTGCCGTCCCGTACGCGGCTGGCGACCACGTGAACGTCCAGGCCAGGGCGCTCGCCGTGCAGGCGGCTCACCAGTGCGGCGGTCAGCGAGCCGACCCCAGCGCCGGGGTCCAGGACGCGCACGGTATTGCTCAGCGCGTCTAGGCGAGGCGATCAGGTCGGCGGCTGGTGCAGGAGTAAAGAACTGCCCCAGGCGAGCTGGGTCCGAGGGGCGAGCACACTGAGCCCCTCCACCCGTCGTGCCTCGGTGTTCTCGATCTTCCTCGGCCGCTAACGTCGTCCTGACCAGGACGGATGACCTCGGCGACCTTCCTGCCCTTAGTTCGCCGCGAGCTGATCGTCCTCAACGGCCACCAGCTCTGCGATCTTGATGGCAACTACTGCCATCGAATCCTCAGCCGTGTCCAACCCGTTCCGGGATGCAAGTAGAGGGCTGATGTCCCGGAGTTCGCCGTAGGTCGTCTCGTGTATGACAGGGAGCAGCAGGTCACGTGCAAGGAGCTCCGAGAGCTCCTTGTCAGAGACGCCACCGCGCTTGAGGCGTGTCAGTAGCGCAGGGGTGACCAGAACGAGACCTGTACGCGACCTCGCCAACCCCCTGTCGATTTCCCGCATGAACGGTAGGCCGAGCGCGATGTCCCTCTCGCTGAACCAGACCGACACGCCCTCTGCTTCCAGCAGGTCGCACAACTCCGTGGCAGCACCGCGCCGGTCATCCCACGCGTGGCAGAGGAAGACATCGCGAAGGTCGGGCTGTTGACGCGCGCGCAACACGGCGGCGTCGCGAACAGGAGCCAGGCCCTTCACCTCGCCAGGCGTGTAGATCACGGAGGAGGTGCTCGGCGACCAAGGCGCCCGCATTTTGCCGCTACTCGAGCTGCCGCTACTGGTCGCACCGCCCCCGCCACTGCTCCGCGGCGTGTAGACCGGCGGCGGGTAGTAGGGCCGGGACGATGAGTACCCGTAGCCTCCACTGCTGCACGCGGGGCACGCCGCACGTCCGCTAGCGGTCCGATGACCCTGAACTGGGGCTGTACAACGACTCATAGCTAAATGGTATTCGTGTAACTACTGCTACGTTGCGTTATCGCAAGGAAAAGACGGCCGAGTACAGTTCAGCCCGTTGGCGTCGCCAACGTTACTGATCCCTACCGCTAACGCTGGAGGCTTCTCGGGCCTTCAGCCGGGCCGCCCGTGGGCCCGTCCGAGAACGGCCAACGCCGACAAACGACAGCAGTTATTAGCAGCTCGCTCCCTGTTCAGAGCCCGTGCATCAGGTTTCACCGAAGGCCAATCCAAGACTCCGGTGGGTTTGCTTGCAACAGCGTGACCCCGAACTACTGAACGCTGCGATAGGGGTCGCGAAAATTGCCAACGGCCAGGGCCGGGCATACAGCCGGGCCTGGCAGGTCCAGGAAGCCCTGACCAAACGAGGTCAGCACCGCAGCGCAGGGGCAGTCGACCTGGTGGTAGCAGCCACCGCCGAGCTCCAGGGCCTCACACTCCTGCACCGCGACCGCGACTTCGAGTGCATCGCCGCAGTCACCGGGCAAGCCCTCCAGTGGTACGGGCCTGACGTCGCCAAGTGACCTTCACGGTCTCAGTCCTGGTCTCATTCACCCCTGTCCGGGCCCGCCCGGACGGGTCCACCCCGAATCCTCCGCCGCAGGTCAGGACGGGTGCGGCCCCCACCGGACCCCCGTACGAACATTTGGAAAGCGTGTTGGGGGCAACCCCTCACGAGTTCGAATCTCGTATCCTCCGCCAGTGCCTCACCGGGCACGATGTCGAAGGGCCCCACCGTTCGCGGTGGGGCCCTTCGACGTTTCTCGGGCCTCGTTGTCCTGGTCTTTGTCCACAGCGGTCGTATCCGGCGTTCCCCCGTTCGCTTCGGCGATCTTCCGGGCCACGTCCTTCACCATGGCGTCCGGCACGTGGAGGTACAGCGCCCGCATCCGGGAGGACGTGTCTGGCTCCCACCCCACGACCCGAGCGCGATCCGCTGAATGGTGAGCGCGATCCGGTGAATCGTGCGGTCGGGCGGCGCCTGGTGAATGTGCTGGTGGACCACCCGCGGGCGGCGGTCGGCTGGTGGATGGCGGGCAGTTGGTCGGCGTAGGGGTGCGCCCGTACGGGAGCTGTACGACCCGGATCGAGTCGGGGAGGTTCGCCATGGGTTCCCAGGCCAGGAGGGCCGCTAGAGTCGCGGCCATGGGGGCGATCGAGATCGAGTGGGACCCGCTGCCGTGCCGCTGGTGCCAGAAACTGGTCGAGCAGCCGAGGTGGTGGCGCACGAAGCGTTACTGCGGCCGCCGGCACCGCGTGAAGTCCCGAGTCGCGCAGTTCTTCGGGGCCCTGCTGGAACTCGTGTAGGCACTGGTCAGGCAGTGAGGCAGGGTGCGTCCGCGCACGGCACGCACCTGCCGAGCGAGACCGGGATGCGTGATCCGGCGTCACATCGAAAGCAGTGTGCGGTGGGCAGCGAAGACCGCCGGTAGGGACCTGGCGGCTGCTTCATCCGTGACGTGTCGACTCCATGGAGGCGACCTTGCCGACGAAGCCCCAGGTCAGCGACCTGGGGCTTCGTCGTTGTCCGCATCGTGGAGTTCGCGGCGATGCGGACGAAGGGGAGGGGCCGCGCCCGTGCGGGCGGAGGGAGGCCGGGTGTTGCGGCGGCCTTCCCTCCGCGTGTGCGGCGGGGTCAGAACACGAGGTCCGACGAGTTCGCGATGACCTGCCCCAGGTGCATGACCTCGCCGGTCCGGAACGGGGCCCTCCAATCGCCCGTGCTCTCGTACAGCATCGGCGTCTGGTAGGTCACGCCGAGGCCCATGAGGTCGGGGCGGCCGTCGCCGTTCGCGTCGCCGGCGGCGATCAGTGGACGGAACGTGTTCCATCCGCCGCCGATCTTTACGCGGGTCGCGAAGGTGCCGTCGCCCTTGCCCAGGTGGAGCCAGAGGACGCCGTCCTTGTCACGGCCGACGAGATCGCCGGCGGTGCCGCCCGCGATGTTGCCGACGGCCGTGATGTCGTTGTAGACCCCCCAGCCGGTGCCGATCTTCTTGCCGGGGAGGAACGGCTGCGTGGCGCTGCCGGTGCCGGGGTGGAGCCAGTGCCCGCCGGACGGGTCGGTGGCGACCACGTCCACGTGGCCGTCGTTGGTCAGGTCGCTGCCGGACGTGATCTTGTCGTAGACCTGCCAGCCACCGCCGATCTTGACCGGGGTGGCGAAGTCGCCGGTGCCGTTGCCCTGGTACAGCCAGAGCACGCCGGACTTGTCGCGGGCCAAGACGTCGCCGACCGGCGTACCACCCAGGTCGCCGGCGGCCTCGATCCGGTCGTAGACGCCCCAGCCCGAACCGAGGTAGGTCCTGGCCCCCGCCTCGTTGATTCCGCGCCGCTCATCGATCGGACGGTCGAAGAGGTCCGTGCGCCACAGGCGGCCGGCGGAGTCCCGGCTCAGCAGGTCGGGGCTGCCGTTGTCGTTGAAGTCGTGCGGCTGGGCCTTGCGGACGACCTTGAACGTGCCCTTGGCGGTGACGTCCGGGCCGATGCCGTTGACCGGCGCGCCGATCAGCTCCCAGGTGTAGTCGCCGTTGGGGACGTCCTCGTCCCAGTTGTTGTCGACCCAGCCGAACGTCGGCGCACTGGTGGTGGGCTGCCAGCTCAGGGTGTGGGTCTTCCCCGTCCGTACATGGCGGACGGTGAGCTTCGGGTTCCGTACCTCACGGGACAGCGTCCACCTGAAGATGAACCCGTTGACCTGGTCGAGGTCGAGCACGGCCGGGGGCACGGTGGACTCCGTGGCGACGACCTCGGTGGGCTCGCCGGTCGTCGCGACCAGCTCGGCCTGCAGGGTCTCGCCGCCCGTGGCCGCGATCCGGTACATGCCCTCGCCCCGGCCGACGAGGCCGCCGCGCGCGTACAGGCTGCCGTCGGGGCCGGACGTGAACTCGTAGGCGTGGTCGAGCACCTTCACCGTCGCCTTCGTGGTGACGTTGTAGGCGGTGATGGCGTGGTGGACGCTGGGCTGGACGAAGCCCATGCCGCCCTTCTGCCCGTACAGCACCCAGTCGCCGACCAGTCCGACCTGGAGGTTGCCGAGCGACGGCACCGGCGGCACCGGGGCCTCCTGCACGGCGCCGGTGGCGCGGTCCGCGACGAAGACGCGGGGGCCCAGGTCCGTCGCCGAGGCGTCGGTCCAGGCGGTGTGGGTCGCGGAGACCGCCCGCGCGCCGATCCCGGGGGCGCCGAGGGTGAGGACGCCGGTGGCGAGGTCGAGGAGGCCCCACGCGCCCAGCGAGTTCTGCCTGAAGGTGACCTTGGCGTGGGCGGACGTAGCGGGTGTGACCATGACGGAGGCCGCGTCGGCGGGAAGGCCGGTGACGGTCGCCGCGGGGACCCCGTCGACGTGCTTGCGGAGCACCGTGCCGGCCTCGGTCACGACGGTCGTGAAGACGGCGTCGCCCGCCGCGCCCGCCCACTTCGCGTCACCCGGCAGGGAACCGACGGGGACGTCGAGGGAACCGCTCGTCGACAGGTTCCGCTGCGTGATCTTGGACCCGTCCGTGAAGACCAGGAAGTCGGTCGTCGGCGTCGACCGCAGGTGTACGGCGCCGTCGTACACCTGGCCGGCGCCGTCCGAGTAGCGCCGGAAGGTCGTGATGCCGGTGTTGGAGGTCGTCAGGAAGCCGGTCACACCGGCCCCGACGAGCGTGCTGCCCTCGGGGTAGGCGATCGGGTCCGCGGCCGTCTCCACGTCCGCCGCGAGCACCCCGCCGACGACCGGTGCGGCGCCCGCGGGGGCGGTCAGGGCGGTCGCCCCGAGCGTGACGGCGAGAACGGTGGTGACGGCGCCGGCGAGCCGCCTTCGCGTCGAACGGGCCAGGGGCACGAGCATTCCTCCCGAAGACATCAAGCGCACCATGCGCCTCGCCAGTTGAGACTCCTAAGCGTCCGAAAAGTTGTACGTCACCAGAGCGTGTGTACGGAGATCCGGACCGCGCTCACGCCCCCGCCGTACTGGCCTCAGCGGCATGGACGCGGCCCGTTGCGCCGACGGCGCTGAACAGGCAGGACCCGCGTCTCCGCGCCCGCCTCAGACCCACCGGACCGGCTGACCGACGCTCGGCGTGGGGAAACCGCCCGGGGGCCTTCTGAGTTCCCTGGCCTCCTCCCGCCCGGGGTGAGGGTGCCTGGGGTGAGGGTGCCTGGGGTGACGGTGCATGGGGTGACGGTGCATGGGGTGACGGTGCATGGCGGGGCGCGATGCACCGCACGCCCCGTCGACGCCGGGGCGGCCGACGCCGGGTCGGCCGATACCGGTCAGCCCGACACCGGTCAGCCGATACCGGTCAGCCCGACACCGGGTCAGCCCGACACCGGGTCGGCCGACTCTGGGGCGGCCGACGCCCACGCCCCCGTCACCCGAACTGATACGGCTCCCACGCGCTCGCTCCCAACGGGTATTGGTACGTCGGCCTGTTCGCCGTCGCGCTGGTGGCGAACGGCTTGCCCCGGTCGTCCACGCGGAGCACTCCGCTGCGTCCGCCGCTGCTCCACTCCAGTTCCAGGTACCACCGCACGCTCCGGCCCTGCGTGTGCGCGGTGATCGTCAGTACCTGCGGGTCGCTCGCGGACACCGTGTACGGGAAGTCCGATGCCGGGAGGTACTTGTCGCCCTTCCACCCCGCCACGGGGACGAGCCGGGGCTGAGCCGCGTCCAGGTTGATGTCCAGGCTCTGCACGCGCGCGTCTCCGCCGCAGCCGACTCCCATCGCGTACACGTTGCCCTTCAGCGGCTCGGACACCTCGACCGTCCGTACGTGCATGGCGTTGAGGACGACCGCGTCGTCACCGAGCCCCTGAAGCGACACATTGATCACGACCTCGCCCCCCGGCACCCCGCCGAGGGCGGTGACCCAGCCCCGCGCGTTCTGCTCGGAGGGGGGCGGCGGCATGACCTTCGGGCCCTGGTCCACCACGTAGAGCTGGCTGCACGGGTCCTTCCAGACGTACGGGTTCACGCTCGCCGCGAGCGGCACCTCGGGGGACTCGTCCCCCGCCCCGCCCGTCGTTCCCGGGGCGTCCGTACGCGGACGGGTCGACGGCCCGGCCGTGGTCGGCGCGCTCGACCCCGTACCGCTGGGCTTCGCATCGCCCGTGGCCGTGCCGCCAGGGGTACGAGCCGCCGAGGACGAGGCCGCGGGGCCCTCGGCGGGCCGGTCGCCCGCGGCCTCGGTGCCGTGGGTGCCGTTCCAGACTGCCGCGGCACCGAGGGCCGCGATGACGACCATCGCCGCGGCGGCGGCCAAGGGCCACAGCAGCCGGCGCCGCCGGGGCTCCCGGGCGGTCGTCGCGGCGGGTGTCAGGGACGTTGACGTCGTGTCGTCCCGTACCGGTCCGGGGGCGGGGGCGGCGGCGTCCGCAGCAGTGGGGGTGGGGGCGGGCTCCGCCTCCACGGGCGATGTCGGCGTCGGCTCCGGATTCGGCACCACCGGCGGCGTCCGCTCCGGGTTCGTCCCTTCCGGCGGCGTCCGCTCCGGATCCACCGACGGCTCTGATTTCGGCTCCGGGTCCACCGACGGCTCTGGTTCCGGCTCCTGCTTCGGCGGGGTTCCCGTCGGCTCCGCCGTCGTCGCCGTTCTGGCCCGGCGGCGGGTCTCGTCCGCCACGATCCACAGGCGGTGCAGCCGCAGCAGTTCCTCGCTCTGCGCCCCGCACAGACGGGCGATCCTCTCCACGGGCGCGAACTCCGTCGGCACGGCGTCGCTGTTGCAGTAGCGGTGCACCGTCGACGGACTCATGTGCAGGCGCTTGGCGAGAGTGCCGTAGCTGAGCCCTGACCGTTCCTTCAATTCCCGTAGGAGGCCCGCCAGATCCTCACTCTGCATCCCCACCCCGAGCAGTCCTTCCGTTCACGTCGCCGTTCGCCGTAGCCGTTCGCCGTTCGCCGGCGCGTTCGCCATCGCCGTTCGACGTCCCAGGCAGGCGTTCCAGGGGGAGCGTGTTTCCCCAGGTCAACCCCACTGTGCGCATTCGCGCTTACGACATTGTCCCCGGCTGCTGGTGCGAATGCGAAGGCGGCACGCAAGGTGAGTCCAGCGCCGCCACTCGGGCCGAGCGCTTCCTACCGGTCCGCCAGGCACCGCCGCTGACCGGTCGTCACCACCACTCACACCACGGGGAACCACCTGATGCGTACCTTCACCGTCCGCCGCACCGTCCTCGCCGCCACCGTCATGGCCGCCGCCCTCGTCACCACCGCCTGCGGTGGTACGGAGAACAACGCATCGTCCGCCGGAGCGTCCGGCAAGGGGCCGTCCGCCACGTCGACCGTGTCGCCCACGCCCTCGGCCGGCAAGTCCGGTCAGGCGGGGACGGATTCCGCGGGCGCCGGCGGCAAGCAGAGCGCCGGCGGCACGAACAGCGGGACGAGCGCGGGCGGCAGCGCCGACTCGGGCACCGCCGGCAAGCAGCCCACCGGTGGCACCAAGCCGGGCGGCGGCGCTCAGACCAAGGTCGTGACCTGCACCGGCGACAACACCAGGGTCGTCGTCACCCGGCCCGCCCGCCCCATCAACCACCTCCTGCTCACCGCCACCAACAAGGGTTCCGCGTCCTGCGACCTGTACCGGGCGCCGCTCCTCCGCTTCGACGACGAGCAGTCCGCCACCGCCATCGACGACAGCACCCAGCAGCAGAGCGTCATCCGGCTCGCTCCGGGCCAGTCCGCCTACGCCTCCGTCATCCTGATCGGCGAGCGCACCGGCGAGGAGGCCAACGGCCGCACCACGTCCCGGCTCGGCGTGCACTTCGACTCCCGCGACGCGTCCGGATCCGTCGGCCGGCCGGCGACCCTGACGCTCCCCGCCGACACCTACAAGACCGATGACGCCAAGGTCACGCACTGGGTGAACAGCCTCGACGAGGCGCTCGGCTACTGACCGAAGAGCTCGGCATGACAGAGGGCTCGGCATGACAGAGGGCGCGACCGGTGCTGGTCGCGCCCTCCGTCATGGTTTCCGGTGCCGCTCCTCCGGGCCGCGCCCGGGCGCCGGTGGGCGTCAGCGCGGGAGGCGCAGGCGACGCCGTTCAGGACGCGTCAGCGCGGGAGGCGCAGGGCAAGGCCGTCCGGGACGCGTCAGTGCGGGAGGCGCAGGGCGAGGCCGTCCAGGACGACGTCCAGGCCGTAGGTGAACTTCGCGTCGCGGATCTCGGCCGGATCGACGTTGAGGGAGGACTCGTACGCCGCGACCAGGTAGTCGTGTCCGGCCGCCGCCTGCTGGGCGGCAGGGGTGAAGCGGGCGACGAACTCGACCTCCGACTCGCCGGAGCGGGCGACCGTCGTCAGCCAGGCCGCCTCCGTCGTACTCATCCCGATGACGTACGTCAGGAGGGTCTCGATCGCCCGGCTCGGCTCGGGGAAGCCGACGTTCGTGAAGAGGGTGGCCATCCGTTCCGAGTACGCCATGAGGTTGGGCCCCAGGTAGGCGAGGCCCGCCTGGCCGAGGACCGAGGCCAGCCAGGGGTGGCGCAGCGCCGTCGCGCGGAACGAGCCGGCGGCCTCCGTCGCCGCGGCGCGCCAGTCGGGGCTGTCGACGGGAGGTACGACGACCTCGCCGAAGACCTCGTCGACCGCGAGCTCCATCAGCTCGTCCTTGGTCGCGACGTGCCGGTAGAGGGATGTGGCTCCGGCGTTCAGGCGGGCGCCTAGCTTGCGCATGCTCAGCGCCTCGGTGCCGTCGGCGTCCAGCATGACGATCGCCTCGCGGACGATCGCGGCGCGGCTGAGCGAGGGCTGATCGGGCGCGGTCTGCTGCCGGGCCCAGACGGACGGGATCGGGTTCGGCTTGGCGGCCATGATCCTCCTTCGGTGCGCATGGGCGGTACGGGCGCATCTGCCCGCGTATCCGTGCATACACGGGTGCGTACAGCGTGCGCATTTAGCGTACAGGAGTCCATCTCTGCGCACGGCGTGCGCTTCTGCGTACATCATGAGGGGTTGCGAACACTGTGCGCGTCTGCGTACAGTGTTCGCAACGAAGGAACACCGTGCGCTTCGCCTGAGAGGAACTCCCATGGAAACCGTCCGCAATCCACGCCGCTGGTGGATCCTCGTCGTGCTCTGCCTCAGCACGCTGGTCCTGGTCGTCGACAGCATGGCACTGACGGTCGCGGTGCCCGCGATGACCGAGGACATCGGCGCGAGCGCCCAGGACATCCAGTGGATCCTCGACTCGTACATCCTGGTCTTCGCCGGACTCCTGCTCACCTCCGGAAGCCTCGGCGACCGGTTCGGCCGCCGGAAGGTCATGATCATCGGCCTGGTGCTCTTCGGCCTGGCATCACTGGCGGCGACCTTCGCGAACGACCCCGGCGAGGTCATCGCCGTACGCATCGCGATGGGAGTCGGCGGCGCGCTGATCATGCCGTCGACGCTGTCGATCCTCATCACCGTCTTCGAGGAGGACGAGCGCAGCAAGGCGATGGCGGCCTGGGGTTCGGTGTCGATGCTCGGCCTCGTCGGCAGCCCGGTGCTCGGCGGTGTGCTCATCGACCACTTCTCCTGGCAGTCGATCTTCCTCATCAACGTCCCGGTCGTCGTGCTCGCCGTGATCGCCGCTCTCACCCTCATGCCGGAGTCGAAGGGCCCCTGGCAGAAGCCGGACCCGCTGGGCGCGGTGCTGTCCGTGGTCGGTATGACCGCCCTGATCTGGTGGATCATCGAGATCCCGCAGCACGGCGCCTTCGAGGGCCGAGGCGCGGTCACACTGGCCGTCGCGGTCGCCGCCATCGCCGGGTTCGTGATCTGGGAGAACATCACCCCGTCGCCGATGGTTCCGCTGGTCCTCTTCAAGAACCGGAACTTCAGCGGCGGTTCGCTCTCGCTGACCCTTGTCCAGATCGGTAACGGCGGTCTGCTGCTGGTCCTCACCCAGTACCTGCAGTTCGTCCTCGGCTACTCGCCGGTGAAGGCGGGCCTCGCGTTCATGCCGCTGGCCGTCGCCGCGCTGATCGGCAACGCCGCCGGCGCCGGACTGGCCGCGAAGCTCGGCTACCGCTCCCTGGTCCTGGCCGGACTGCTCACGATGGCCGGTTCGTTCGCCCTGCTGACCACGGTCGACGCCTCGTCCGGCTTCACCGTCCCGGCCGTCGCCCTCGGCCTGCTCGGCCTCGGCGCCGGCCTCGCGATGCCGGCCGCGGTCGGCGCCCTGATGGGCACGATCCCGGCGGAGAAGGCGGGCGTCGGCTCGGCCCTGAACGACACGATCCAGCAGGCCGGCACCGCGCTCGGCATCGCGATCCTGGGCTCGCTCCTCTCGAGCCGCTTCGCCGCGGAGATGCCGGCGGGCGCCTCGGAACAGGCGAAGGGCTCGATCGGCGGCGCCCTGGCGGCGGCGCAGGGCGACGCGGGCCTGATGAACGCGGCCCGGGAGGCGTTCACGACGTCGATGTCGGCGACCTTCACGATCAGCGCGATCGGCGTCCTCGCCGCGGCGGGCCTGGCGGCACTGGTCATGCGGAACACGAAGCCGGGCGGGGAGACTTCGGGGGCGGAGGCTTCGGGGCCGGAAGCTTCGGGGGCAGAGGCGGGCGCGGAGGCGCAGGCCGCCGGGGCGGAGGCTCGGGGCGCGAGCCCGGCGGACGCGGAGACGGGCCAGGGCACGGGCCTGGAGGGCTCGGGCTCGGAGGGCTCGGGCTCGGAGGGCTCGGACGCGGCGGGCGTCGCCGGCAAGCCGGAACTCGTCGGCTGACCCCGGCCGCCCCACCGAAAAGCGCACGGAAGACCCCGCCCGGGAGACCGGTCGGGGTCTTCGGCGTTTCCGGGGCGGATCGGTGGTGCGACTCGTGTGGTGATGTCACCGGTTCGGGGGGTCCGGGGCGGCAGAGACGTTACAGCGGGTGATGCTCTCCGTAATCACTGGAACACTTTCCGCAACGCCCGTTTGGGGTGCTCTCTCACATTGGAGGAAGCGTGCGGAAGTTGGCGACGACGGCGATTGCGGCGGGGCTGTTCCTGGGTGGGGCGGGGGTTGCCGTTGCGGATGGATGGCATGACCTGCCTCATATGGAGACCCACGGTCTGATCGCAAAGGGCACATACAAGTGGGAGCCCAAGGGGCAGAACCACGGCGGATTCCACTTCAGGCTGTCACTCAAGGATGCCGATCCAGCGGACGGTCACAACGTCTATGTGGAGAGCAAGGTCGAGGGGTACAGCTGGAGCCGTCTCTATGGAAAGCAGAAGAAGACCGTCCAACTGGACAAGGTGATCTACGACGGCGCCGCCCAGTACACGAACGAAGCGTGGATCCGGGCCTGCCGCGACCGCGGATCCCTCCGCCCGGACAACTGCGCGGACACCGCGTCCTTCAAGCGCCCGAAGGTCAACAAGTAGTCATAGCACTAGCCAAGTGGTCCGAAGAGTTCCGGAGGGCGCGGGTGCGCGTCCTCCGGGCGCAAGGGAGTTCGCACCAGGATGGACGTCATTCTCCGCGCCAAGGGCGTGGATCTCTTCTACGGAACGCAGAAGGCCGTCGACGCCGCGGACTTCTCGCTCAGGCGGGGGGAGGTGACGGCCATCATGGGCAGCAGCGGTTCCGGAAAGTCGTCGCTCCTGTACTGCCTGGCAGGGGTGCTGGCACCAACAAACGGCACCGTCTCCTTCGACAATATGGCGTTCTCATCGCTCACCGATGAGGAGCTGAGCGCACTGCGCCGGGAACGGTTCGGGTTCGTCTTTCAGTACGGGGAATTGCTGCCCGAGCTGACAGTCGAGGAGAACGCCGCTCTACCTCTGCGGCTCGCCGGTCAGCGCAAGGCGCCCGCACACGCGGCTGCCGGGGAGGTCCTCGGGCGGCTCGGGATGACCGAGTTGTTGCAACGCAGGACCTCCCAGCTGTCCGGCGGGCAAAGTCAGCGAGTCGCTGTAGCCCGGGCACTGGTGCACAGGCCGGATGTCGTGTTCGCCGACGAGCCGACCGGCGCGCTCGACAGCGTCAACGCCTCAGCCGTACTACAGGAGTTCCTGCGTCTTGCACGCGACCAGGGCACCGCCGTGGTCATCGTCACGCATGATGCTGCGGTGGCCGAGCACGCCGACAGCCGGTACACGATGAGCGACGGGATTCTGAAGTGAACCCCTTCCTGCTCGGAATGCGGCTGCTGTGGCGAGGCGGACGCAGAGGTCGAGCCCGCTTTCTGCTGATGACCTTCGGCTGCTCGCTCGGGGTGGCCTGCCTCGCTGCCGTACTGACCATTCCGTCGATTCTCGCCGCCCACGACGCGCGGTCCGCTGCTCGTGAGCCGCGAACCAACTACGAGCTGAAGAAGGAACAGTCGAACCTCGGCACGGTCGCGCGTGGCCACAAGGACGCCTACGGATCTCAGCCGCTCCGCCGCCTCTTCATCGCCCGATCGATCTCCGGCCCGGCGCCGGTCCCTCCGGGCCTCGACAGACTTCCCGCCGCCGGAGAAGTGTTCGTCTCCCCTCGATTGCGCGAGATCCTGGCCGAAACACCCGGCGTCGCTGGACTCCTGCCCGGCAAGGTGATCGGCACCATCGGTCCCGAAGGGCTTGCCGGACCCGACGAGCTCTACGCCTACATCGGCAGCTCTCACGATCAGCTCCCGGACGACGAGCACCTTCGCCGTGTGGACTACTTCGGCGCTCCATACGCCGTCACTGAGGTCGTCGAAGAGTCCACACTCGACATCCTGCGGTTCACTCTCGCTTGCGTGGTGCTGCTCCCCCTCGCTGTGTTCCTGTCGGTGTGTGCCCGGCTCTCAGCCGAGTCCCGTGCCCGCAGACTTGCGGCGCTGCGGCTCGTAGGGATGAGCGTCAAAGACACCTTGCGGGTCAATGCCGGCGAGACTGTATCGGCGGCATTCCTCGGGGCAATGCTCGGCGTCGGCGGCTATCTCGTCGTCAACGAAATCATGGCGAGGGTCGGCCTGCCCGGCCTTCACTGGTACCCCGCGGACGGCCGCCCCGAGGCCACCACGCTCGCCGCCTGCCTGATCCTCTGCCCGGCGCTCGCCTGGTTCGTGGGACGGCACAGCGCCCGCGCGGCGGCGCTCACTCCACTCAACATCCGGCGAACCGCAGAGCCCAGGCGTCCCCGGATGTACGGGACGCTATTGCTGCTCCCCGGGCTCGGCGTCATCGTTGGCTACTGCATGCTCAGCGTGCTGGGTAAGGATCCCTCCGGCGGCTCCGCCAACACTCTTCTGGTTCCCGCCGCCGTACTGGCGACCGGAGCCGGGCTGGTGTTCGGGCTGCCGCCGATCACCACGTGGCTCGCTCGCCGTCTCGCCCGGACCACGCGATCGCTCCCACTGGCGCTCGCGATGCGCCGTGCCGAGGTCCAGCCCGGTGCCTCACTGCGGGTGGTTACGGGGCTCGTGCTGCTCGTCTACGCCACCTCGCTCACGCAGGGTGTCCTCGTTGAACTCAGCCAGGTGAGCCGCAACAGCGCGCCCATTCAGGAGTACGACATCAGCCTCACCGAACTGACCTCGGCCCAGCGCGAGGGATTGACCCGGGTGGAAGGAGTGCAAGCTCACGGCATCAGCGCCCCGTCCTGGAGCCCGACCGACGGCACCATCCACCCCGGCATCGAGGTGGCCGTCGCCACCTGCGCCCAGCTGGCCGCCTTCAGTAAGTCGTCTCAGGGATGTTCCGACGGAAAGTTACTCCACCTGGTCCACCCCGCGCATGCGGCGAATGAGGCGGCCGAGCCCGGCAAGTCGTATCCGATCCTTCTGAATAACGGCCAGAAGGCCACGGTAGTCGTGCCCCGCGAACGGCTCACCGTTCACACATACGACACCTACGGCTTCGGGACGGCGGACGTACTCGTGCCACCGTCGTTCCTTCCTCATGGCGCCCTACCCACAGAGGGCAAGATCGTTCTCGTGTCGTCCTCGGACACCCAGACCGTCCGCACCGCTCTCGACGGCATCGGCGGCATCGCCCCGCGTGCCGAAGTCACACCCGTCGGCATCGTCATCGACTCTCTCGCCCAACTCACCGTCATCCGAAGCCTCCTAGCCGTCGGTATGGTTCTCGGTCTCGTCATCAGCGTCGCCGCCTTCGTCGTGTCCGTCGCCGATCGGGCCATGGAGCGGCGGGGGCAGGTCGCCGCGCTCGCGTTGCTCGGGGCCAAGGCGGCCACCTTGCGGGTCGTGCAGTGTGCGCAGGTGGTGTTGCCGCTCGCCTTCGGGTTGGGGGCCGCCGTCGTCACCGGGTGGCTGGCCGAGTCGAGCTATCTGATCACCGGAGGCGGGGCCGTGCACTGGGACTGGAGTGGGTTGCCGCTGTTGCTCGTCTGCTGTCTCGGCGTGCTGATCGCCGCCGCGGTCGCCTCGCTCCCCCTCGTACGGCGCCACGTCGATCCGGAGCACATCCGGCGCGACTGAGCGGGCGGGCGTCGGCACCGTCATCCAGGTCCGGTCGCTCTCGCCGCCAGGGCGTGGCCCGTCCTTCGAGGGAGGGGCAGGCGGCGTCGGCGGCCGGCCCAGGAGGTGGCGGACGCGGCGTCGGCGGCCGGGACCAGGAGGTTGCGGACACCGACGACGTACGTCTACCTCCTCCCCGTCACATGCTGTGCGCCAGGAAGAACGCGGGAAAGCCGTCCACACGGTCCGCGGACGGAGGGGACATCGGCGGGCCACCGCGCCGGGCGTCGGGGCGGTCCGGTGGCTAAGCTCGGGCCGAGTCGATCTACGGTGTGGGGGACCCATGGAATCGGGGCTCAACTTCTCGGCCGCGGACCTGGCGCAGACCCGGTTCATCGTCTCGCCGATGTGGGAGGTCGTCACCAGTTTCCGGCTGCTGCGGGACACCACCGATCCGCCGCTGCACCGGCGTTGGGCCGCGCAGGTGCGGCCCCGGCTCGCGCAGGCGGGCCTGGACAGCGGCTGGCTGGCCGAACTCGTGCCCGGCCACGGCTACCTCGCCGACTTCCTCACCCCGACCCCCGCCACCCCCTTCCCCGCCCTCGCCGCCGAACTCGACGCCATCCGCGCGTCCACCCCCGCGCAGGTCCACGCCGACCTGGACGTCCTCCGGGCCAAGGATCCGGTCGGCGGCCGGCCCTCGCCCCGGCTCAGGCTGCTGCGCGAGGCGCCCGAGGAGGCCCTGGAGAAGGTCGCCGCCGAGATCGAGACGTACTGGGAACTCGCCCTCGCCCCCTACTGGGCCCGCATCCGCCAGATCCTCGAAGCCGATGTCTTCCACCGCGCGCGGCAGGTCGCCGAGCACGGCTCCGCGCGCGTCCTGAGCGAGCTCCACGAGACCGTCCGGTGGGACGACGACACCCTGCACATGGTCCGCCGCCACCGCGCCACCATGACCCGCGACCAGGTCGGCGCGGGGCTGTTGCTCGTCCCCTCGGCGTTCGCCTGGCCACGCGTCCTCACCCGCGCGGTGGCGGCGGATCCGCCCCAGCTCGCCTATCCCGCGAGGGGCGTCGGCAACCTCTGGGAACCGCGTACGAACGCCGCGACCGACGCCGTCGCAGCCGTCCTCGGCCGCTCCCGCACCCTGCTCCTCACCGAACTCGACACCCCGGCCTCCACCACCCAGCTCGCCGCCCACTGCGGCCTGTCGGCCGCCGGTGTCTCCCAGCACCTGACGGCGCTGCGCAACGCCGGCCTCGTCACCGCGCACCGCAGCGGCCGCTCCGTCCTCTACGCCCGTACGTCGGTCGCGGACGCACTGCTCGCCCCCTCGGAGGAGTTCGTATGACCTGGTCGGAGCGGATCGTCGAACGGGAGGACGGCGTACGGCTGTCCTGCCGGGACGGGGGCGGCTCCGGAGCCCCCGTCGTGCTGCTCCACGGGCTCGCCGGGCACGCCGGCGAGTGGGACGCGGTCGCCGTACGGCTCCGGGCGGACGGCCACCGGGTCGTCGCCGTCGACCAGCGCGGGCACGGGCACAGCGAGCGCTTCCCGAAGGACACCTCACGAGCCGCGTACGTCGCCGATGTCGTGGCCGTCGTCGATCGACTGGAGCTGGAGCGGCCCGTGTTGATCGGGCAGTCGCTCGGCGGTCACACCGCCATGCTCACCGCCGCCGCGCATCCCGGGCTGCCCGGCGGGGTGGTGCTGGTCGACGCCGGGCCGGAGCGGGCGGACTCGGGGCTCGGCGAGGAGATCGGCGGCTGGCTGAGGTCCTGGCCCGTGCCGTTCCCCTCGCGGGAGGCGGCGGTGCGCTTTCTGGGCGGCGGGGCCGTCGGGGAGGGGTGGGCGGCCGGACTGGAGGAACGTGACGGCGGTGGTCTCTGGCCGCGCTTCGACCCCGAGGTGATGGTGCGCTCGCTCGCCGAGAACGCCGCCCGTGGCTGGTGGGAGGAGTGGGCGGCGATCGAGTGCCCGACGCTGGCGGTGGTCGCCGAGAACGGGATCATCGCGGCGGAGCAGTTCGACGGGATGGTCCGCGGACGGCCCGCCCTGTGGTCGGCGAGCGTCCCCGGATCGGGTCACGACGTCCACCTGGAACGGCCCGATGCCCTCCACCGGCTGCTGGTCGACTTCATCGGCACGTGCGCTGGAGTCCACCCCAGATCCTGAGAGGCCGCGCGGACCCGCCGCACGCCCGACGCCCACCCCTTGCGCCGGAGTCCACCCCAGCTCCTGAAATGCCACGCGGACCCGCCGCACGCCCGACGCCCACCCCTTGCGCTGGAGTCCACCCCAGATCCTGAGAGGCCGCGCGGACCCGCCGCACGCCCGACGCCCACCCCTTGCGCTGGAATCCCCCCAGCTCCTGAAATGCCACGCGAACCGGCCGCACGCCCGACGGCCACCCCTTGCGTTGGAGTCCACTCCAGCTCCTAGAGTGCGCGCGAACCGGCTGTACGCCGGAAGACCAGGGGGAGGTTCGACACATGCGTTATCGCGTACTCGGCGGGACCGGGATCGAAGTCAGCACGTACTGCCTCGGCACGATGATGTTCGGCGCCGTCGGCAATCCCGACCACGCGGACTCCGTACGCGTCATCCACGCCGCGCTCGACCAGGGCATCAACTTCGTGGACACCGCCGACATGTACTCGGCCGGTGAGTCCGAGGAGATCGTCGGCAAGGCGCTGCGGGACCCCAGGCGGCGGGACGGCGTCGTCCTCGCCACCAAGGGGTACTTCCCGCTCGGCGAGGGGCCGGGCCGCGGCGGTCTCTCGCGGCGCTGGCTCACCCGGGCCGTCGAGGACAGCCTGACGCGGCTCGGCACCGACCGGATCGACCTCTACCAGGTCCACCGTCCCGATCACCGTACGGACATCGAGGAGACGCTCGCGGTCCTCGGCGACCTCCAGGCGCAGGGCAAGATCCGGGCGTTCGGCTGCTCCACGTTCCCCGCCGAGGAGATCGTCGAGGCGCATGCCGTCGCCGAGCGGCGCGGGCTGCGGCGCTTCCGCACCGAGCAGCCGCCGTACTCCCTGCTCGCGCGGGGCATCGAGGCATCGGTGCTGCCGGTGGCGCAGCGGTACGGGATGGGGGTGCTGACCTGGAGTCCGCTGGCGTCGGGGTTCCTGACCGGGAAGTACCGCAAGGACCGGCCGATCGACCTCACGAGCGGGCGTCCCGCGCTCCATCCGCACCGCTTCGACCCGGCGATCCCCGGAAACGCCGCCAAACTCGACGCCGTCGAGCGGCTCGTCGCCCTGGCGGAGGACATCGGCTGCTCGCTGCCCGAGCTCGCCATCGCCTTCGCGGCCGCGCACCCCGCGGTGACGTCCGTGATCATCGGCCCGCGGACGGCGGAGCAGCTGGAGGGTCTCCTCAAGGGCGCCTCGCTGGTCCTCGACGACGACGCCCTGGACCGCATCGACGAGATCGTCCCGCCGGGGACGAACCTCTACCAGCCGGACGGCGTCTGGCGCCCGGCGGCCCTGACGGACGCGACGCTGCGGCGCCGGCCGCTGAGCGAGCGCCCGGCGGCATGACGGCCCGGCCGCTGAGCGAGCACCCGGCGGCATGACGGCCCGGCCGCTGAGCGAACGCCCGGCGGCATGACAGCCCGGCCGCTGAGCGAGCGCCCGGCGGCATGACGACCCGGCCGGTGAGCGAGCACCCGGCGGAGTGACGGCCCGGCCGAAGACCGAGCGCCCGCCCGAATGACGCCCCGGCCCAGGGGCTCCCGCCCGCATCGCCCCACCAAGGTGAGTGCCCCGGGCCTCCTGTCAGTGTGAGGAGCCATGCTTACCGGCATGGGTACGAAGAGGCGTCCGGTCACGACGGACGAGCGCAGGGCCCGGCTGGCCGTACGGCACCGGCTGGCCGGGGAGGCACGGACGGCGGACGTGGCGGAGGTGGCGCGGTCCCTCGTGGCCCTGCACGCGACGGACCCGGCGAGCGTCTTCCTGTCGGTGGGGGCGCGGCTGAGCGGGGACGAAGGGCCGGTACGAGCCCTGGAACGGGCCCTGTACGAAGAGCGGACGCTGACCCGGATGCACGGGATGCGGCACACCATCTTCGTCTTCCCGACCGATCTCACGCCCGCCGTGCACGCCTCCACCACGCGGGACGTCGCCACCCGCGAACGGGCCATGCTGGTCAGGGACTTGCGCAAGGGGAGCGCGTACGACGAGGAGTGGCTGGCGGAGACCGAGCGGCTGGTGACGGCGGAGTTGGCGGCGCGCGGCGAGGCGACCGGCGCGGAGCTGGGCGCGGCCGTCCCGCGGCTGCGCGTGCAGTACGTGTACGGGGCCGGCACCCGCCAGGAGGGGAACCAGCCGCTCTCCAGTCGGCTGCTGCGGGTCCTCGGCATGGAGGGCCGGATCGCCCGCGGCCGGCCGCAGGGGAGCTGGACCTCCAGCCGGTTCCGCTGGACGCTGACCCCGGAGCGCCCCGATCCCGACGACGCGGACGCCCACGCCGAGCTCGTACGGCGCTGGCTGGCGACCTGCGGGCCCGCGACCGAGGCCGACCTGAAGTGGTGGACCGGCTGGAAGGTCACCGACGTCCGCAAGGCGCTGGCGGCGCTGGGCACGCAGCAGGTGGAGCTGGCGGAGGGCACCGGCCATGTCCTGCCGCACGACACCGATCCCGTACCGGCGCCGGAGCCGTGGGCTGCGCTGCTGCCCTCACTGGATCCGACGGCGATGGGCTGGCAGCAGCGCGACTGGTACGTCGACCCGGAGTTCAGGCCCGTGCTGTACGACCGCAGCGGGAACATCGGCCCGACGGTGTGGTGGAACGGCCGCGTCGTCGGTGTGTGGGCGCAGCGACCGGACGGCGAGATCGTCCACCGGCTGCTCGCCGACGTGGGATCGGAGGCCGGCGCCGCCATCGGCGCGGAGGCGGAGCGGCTCGCGGGCTGGATCGGCGACGTACGGGTGACTCCCCGCTTCCGCTCGCCGCTGGAGCGGGAGCTGGCGGCCGGGGGATGAGCGGGGGCGAGAGGACGGTGGAGGGCAGGATGCCGGGCTCCGGGGAGGGGATGGGGGACGAAGGGAGCGCGGACGTGCGGTCCGAGGGCGGGCGACCGGTGCTGGTGACCTCGCCGCAGCTCACGTCCACGACGGTCCTGCTGTCGGAGGCGGCAGCGCGGCGCGGCATGGGGGTACGCGTCCTGGACGGGCTGCCCGACCCCGTCGCGCCCGGCCCGCCGTGGCACCACTGGTACGGCGGCCCGCTGCTCGCCGACCGGATCGCCCTGCCGCTGGGCCTCGGCCTGCTGGAGCCGGCGGACGCGTGGCTCGCGGACCTGTCGGAGGAGTTCACCGCCCGTCGCGTCGTCCTGACGACTCTGGAGGAGGCCACGGCGACCCTTCGGCAGCCGGCGTTCGTGAAGCCGCCGGTGGACAAGTCCTTCCCGCCGGCGGTGTACGCGGACGGCGACGGCCTCGCGCGAGGGGTGCCGGGGCACCTGCCGCCGGACACGGCGGTCCTGGTCTCGGAGGTGGTCGGTTTCGCGGGCGAGTTCCGGCTCTTCGCGCTCGACGGGCGGATCGTCACGGGGAGCCGGTACGCCGTGCACGGCCGTCTCGACCCGGGTCCGCTCCCGGCGGATGCCCGGCGCTTCGGCGAACGGCTCCTCGCCGAGGCGGGCGAGTCGCTGCCGAGCGCGGTCGTCGTCGACGTCGGCCTGGTCGGGGACGCGGAGACGGGCGGGGGACGGTGGGCGGTGGTCGAGGCGAACATGCCGTGGTTCGCGCACAGCTACGGGGCCGAGCCCGACCGGGTCCTCGACGTCGTGCTGCGCGCCGCGGGGCCGCTGCCCCTCGTCACGGAGCGGGACCGGCCCTTCCTGCGGCGGAGGAGCACCGGGGCCGGAGCCGTGGTTCCTGCGGGTGGAATCCGAGAAGAATTCGGATCGGACCCCGCGAGGTGTCGAGGATCGGCGCCCGGCTCCGACGTCCCTTGTGAGAGGCATCCGGAAACCGGATGAGACCACCGAAGGAGAACGTCATGAAGTACCTCGTCATGGTGCAGGGATCCCAGGCCGACTACGACGTGATGAGCGGCAAGAGCTCCGGGCAGGGTCCCGTGTGGAGCGAGCAGGACATGAAGGCGATGTTCGAGCACATGGGGTCGATCAACAACGACCTCGCGGAGTCGGGCGAGCTGGTCGACGCACAGGGGCTCGTCGAGCCGGCCAGGACGCGGTTCGTGTCCGTCGACAAGGCCGGGCAGCCGGTGATCACCGACGGGCCGTACAGCGAGACGAAGGAGCTGCTCGCCGGGTACTGGGTGCTCGACTGCGCGAGCCTGGAGCGGGTCACCGAGATCGCGGCGCGCGTCGCCCGGTGCCCTCAGCCGGACGGTGCGCCGGAGTACCCGGTGGTGATCCGGCAGATCGACGAGCGCTCCGAGTCCGAGTTCCTCGCCGGCTGAGCGTGGGCGAGGAGGAGAGGGTCGAGGACCTGCTGCGCAGGCACGCGCCGCAGGTCCTCGGCGCGCTCGTGCGCCGTTACGGCCACTTCGACGCCGCCGAGGACGCCGTGCAGGAGGCGCTGCTGGCCGCCGCGCGGCAGTGGCCGGAGGCGGGGACGCCCGCGAATCCGCGGGGCTGGCTGATCCGGGTGGCCTCGCGGCGGCTGACCGACCAGTTGCGCGCGGACGAGGCGCGGGCGCGGCGGGAGGAGACCGCCGCCCGTCTGGAGCCCCGCGAGACCCGGGCCGCTCCGTCCGACGACGACACCCTCACGCTGCTGTTCCTCTGCTGCGACCCGGCGCTGGCGCCCGCCGCGCGGATCGCGCTGACGCTGCGCGCGGTGGGCGGCCTCACCACGGCGGAGATCGCCCGGGCCCATCTCGTACCCGAGGCGACGATCGCGCAGCGGATCAGCCGGGCGAAGGCGAAGCTCCGCGACCATCCGTTCCACCCGCCCGGCCCGGACGACCGGGACGCCCGGCTGGCCACCGTCCTGCAGGTGCTCTACCTGATCTTCAACGAGGGGTACACCGCGACCTCGGGCGCGGCCCTGCGCCGCGGTGACCTGGCGGGCGAGGCGATCCGGCTGACGCGTGCCGTGCGCCGCCTGCTGCCGCGGGAGGGGGCGGTGACCGGGCTGCTGGCCCTGATGCTGCTGACGGAGGCTCGCAGCGCGGCCCGGACGGGTTCGCACGGCGAGCTGATCCCCCTGGACGAACAGGACCGCTCGCTCTGGGACTCCGGCGCGATCGCCGAGGGCACGGCCCTGGTCGAGGAGGCGCTCGCGGAGGGCCCGCCGGGGCCGTACCAGCTCCAGGCGGCGATCTCGGCGCTCCACGACGAGGCGGCCCGCCCGGAGGACACGGACTGGCCGCAGATCCTCGCCCTCTACGACCTCCTGGCCGCCCGGGCCCCCGATCCGATGGCGGAACTGGGCCGCGCGGTGGCCGTCGCGATGGTGCACGGCCCGGAGTCGGGGCTCGCCGAACTCGCGTCTCTGGAACCGCGTCTGAAGGACCACCACCGCCTCGCGGCGGTCCGCGCCCATCTCCTGGAGCGCACCGGAGCGACGGAAGCGGCCCGCGCGGCCTACGAGGAGGCGGCGCGCCTCACCCTCAGCCTCCCGGAACGCCACTACCTGCACACGAAGGCGTCCCGCCTGGGCGACTGAGCCCGCGTCCGCCTCTCGTGCGCGGCCCCGTCCGGAGGTCAGTCGGTCGCGAGGCCCTTCAGCTTCTTGGCGAACGTGGTCAGGCGCGCGCCCTGGTAGCGGGCGGCCTGGAGGACGTTCTCCTCCGGGGTGCCGTTCGCGCCCGGGTGCGCCGTGCCGTAGGGGTTGCCGCCCGCCGCGTAGACCGCCGGGTCGGTGTAGCCGGGGGAGACGATGACCGAGCCCCAGTGGTGGAAGGTGTTGTAGAGGGCGAGCAGCGTCGACTCGTTGCCGCCGTGCACGTTGTGGGCGCTGGTGAAGGCGGTCGCCGGCTTGTCGGCCATGCCGCCCTGCTGCCAGAGCCCGCCCGAGGTGTCGATGAACTGCTTCAGCTGGGCGGCGACGTTGCCGAACCGGGTGGGCGAGCCGAGGGCGTAGGCGTCGGCCCACTCCAGGTCGTCGAGCGTGGCGATCTCGACGTCGCTCGTGGCGTCCACATGGGCGCGCCACGCCGGGTTCGAGTCGATGGCGGCGTCGGGGGCGAGCTCGGGCACCCGGCGCAGCCGGACCTCCGCGCCCGCCTTCTCGGCGCCTTCGGCGACGGCCTGCGCGAGCTCGTGCACGTTCCCCGTGGCCGAGTAGTAGATGACAGCAACCTTGACGGACATGTCGAGCCCCTTAAGCGGATTCGGTTCCGGTTCTACGGGTCCGAGCGTAAACGGATAGCCATCCACTTCGCAAGAGGAGCTCATGAGGAACCGGATACCGCTCCGTTATGCTCGACTCACGGACGGACCGAGGGGGCTCGGGGCGAAGGGCGAAGGGCAGGCGGACGACATGAGCACGGAGAAGAAGAAACCGGCGCAGGGCGGCCCCGCGCCGCTCCCCGTCGCGGGCGTCCCCGCCACCCCCGGGATCACCCTGCTGCCCACCGCCGGACGCGCCGCCCCCGAGCGGGCCGACGCCGCGCGCAACCGGCGCAAGATCCTCGACGCGGCGGCCCGGATCGTCTCCGAGGTGGGGCCCGAGGCCGTCACCATGAACCAGGTCGCCCACGCCAGCGGCATCGGCGTGGGCACGGTCTACCGCCGCTTCGGCGACGTCTCCCAGCTCCTGTGGGCCCTCCTCGACGACCGGGAGCGGCAGTTCCAGGAGGCGTACATGGGCGGCCCGCCCCCGCTCGGCCCTGGCGCCCCCGCCGACGAGCGGCTGCATGCCTTCCTCGACGCCCTCGTCGACCGGGTCATCGAACAGCGCGAGCTCCTGCTCGCCGCCCAGGCCGCCGCCCCCAGCGCCCGCTACACCAGCGGGGCGTACCTCGCGATGCACACCCATGTCGCGCTGCTGCTCTCGCGGCTGCGACCCGAGGCGAACGGCGCGCTGCTCGCCCACCTCCTGCTCGCGCCGTTCTCGCCGAGCCTGATGCACCATCTGTCGGTCGAGCGCGAGCTCTCCGCGGACGAGCTCAAGGAGGGGCTCAACGCGCTGCTGAACCTGGGGGGATGAGCGCCGCGAGCCCGTCCAGGACGCGGGAGAGACCGAAGGCGTAGGCGTGGCCGGCGTCGTACAGACCCTGGTACGCCACCGCCGACGCCTCCCCCACCCGCGCCGCCAGCGGGAAGCGCTCCGGGTCGAGCACCCGGGTCAGCAGGGGCTCGTGCGCGGCCCACCACTCGTGGTCGGACAGCACGCTCTCCCGCTCCACGGCCCGCGCGTCCAGCTCCGTCCGCGCCACGGCCTGCACGAAGCCGAGGAGATGGGTCAGGGCCGAGTCCATGGCCACGTCGTCGAGCCCCATGCCCTCGAAGGCGCCGAGCTCGTGTTCGTACTTCGTCATCACCCCCGGCCCGAGCGGCGGCCGGTGGACCCTGAGCTCCGCCAGCCAGGGATGGCCCAGATAGAGCGCGCGGTTGGCGTCGGCGACCGCCGTCACCCGCTCCCGCCAGGGCTCCCGCGCCGCGAACGCCGCGCGCGGCATCCGCAGGAAGACGGCGTCCAGCATCAGATCGAGCAGCTCGGCCTTGGCCGGTATGTAGGTGTAGAGCGTCATGGGGGTCACCCCCAGGCGCTGCGCGACCGCGCGCATCGTGAGCGCGTCGAGCCCGCCCTCGTCGGCCAGACCGATCGCCGCGTCCACGACCGCGTCCACGGTCAGCCCCTGCCGAGGCCCCCGCCGCCGGCCCCCGGGGGCCGCTGCCGCGCCGTCCCGCCACAGCAGCTCCAGGGTCCGCGCCGGATCCCCCTCCCCGCTGCTCCGATCCTTTGCCATGACACCCATTCTCGCAGGTCAGACCTTACTCACATTACTTTGTACGCTGTATAGAGTAACGTGGTCCCGGTACGGGACCACCATCGGAGGGCGCACACATGACCACCCCCGCCGCAGCGGACAGCCACCACGTCATCCAGGTCCGCGGAGCCAGGGAGAACAACCTCAAGAACGTCTCCGTCGACCTCCCCAAGCGCCGCCTCACGGTCTTCACCGGTGTCTCCGGCTCGGGGAAGTCCTCGCTCGTCTTCGGCACCATCGCCGCCGAGTCGCAGCGCCTCATCAACGAGACCTACAGCGCCTTTCTCCAGTCCTTCATGCCGAGCCTCGGCCGGCCGGACGTGGACGGACTGCACAACCTCAGCGCCGCGATCGTCGTCGACCAGGAGCGGATGGGCGCCAACTCCCGCTCCACGGTGGGCACGGCGACCGACGCGTACACGATGCTCCGGATCGTCTTCAGCCGTCTCGGCACCCCGCACATCGGCACCTCCGGCGCCTTCAGCTTCAACCTGCCCGAGGGCATGTGCCCGCGCTGCGAGGGCGTCGGCGAGGTCTCCGACATCGACGTCGACGAGCTCGTGGACCGCACCAAGTCCCTCAACGAGGGCGCCATCACCGTGCCGGGCTACGCCGTCGACTCCTGGATGTGGCAGATCATGGCCAACTCCGGTTTCTACGACCCCGACAAGAAGCTGGCGGACTTCACCGAGCAGGAGTGGGAGGACTTCCTCCACAGGCCGTCCTGCAAGGTGAAGGTCGGCTCCAACAACTTCACCTACGAGGGCCTGGTCCTGAAGCTCCAGCGCACCGTCCTCACCAAGGACCGCGAGGCCATGCAGGCCCACATCCGGGCCTTCGTGGACCGCGCCGTCGTCTTCCGCACCTGCCCGGAGTGCGAGGGCACCCGCCTGACCCGGGCGGCGCTGTCCTCCCGCATCGACGGAGTCAACATCGCCGAGTGCTCGGCGATGCAGATCAGCGACCTGGCCGAGTTCGTCCGCCGGATCGCGGACCCGTCCGTCGCCCCGCTCCTCGCCGGCCTGCGCGAGCTGCTCGACTCCCTCGTCGAGATCGGCCTCGGCTACCTCAGCCTGGACCGGGCCTCCGGCACGCTCTCGGGCGGCGAGGCGCAGCGCGTGAAGATGGTGCGCCACCTCGGCTCCTCCCTCACCGACGTCACGTACGTCTTCGACGAGCCGACGATCGGACTGCACCCGCACGACATCCAGCGCATGAACGACCTGCTGCTGCGGCTGCGCGACAAGGGCAACACCGTCCTCGTCGTGGAGCACAAGCCGGAGGTCATCGAGATCGCCGACCACGTCGTCGACCTCGGCCCCCGCGCGGGCTCGGCGGGCGGCGAGATCCGCTACTCCGGCGACGTGCCCGGCCTGCGCACCTCAGGGACGCTGACCGGCGACCACCTCGCGCACCGGGCCAAGCTGCGCACCGAGGTACGGCCCCGGACCGGCTCGCTCGCCATCGAGGGCGCGACCCAGCACAACCTCCGGAACGTGAGCGTCGAGATCCCGACCGGCGTCCTGACGGTCGTCACGGGCGTGGCCGGCTCCGGCAAGTCGTCCCTGATCCACGGGAACCTGCCGGGCAGGGAAGGGGTCGTCGTCGCCGACCAGTCGCCGATCCGCGGCTCACGCCGCTCCAACCCGGCGACGTACACGGGCGTCCTCAACCCGATCCGGAACGCCTTCGCCAAGGCCAACGGGGTCAAGGCCGCCCTCTTCAGCGCCAACTCGGAAGGCGCCTGCCCGACCTGCAACGGGCTCGGTCTCGTCTACACCGACCTCGCGATGATGGCGGGCGTCGCCTCGGTCTGCGAGGAGTGCGAGGGGAAGCGCTTCACCACCGAGGTGCTCTCCTACACCCTCGACGGGAAGAACATCCACGAGGTGCTGTCGATGTCGATCGAGGAGGCGTACGACTTCTTCACGGCGAAGGGCCAGGCGCGGACGATCCTCGGCCGTCTGAAGGACGTCGGCCTCGGCTACCTCCGCCTCGGCCAGCCCCTCAACACTCTCTCGGGCGGCGAGCGCCAGCGGCTGAAGCTGGCGATCCACATGGCCGAGAAGGGCGCGATCTACGTCCTGGACGAGCCGACGACGGGACTGCACCTGGCCGATGTCGACAAGCTCCTGGCGCTCCTGGACCGGCTGGTCGAGGCCGGCAACACGGTCGTGGTCATCGAGCACCACCAGGCGGTCATGGCCCACGCCGACTGGCTGATCGACCTGGGACCGGGGGCGGGCCACGACGGCGGAAGCATCGTCTTCGAGGGCACGCCGTCCGAACTGGTGGAGAAGGGCGACACCCTGACGGCACGCCATCTGAAGGCGTACGTCGGCGCCTGACCACGTGGCCGTGGGCGCGGGGGGCGGGAGACACCTCCCGGCGCCCACGGCACCCCGGGGCGCGGGGCGGGAGACACCTCCCGGCGCCCACGGCACCCCGGGGGAATCCGGCATGCCCGTCCACCACCCGGAACGGCCTGGACCGCGCGCTCCCCCGCGGCGCACCATCGGCACCATGGCGACCTTCCTCATCCTCCACGGCTTCCAGAACCACCGTCCGCCCGGCCACTGGCACCACTGGCTGGCCGGGGAGCTGCGGGCGCGCGGGCACGAGGTGCGCTATCCGCAGCTGCCCGAGCCGGACGCGCCCGTCCTGGACGACTGGACGGCGGCGCTGCGCGCACAGCTCCACCGGCCCTCCGAGGGCGAGTTCGTCGTGATCGCGCACAGCCTGTCCGTCCTGCTCTGGCTGCGGGCCGCCTCGCCCGACGTCGACCGGGTCCTGCTCGTCGCCCCGCCCTCCCCCACCGTGACGGCCTCGATCCCCGAGATCGCCGCCTTCGCCGAGGGGCTCGACCTGGACGCCGTACGGCTGAAGGCTCCGGCGCGGCTCGTGTACGCCGCCGGGGACCCGTACTGCCCGGAGGGCGCCGACGTCCCGTACGGCACCCCGCTCGGCCTCGACATGGACGTGATTCCCGGCGGGGTGCACCTCACCCCGGACTCCGGCTACGGGGAGTGGCCCTCGGTCCTCCAGTGGTGCGAGGACCCGGAGACCAGGCTCGGGCCCCGCTAGGGCGTCGCCGTCATCCTCGCGGGCGAACGATCACGGAATCCCCCCGCGGCCCCCCGGGTGCTGCCTAGGGTGGCGAGCCATGAGGTGGCTCAGCAGGGCAGGAGCAGTCGAGAACGCCGTCGTCGCCGGGCAGATGCGGGGCTTCTTCAGAGGGCTGTCGGCCGAGACCAGGAGAGACCCCCGGCGGGTGGCGCAGGCGTACGGCGCGCACCTCTTCCACCGACGCCGGCGCCGGCTCGTGGACGAGAAGCGCTTCGCCGCCTCGCGCTTCCACGTCGGCATCGGCGTCGACTCCGGCGACTTCGCCGACCTGACCAAGCGGGCCGTGCTGGTCACGGACACCCTGCTGCTGTCCCACAACGGGGCGGGGCAGCGCCACCACGTCAGGATGCTCTCGAACCGGAGCTCGTTCATCCCCCGGACCGAGGAGGAGGACCGCACCGGTGTCCTGCCCACCGGGACGGACACCACCGAAGACCTGTACATGTACTGCCCGGACCCGGAGCGGCTGGGCCGCTGGCTGCTGCAGACCGAACCGCTGCTGCGCGCGGGCTGCGCCTGGTACCTGCCCACGTACTCGGTGTCCCGTCACACCACCCACCACGGCTATGTCGGCGAGCCGATCGACCCCACCTATGAGGAGCGCTCCGGGCCGGTCACGGACTCCGACGTGCCGGGCCTGCTCGACTTCGCGGCGAGCGGGCGCCGGGTGGTGGCCCAGAGCCACACCCCCGCCGTGCTCAGCGAGCTCGTGATCCCGGTCATCGAGGAACTGGAACTGCCCTTCATCGACGGCGTCTCGCTGGAGGAGTTCAGCGAGATCACGATGGGGGAGTTCGACGGCTACCGGGCCAATCGCGGATGGCTGCGGATGGAGATGGCCAACATCGACAGCGCGCTCGACGCGGACGGACGGCAGAAGGAGCTGATGAAGATCAGCCTGCGGATGCAGGACGGAGTCCGGGAGATGCGGTCCCAGATGAACCAGGTCCGGCGCAAGCGGGCCGTGGCCGTGACCGGGGCCGTCGTCGGTACGGTCACCGCCAGCCTGGTCGCCGTCTACGGACCCGCCCTCCAGTCGGCGCTCACGGCGGTCGTCGGCGGGGCGGCGGGCGGGCTGTGGGGCGCGTTCCAGGCGGGGGCCGACAACAGCCCGCGCACCCTCCGGGAGAACGCCTGGTACTACGTCTGGACGCTCTCGCGCGCGGCCGACCGCAACCCCTGACCCCGACGTCGCGTGCGCGGGAGGCGGCGTACCGGGGCGGCGGGGCTCGCCTCCGCCGCAGGCGCCCACGTGGCAGCGGATGACCACATCGGGTGACAGCCCGTGCGGGGAGACCGCTCCGGCGCGATCATCGAATCATGACCACCGAGATCCACCTCGCCCAACAGCCGGAGGCCGACGAGCTGCTCGGCCGCTCCCCGCTCGCCGCGCTCGTCGGCATGCTGCTCGACCAGCAGGTCCCGATGGAGTGGGCGTTCTCCGGGCCGTACACGATCGCCCAGCGGCTCGGCACGGACGATCTCGACGCGGGACAGATCGCCGCGTACGACCCCGACGCCTTCGGCGCGCTGCTCTCCGACAAGCCCGCCGTGCACCGCTACCCCGGGTCGATGGCCAAGCGGATCCAGCAGCTGTGCCAGTTCCTCGTCGACGAGTACGGCGGTGACGCCGAGGCCGTCTGGGCGGACGCGGGGAGCGGGAAGGAGCTGCTGGCCCGGTTGAAGGCGCTGCCGGGTTTCGGGGTGCAGAAGGCGCAGATCTTCCTCGCGCTGCTGGGCAAGCAGTACGGCGTACGTCCGGAGGGCTGGCGGGAGGCGGCCGGCGCGTACGGCGAGACAGGCTCGTTCCGTTCGGCCGCGGACATCACGGGACCGGAGTCGCTCGCCAAGGTCCGTGCCTTCAAGCAGGAGGCGAAGCGCGCCGCAAAAGCAGCCAAAGCGGGAGAGAATTGACGGTTCCGCATGTCAATCCTGCTAAATGCGACATGAATTGTCGCGGACCTGTTCACAGGGAGCACCTGAGATCGCTAACTTCCCCTCAACCTCGTTCGCATCGGGAAGGACCTCTGTGAACGCATCCTCTCGCAGAGCCGCGGCCACCCTGGCCGCAGCCGCACTCGCGACCCCGCTCCTGCTGGCCGCCGCTTCCCCCGCCACCGCCATTTCGGACCCCGTGGCCAAGCCCACCCGGGACGCCGCGAAGCTGGCGAAGAAGCTGGTCCGCGAGGCGTCCGGCAAGGACGCCTACCAGCACCTGCAGAAGTTCCAGGCGATAGCCGACTCGGCCGGCGGTCACCGCGCGGCCGGATCGCTCGGGCACGACGCCTCCGCGGCGTACGTGTACCAGCAGCTCAAGAAGGCCGGCTACAACGTCTCGTACCAGAAGTTCGAGTTCCTCTACACGCAGACGCTGGCCGAGAAGGCCTCCGTGGTCTCCCCGGCGCCCCGTGACATCGCGATCTCGGCGATGACCTACACGAAGTCGACGCCGGTCGGGGGCATCAAGGCCGACCTGGCGGCCGTGCCGGTCGACGCCGACGGCACCACCGGCTGCGAGCCGGCGGACTTCGCCTCCTCGACGTTCACCGGCAAGATCGCCCTGATCAAGCGCGGCGGCTGCACCTTCGCCGTGAAGCAGGAGAACGCCGCAGCGGCGGGTGCCGCGGGCGCGATCATCTACAACAACACCGACGGCGCCCTCTCCGGCACGCTCGGCGACCCGGCGGCCGGGAAGATCCCGACCGGCGGTGTCACCCAGGCCGAGGGCGAGAAGCTCGCCGCCGACCTCGCCAAGGGCCCGGTGAACATCTCCTTCGAGATCCGCCAGCTCCAGGAGAAGCGCACCACCAACAACGTCATCGCGGAGACGAAGGGCGGCAACGCGGCCAACACCGTGATGCTCGGCTCGCACCTCGACTCGGTGACCGCGGGACCGGGCATCAACGACAACGGCTCCGGCTCCGCCGGTCTGCTGGAGGTCGCCCTGGACCTGGCCAAGTCCAAGGAGAAGAACCGCAACAAGGTCCGCTTCGCCTGGTGGTCCGCCGAGGAGAACGGCCTGCTCGGCTCCGAGCACTACGTCGCGAACATGAGCGAGCTGGACAAGAAGGAAGTCAAGCTCTACCTCAACTTCGACATGATCGCCTCGCCGAACTACGGCCTGTTCGTGTACGACGGCGACAACTCCGACAACACCGGAGCGGGCGCGGGCCCGGAGGGCTCGGCCCAACTGGAGCGGGACATCACCGACTTCATGGACGACCGCGGCCTCCCGCACGAGGGCACCGACTTCACGGGCCGCTCGGACTACGGCCCGTTCATCGAGATCGGCATCCCGTCGGGCGGCACCTTCACCGGCGCCGAGGGCATCAAGACGGCCGCGCAGGCGGCCAAGTTCGGCGGTACGGCGGGGGTCGCGTACGACGTGAACTACCACGCGGCCGGCGACAACCTGTCCAACATCAACATGAAGGCGTTCGACGCCAACATCGACGTCATCGCCAACGCGGTGGGCACCTACGCCCACGACATCAGCTCCCTGAAGCGTCCGGTCGTCTCCGTCCCGACCGAGGGCGACGCGGGCAGCGGCGGCGGCCTCCACGAGGACCACGGCCACGAGGTCACCGAGTAGGACGACCTCCGAGCCCGGGCCCGGTCCCTTCACGGGGGCCGGGCCCTTCGCCGTCCGGCACCTCCGCGGGTCCGGCGGCCGGGGCTGGAGACCTCGGGTCCGCGGGGTTCCGCGCGTCACCGCCTCCGGCGGGCCGTGCCGAAGATCGAGCGGCTGATCTCCCGGCCCAACTGCGTCCCGATCGAGCGCGCGAGGGAGGTGAACATCCCGCTCCCCATCACCTGCTCGGCGAGCGACTCCTCCTCCTTCGGCGGTGCCTGCGGCGCCCGCGCCGGCGTCTTCGCCGCCTCGGCCTCCCGGGCCGCCCTCAACGCCGCCTCCTCCGCCGCCCGCTGCTCCGCCGTCAGCTTCTCGTAGGCCGACTCCCGGTCGACCGCCTGCGCGTACCGCCCGTACAGCGCCGAGCCCTTCACCGCCGCGTCCAGCGCCCCCGCGTCGATCGGGCCCATCAGCGACTCCGGCGCCCGCAGCCGCGTCACCGCGACCGGCGTCGGCGCGCCCGTCTCGCTCAGCACCGTCACCACCGCCTCGCCCGTCCCGAGGCCCGTCAGGACCTCCTCCAGGTCGTACGGCGACTTCGGGAACGTCCGTACCGTCGCCTTCAACGCCTTCGCGTCGTCCGGCGTGAACGCCCGCAGCGCGTGCTGCACCCGGTTCCCCAGCTGGGCAAGCACATCGCCCGGCACGTCCTTCGGCGTCTGGGTCACGAAGAAGATCCCGACGCCCTTCGAGCGGATCAGCCGGACCGTCTGCGTGATCGACTCCAAAAACGCCTTCGACGCCCCGTTGAAGAGCAGATGCGCCTCGTCGAAGAAGAACACCAGCTTCGGCTTCTCCAGATCCCCGACCTCGGGCAGGTCGTCGAAGAGGTCCGCCAGCATCCACATCAGGAAGGTCGAGAAGAGCTGCGGCTTGTCCTGCACCGCCGGCAGCTCCAGCACGGACACCACCCCGCGCCCGTCGTCCGCCGTCCGCAGGAACTCGGCCGTGTCGAACTCCGGCTCCCCGAAGAACCCGCCCGCCCCCTGCTGCTCGAAGGCGGTGATCGACCGGAGGATCACCCCGGCCGTCACCGTCGAGAGCCCGCCGATCCCCTTCAGCTCCGGCCTGCCGGTGTCCGAGACCAGGAAGGCCACCACGGCCCGCAGGTCCTTCAGATCCACCAGCTCCAGGCCCTTGGAGTCCGCGTAGTGGAAGATCAGGCCGAGCGACTGCTCCTGCGTCTGGTTCAGCTGGAGCACCTTCGACAGCAGCACCGGACCGAAGCCGGTCACCGTCGCCCGCACGGGGATGCCGGGGCCGACGCCCCCGAGCCCGTAGAACTCGCAGGGAAAGCCCCGCGCCGTCCACTCCTGCCCCACCTGCCCGGCCCGCTCGCGGACCCTCTCGCCCTCCGCGCCCGGCGCCGCGATCCCGGAGACGTCACCCTTGATGTCGGCGAGGAAGACGGGCACGCCGTTCGCCGACAGCTGCTCGGCGATGAGCTGGAGCGTCTTCGTCTTGCCCGTGCCGGTCGCACCGGCGACCAGGCCGTGCCGGTTGAGCATCGGAAGGGGGATCCGGATCGGCGCGTCCGGGTGACAGACCCCGTCCCACAGCAGCGCCCCCAGATCGAGCGCGGCCCCGGTGAAGGCGTACCCGGCCGCGATCGTGGTGGCCGGAGACTGTTCGCTCGCGCTCATCAGAGGACCCCAATTCCCGTTCTGCTCCGGTTTGCCCCAGCATCCCACTGCGGTCGCGTGGCTGCGCCGGGAGCCGCTTGCCCGGTAGGCTTTCCGTGTGATCTTCAAGCGCATCGGAAACGGCCGGCCGTATCCCGACCACGGCCGGGAAAGCACCCGGCAGTGGGCGGACGTCGCCCCGCGCCCGGTCCGCCTCGATCAGCTGGTCACCACCAAGGGCCAGCTGGACCTGGAGACGCTGCTCGCCGAGGACTCGACCTTCTACGGCGACCTCTTCGCGCACGTCGTGAAGTGGCGGGGCGACCTCTACCTCGAGGACGGACTGCACCGCGCCGTGCGCGCGGCGCTCCAGCAGCGGCAGGTTCTGCACGCCCGCGTCCTGGAAATGGACTAGCGCGCCCCGCCGTTCTGACCCGTTCGAGCACTCTCTCCGTCCATCCGGACGCGATCGCATGATCGTCAAGTATCCAACTCCGGCGGACCGCATTACGCTGCGTCCATGAGCATGCTCACTCCCCCCGGAATGGGCGGAAAATACCGCATCACGGGCGACAAGTACCCCCGTATGCGCCGCCCTCGGCACAGGCGCAGGATCGTCCTCGTGGCCGGGGCCGCCGTGGTCGTGCTCGGCGCGGCCGGCTGGGGGACCCTGCAGCTCGTCGACGTCTTCTCCGGCGGCGACGACACGAAGACGACGGCCGGTCGCGGCGCCGACTGCAAGCCCGCCGTCAAGGCGACGACGGCGCCCGTCGCCGCGCTCCCCAAACCCGCGCAGATCACGGTGAACGTCTACAACGCGACCCCGCGCAGCGGCCTCGCCAAGTCGACCGCCGACGAGCTGAAGAAGCGCGGGTTCGCCATCGGCAAGATCGGCAACGCGCCCGCGGCGTACGACAAGAAGGTGCCCGGCTCGGGGATTCTGCTCGGCGCCCCCGGGGCCACCAAGGGCGCGTTCACGGTCCTGGGCACCCAGCTGAAGGGCGCCACGACCAAGACGGACACGCGCGCGACGGCGGACGTGGACCTGATCATCGGGACGGCCTTCAAGAACCTGGACCCGAAAGCGACGGCGGACGCGGCCCTGGTCGCTCTCAACAAGCCCAAGCCCGCGCCCACCGGTAAGTGCTGACGCCGTGAGGAAGCCGGTTCCGTGACGGTTCGAACCGCGCGGAACCCCGGCGCCGTCCTGGGGCGCGTATCGAAAGTCCCGCCTGCCCCGCGACGCCTGGGACGCCCTAGTCGGCCGTGCCGTACATGCGGTCGCCCGCGTCGCCCAGGCCCGGGACGATGTAGCCGTTCTCGTTCAGCCGCTCGTCGACCGAGGCGGTCACCACGGTCACCGGCGTGCCCGCCAGCTCGCGCTCCATGATCTCGACGCCCTCGGGGGCGGCGAGCAGCACCACGGCCGTCACATCGTCCGCGCCGCGCTTGATCAGCTCGCGGATCGCCGCGACGAGCGTGCCGCCGGTCGCCAGCATCGGGTCGAGGACGTACACCTGGCGGCCCGAGAGGTCCTCCGGCATCCGCGTCGCGTAGGTCGACGCCTCCAGCGTCTCCTCGTTGCGGATCATGCCGAGGAAACCGACCTCGGCCGTCGGCAGGAGCCGCACCATGCCGTCGAGCATCCCGAGGCCGGCACGGAGGATCGGGACCACCAGCGGCCGCGGGTACGACAGCTTCACGCCCGTCGTGGGCGTCACGGGGGTCTCGATGTCGACCTGCTCGGTCCGCACGTCCCTGGTGGCCTCGTAGGCGAGCAGGGTGACCAGCTCGTCGGCGAGCCGGCGGAAGGTCGGGGAGTCGGTGCGCTTGTCGCGCAGCGTGGTGAGCTTGTGAGCGACCAGCGGGTGATCGACGACGTGGAGACGCATGACCCCAACAGTAGCCCGCACTGGCATCAACCCACGCCGTGGAGGGAAGGTGGTGGCACAGGACCAGTCGTGGGGTGGTGTGGCCCATGCCCGACCCGGCAGACCCGGCAGACGCGGGACGCGGCGAGACGCCGCCCGAGACGGACGCGGAGCGCCGCAGGCGCCGCGCCCAGTTCCTGCGTGAGCTGCACGAGGCGAAGGCACTGCGCGAGCGCGTCCAGCCCCGGCGCGCGCGGGCGGCCAGAATGCGCCAGGCGATGCGGATGCGCACCTTCCGCTGGTGAAGGCCAGAGCGCCCGACACCGCGTGTGCGCCCTCTGTGCGCCGGGGCCGTGCGCCGGTGCCGCGCGTCCACCCGTTCACCGTCGGGATCAGACTGATGCACGACGCAAGAGCCGAAGACCTCTCCTGAAGCCGCTGTTTCTGCCACGATGCCGATTGGGCGGGGCTTCAGGAGCGCACCGCCGGATCGTCACACCTCTGATCAGTGGGAGAGTCACGGTGTACTTCGCCGCACTGCTCGCGCGCACCGAAGACGGGTGGGAAGCGAGCGACACAGAGCTCGACGATGTGGAGACCCTGTCGGACCTGACCGAACTCGCCCGCGAGGCATCGGTCGACGACGACACGGTGATCGTCTTCATCGAGGAGGAGGACGCCTGGTTCGGGCTCCTCCGGATCGAGGGTGAGGACGACCCTCGCATCTACGTGTCGGACGGGGCGGCCGCCGCCCGCTCCTCGTACGGGGAGATCCTCACCAAGGAACTGCTCGGCGACGACCAGGACAGCGACGACCTGGACGCGCTCGACCTCGACGGTACGGAGGACGGCGAGCCTCTCGACCGCGGGGACGACGAAGAGGACTCGGGCACGGCAGCCGATGCCGTGCCGGCCGCGCCGGTCGGTGACCGGCTGATCCTCGCGGATCTCGGCCTGTCCGAGAACAGACTGCTGCTGCTGGAGAGCGACGTGCTGGCGGAGATCGCGGACGCGCTGGGCGCCGCGGAGGTGCTGGAGGCCGTCCGCTAGTGACAGAGGCAGCACCCGACCCCGTACGGGATCCCTGGCGGGAGACCATGCGGCTCGCCCTCGCGGAGGCCGAGCAGGCCGTGCCGGCCGGTGACGTACCGGTCGGCGCGGTCGTGCTGTCCCCGGACGGCACGGTCCTCGCCGTCGGGCACAACGAGCGCGAGGCGACCGGCGACCCCACCGCCCATGCCGAGGTCCTGGCCCTGCGCAGGGCCGCGGCGAAGACCGGGGAGTGGCGGCTGACCGGCTGCACGCTCGTCGTGACCCTGGAGCCCTGTGTGATGTGCGCCGGCGCGCTCGTGCAGTCCAGGGTCGACCGGGTGGTGTTCGGCGCGCTCGACGAGAAGGCCGGCGCGGCCGGCTCGCTCTGGGACCTCGTACGGGACCGGCGGCTGAACCACCGCCCCGAGGTGATCCACGGGGTCCTCGGAGACGAGTGCGCGGAACAGCTCACGGCCTTCTTCCGAAGCCGCTGAACCCCGCTCCGACCTGCGAACCGATACGGATTTCATCGCGGGGCGTCTTTGGGCTAAGCTCTCTCTCGGTAGCGTGTCCGAGCGGCCGAAGGAGCTCGCCTCGAAAGCGAGTGTGGCGCAAGTCACCGAGGGTTCAAATCCCTCCGCTACCGCTGGTAGATGAAGGGTCGGTCCCGCAAGGGACCGACCCTTCATGGCGTTCCGTCTCAATTTCCGTCTCAGTTCATACGCATGCGGAGTGCGAAGGCACCAGGATCCGAGCGACCACGGACGCTCATGATCCGACCGGATGAACCTCTTGTCGGACTCTCAAGGGGATTCCGCTTCGAGTCGATGCATCGGAGGGAAGCGCCAACGGGCTTCCACAGCATCCCTCGATCGGCTTCTCAAGGAGTGGTTCGTGAGTCCTGAGCGCAGCGGAAGATCTGGTTTGGGTCCGCTCTCCAGACAGAGCAAGTGGGCAGCCGGCGGGGCTATGGCAGCGCTGGCACTCGTGTTGACGGCCATGGTGAGCCCAGCAGTCGGCGAGACGTCCGGGGCTGACTCGCCCGTCAGCCCGAGCGTGGCCGCCCCTTCGGCCGACAGTAAGTGCAAGCACAAGCCAGGAAGGCCACGGGACAGAGACGACGACTGCCCGCAGGTCATCGTGGGGCCGTCGGGTCCTCCCGGCCCCTCGGGCCCTCCCGGACCGACCGGTCCTCCCGGTAAAGACGGGGCCACTGGCCCTTCCGGACCTCCCGGCCCCTCAGGACCCGCAGGTCCGTCAGGCAGCACTGGCCCGTCAGGGCCTCCCGGTCCCGGTTTGTCCACCATCACTCCAGTTGGCGGAAACGCGGTAACCATCCCGGCTGGCACTGGCGCCAATAGCACTGCCACCTGCCCGGTCGGCCAAAGGGCGATTTCCGGCGGCTACGTCGGGAGCGACAACGTGACGCCGGTCAGCTCGGTACGGGGCGACAACGGTGCGCCTGGCAATGCCTGGCTAGTCCGCGGTGTCGCGCCCGCGACAGCGCAGGCGTCTATTCAAGCCCTCGTGTACTGCGCGCCCTGATGGTGCGCAGTACTTTGCAGCACCGTCCCATGCGGCTGGCGGCAGGGATCGATGGCGCTGCCAGCTTTGCTGGTCCCGCCCGATGATCTTTCTGCGTCGATGACGCCAGTGTCAGACACCGGGGCGTGTGCCTGCATACCTGAGCCCTGATGCACTCAACGCCCCACGTCAGCAGTCCCGCTCGCAGCTGTCCCATCTCCATGCGGGCAGGGCCCAGCCCTTTCGATCACGGCTGGTCCGGAAGAGCCGATGCGGCGGGCCATGTGGCGCCGCCGCACCCGCGTGGTTCCTCTCAGTTGGTCGGTGTGAGTGCTTCGGCGAGCCCCTCGTCACCATCGGTCGTACCGCCTGCATCCGTCTTCCAGATGAGCCCGTCGACCTGTCGCGCTATTTTCGTCCGGACCGTGTCGACCATGTGCTGGTACCGCGCGGCCATGGCCGTGGAGGACCAGCCCATGAGCCCCATCACGGCCCGTTCGGACACGCCGAGGATCAGCAGCACGGTGGCGCCCGTATGGCGCGCGGACTCCGGTCGAGCACCTCGGGGAAATGACCGAGCGAGCCGACATCATCCTGAGCATCTGTCCTCCCGCTCATGCGCAGGAAGTCGCCGCGGCAGTCGCAGACCAGGGATTCTCAGGGCTCTACGTCGACGGGAACGCAGTCTCGCCGGCCACCATGACCAGCATCAGCGCCACCCTGAGTCAAAGCGGGGCCACCGTCCTTGACGGCTCGGTGATCGGGTCGCCTCCATCGGACTCGAAGGACACACGCTTCTTCCTGTCTGGCCCGAGCGAGGGGCTGGCACAAGTGGCCGCGGTCTTCGCGGATTCGGCGGTACGGGTTCGTCCTCTCCCCGGCGACGTCGGCAAGGCATCAGTACTGAAGCTGTCCTACAGCAGCTACCAGAAGGCAAGCCGCGCGCTCACTGCGGTCGCACGCGCCCTCGCCGCCGACCACGGAGTAGAAGGGGAACTGCTCGACATCGCGCAGGGCCGTACGACCAGCTACCTCACTGAAACGGCGTACTTCCCGAAGGTCGCGGCGCGGGCTTGGCGGTGGGCCCCCCGAGATGCGCGAGGTCGCCCACGCGCTTGATGAGGTGGGCCTGCCCTCGGATCTCGCGACGGCCTCAGCCGCAGTGATGGACCTCTGGAGCGACCTCAGAGATACCTCGACGGAGATCGAGCGGGCACTCGACGCGCTGCACAAACGAGCAGGCTGACCGGTCGCAGCGGACGAGGTCTTCGCGGACGTGTGACGCCCCCAGCTGGACAGAGCAGCCCGCCAGGGCCACCACGTGTTGGTCCCGCAGAATGCAGCGGCCACCTATCGTTGTCGGTCGGACGAGAGGCGAACCATCCGTGACCACACAACCCCAGCACGGCGGACCAACGATGGATTGCACGCTCTACCCGGAGCTCAGCCTCGACGTCGGCGACCCGGGCGCTGGGCTGCGGCGCATCGCGGCGGCAGCCGGGATCACCCTGGCGCCGCTGCGTGTCACGGAATGGGCATCAGCGCCTCACGGGCCGGTCACCCTCGTCGTCGAAGCAGAACGTGGGACCGTCCATGTACTCCTGGAACGCAACCGGCACGAGATCCAGGTCGACCTGATCATGCCCTGGCTGGGAGCGGCCCTTTCCGGGCACGCCGAGACGCTCACGGACGTGGCGCAGGCGATCGACGAGTGGCAGCGTGGCGACACACTCACCGTGATCGCCAGCCGCCGGGCATGGCTCACCGCCTGCCCGCGCGCAGTGGCACACGAGGAGGGGCGCGCTGCCGAGTACGCGTGGGGCATGGCGAGGGAGGAGACTTCCGGCCGGTGGAATGGTCCTCTGGTGGAGGAGGCCTACAACACTCAGGAGCTTCGCCAGCTCGTCCCGTTCCTCACCCACGGCAGACTCACATTTCACCGCGCCCCCGCGCCGCCCTTCTCCCACGACCTCTTCGAGATAGGCCCCGCCGACAACGACAGCTGGCGCGTCGGCAGCCAACAGGCAGGACTCAGCACGCACACCGTAGTCACCACCGTCGCCGAAGCGATCGCCTTGGTCATACAGGCGTTGCCCCCGGACTGCAGCCCGTCCATCCAGGCCAGTGGCTCCCAACTCGACTAGGCAGTGTCTTCAAATTTCACGCCCACATCGGGGCGCGACGGCGACAGCGGCTCGGGAGGATGATGTTCCGCCGCTGCAAGGAGAACCTAGTGTCTCCGCCGGTGAGTTCTGGCCCCACCAGAACGGTCTCGCCGCCCCACCTCTACGCCGTTCAGGTGACGGCCCTGGGCAGTGTCGAGAAGGAACGGAAGCGGCCCCATCCGATCACTGCCGGCTCTTCTACGGTCCGTGCCGGCGTTCTGTCACCCGTTGTCGAGCTCAAGGCGGTGCGGGAGTGGCTCCCACTCCGGCAGCCAGTCGGTGGCCGTCCCGCCGGTCAGCGCGAGGTGGAACCAGTCACTGAAGCCGAGGTCGGTGTCGTGCCAGTCCGCCCAGCCGCGGCGGAACGCCGAGACCGTCCAGGTCCCGTCCTCGCGGGGAACGAGGAACAGCTGGTCGCCTTCGATCGTGTTCCCCCAGACCAGGGCCCCGCCCGGGGTCGGCAGGACCATGTGGGGAACCGTCCGGGACGCCTCCAGCTGCCGGCCCATCCCGCCGGCGTACTCGCGCAGCGTCCGGGCCCCGCAGAAGTAGATGTAGTCCGAGACAGCCGCGTCGCCGTACGCGCCGGCGATCGCGATGAAGTCCTCGGGCAAGGCGACCGACCAAGACGAAGCGATCTCCTTGATCAGATGCCCTTCGTCCGGCCGAACGGGAGCCCCGAGCAAGGGGACGAAATCGCTGACAGCCTTCACAATGTCTCCCACCACTCACAGCACTGACCTGCCTTGGTGGGCCAACTTAAACCGCTACTCGGTGGGGCCACGTGCAGCCGTCACCCCGGGGCCAAGAAACACCGTCCGAGACAACCTAGAGTGTGGCCCTCAGACAGGTGCTGAATGGGTAGGGATCATGGACGTCGATCGAAGGGCCCGGACACGCCTGGGGCGTGGCCGGGGCCTCGTGACGTCGGACGGGGGGAGCGACATCGGGGGGACAAGCCGCTCCCCCCGATGAGAACCGGTCCTGCAAGTCCTGCGCCGCGGTCAGGGGGGAAGCTCGCGGCGCGGACCCCGCAGTGAGGGCCGGTTCCTCGGCCCCGCGGATTCCTGCCAGATCCGCCGGGCTCGACATCCATACTGCTCTGCCGTCACCCTTCCGGGGGGCGGCAAAAGGCCCCGATTCCCGGGCCCTTGGTCCATAAAGGCCCGGTGAAGTGGCCGAAGTGGCTCCGTTAGACTCACGCGTCCACGCAGGGGTGCAGACAGGGGAGGGCGCGGCAGATGGCGCAAGCGAAGAAGGTCGCGCTCTACGCGCTCGTCGTCTTTGTGCTGTACACGATCATCAATTCCCCCGACAGGGCAGCCGATCTCGTCCAGGTAGGGTTCGAGGGCATATCGTCCGCCGCACAGGGCGTCGGCGAGTTCATGACCGAACTCGTCAATTAGAACCACCGACGAGGAGTCCTGCTGTGATCCGCCATCTGGTCCTGTTCAAGCTCAACGAGGGCATCACGAAGGACGACCCGCGCGCCGTCGCCGCGGCCGAGGCGTTCGACGGGCTGGAGAAGGAGATCCCGGAGCTGGGTTTCTGGGAGTGCGGCTGGAACGTCTCCGAGCGGCCGATCGCGTACGACTTCGCCATCAACTCGGCGGTCGAGGACAGCGATGCGCTCCAGCGCTACCTGGACCACCCGGCCCACCAGGCCGGTGTCGCGCTGTGGCGTGAGATCGCCACGTGGGTGATCGCGGACTACGCGTTCTAGGGTTCGCCCGACTCGGTTCCTCAAGGCCCCTCGCCGTCATGGCGGGGGGCCTTCCGGGTGTTTACGTCCCTAATGGCCCCAACTTGCCCTCAACACGTGGTTATACGGTGCTTGCACACAGTGGACATGTCTTGTGATGCTATGACCGCTTTTGATGGATGAGTTTGACCGTAGTTGACCAGCAACACCAGCCAAAGGGGTGGCGTGAACGTGCCGGCCAGTACTGCGCCTCAGGTCCCGCCCCAGAACGAGGCCGGCGACCCGGAGCCCACGCGCCCGCCCTCCCCGCCCGCCCGGCCGCAGGCCAACCGGCCACAGCCGGCCCGGCCGCAGCCCCACCGCCCCCAGTCCACCCGGCCGCAGTCCACCCGGGGCGCCGACACCCGCGCACTCACCCAGGTCCTCTTCGGGCAGCTCAAGGAGCTCGAACCGGGCACCGCCGAGCACGACCGGATCCGCGGGGCGCTGATCGAGGCCAACCTCCCCCTCGTCCGGTACGCGGCGGCCCGCTTCCGCTCCCGCAACGAACCGATGGAGGACGTCATCCAGGTCGGCACCATCGGCCTGATCAACGCCATCGACCGCTTCGACCCCGACCGCGGCGTCCAGTTCCCCACCTTCGCGATGCCCACCGTCGTCGGCGAGATCAAGCGCTACTTCCGCGACAACGTCCGCACCGTGCACGTCCCGCGCCGTCTGCACGAGCTCTGGGTCCAGGTCAACGGCGCCACCGAGGACCTCACCACGGCCCACGGCCGCTCCCCCACCACCGCGGAGATCGCCGAGCGCCTGAAGATCGGCGAGGACGAGGTACTGGCCTGCATCGAGGCCGGCCGCTCCTACCACGCCACCTCGCTGGAGGCGGCCCAGGAGGGCGACGGGCTGCCCGGACTGCTCGACCGGCTCGGCTACGAGGACCCCGCGCTCGCCGGTGTCGAACACCGGGATCTCGTACGGCACCTGCTCGTCCAGCTGCCCGAGCGCGAGCAGCGGATCCTGATGCTCCGTTACTACAGCAACCTGACCCAGTCTCAGATCAGTCAGGAACTCGGCGTCTCGCAGATGCATGTGTCAAGGCTCCTCGCCCGGAGCTTCGCCCGATTGAGATCCGCAAACAGGATCGAGGCGTAACCGAAACGGGTAGACCGCTTCGGAGAGGTTCCACGGCTCCCCAAATGCCGTACACCCCTTGTTTCCTGCAGATATTCGCCCACGCCATGTCGACAAGTCACTACAGCGTGTTGCCGACATGTGACATTCTGCTGGAACCGCGTTTGCCGCAGCCCCGCCTCCGGTATTCAGGTGGAGGCTGCGTTCCTCCGATGGTCGTGGCCGCCGCGACCGTCCGCGACCTCAAGGGGGTGGCATGTCCGCAGAACAGGGCAGCTCGAAGGTGCTCACGCTCACGCCCGCGCAGACGCCGGTACCGATGCCGGTCCAGCCGACGGCGGAGACCGCCGAGCCCGCCGCGCCGCTTGTCGTCACGCCGGAAGCCATCGACACCCGCACGCTCTCCCGCTCCCTCTTCCTGCGGCTCCGCGCCCTGGACGACGAGGGCGCGGCCGCGGACAGCCCCGAGCGGACCTACGTCCGCGACACCCTCATCGAGCTCAACCTCCCGCTCGTGCGGTACGCGGCGGCCCGCTTCCGCTCCCGCAACGAACCGATGGAGGACATCGTCCAGGTCGGCACCATCGGCCTGATCAAGGCGATCGACCGCTTCGACTGCGAACGCGGCGTGGAGTTCCCGACGTTCGCGATGCCGACCGTCGTCGGCGAGATCAAGCGCTTCTTCCGCGACACCTCCTGGTCGGTGCGTGTCCCGCGCCGGCTCCAGGAACTGCGCCTGGCGCTGACCAAGGCCAGCGACGAGCTGGCGCAGAAGCTGGACCGCTCCCCGACCGTCCCCGAACTCGCCGCCGTACTCGGGGTTTCGGAGGAGGACGTCGTCGACGGCCTCGCGGTCGGCAACGCCTACACCGCCTCCTCGCTCGACTCCCCCTCTCCCGAGGACGACGGCGGCGAGGGCTCGCTCGCGGACCGGCTGGGCTACGAGGACACCGCCCTGGAAGGCGTCGAGTACCGGGAGTCCCTGAAGCCCCTCCTCGCCAAACTCCCGCCTCGGGAGCGGCAGATCATCATGCTGCGCTTCTTCGCCAACATGACCCAGTCACAGATCGGCGAGGAGGTCGGCATCTCCCAGATGCACGTCTCCCGGCTGCTGACCCGGACCCTGGCCCAGCTCCGCCAGGGTCTCATCGCCGACTGAAGTTCGCTCTTCAGGTTCACAACTGACATGCCGTCAGCAAGACTGACGCCATGCGGCGACAGAGGTCACTTCTGACGGTGGTCGCGCTCTGCCTCGGCGGAGCGCTGACCGCGTGCGGCAGCGGAGACGACGGCGAGGGCTACGCGGCGGTCGGCGCGGGCTCCACCCCGAAGGACGCGGTGCGCCCGTCGGGATCGGTCACCCTGATCCCGCTGGACACCCCGTCGACCGAGGGCACGACCTCCAGCACGTCCTCCCCCTCTCCCCGCCCACCCGGGACGACCCCGGCCCCCGGCGGAACGGGCCCGGGAAGACCCGCGGACACGGAACCGGTCCCCGGGGCCTCGCGTCCCGCGACGACACCCGCCCGGCCCGGCACGACCCCGCCGCGCACCGCGACCGCTCCGCCCCCGGGCACGACCGCGCCCCCCGCCCCGTCGCGACCTCCCACGAGCCCCGCCACCCCCGCCACGCTCGCCCTCTCCGCCCCGGTCCTCGCCGACGCGGACGAGCGGTGGTGCGAACGCGTCACGGTCACCTTCCACAACACGGGTGGTACGGCGGCCACTTCGGGGACGGTCACCTTCGCCACCCACATCATCGGCGCGCTCGGCGTCGACTGGGCGACGATCGAATCGGCTCAGCCGCTCCCCGCCCCGATCCCTGCCGGAGCGGCACGGACTCGGACGTACACCGTCTGCGTGGACTCCTGGCGCGTCCCGCTCGGCATGCGCGTGGACACCCGGAAGGTGACGGCGACGTGGAAGTGAGCCCGGAAACCCGGCGAGGCGTGGGGGACCGACTCGTGGGCACTGTGTGACCGTGGAGACCACCAAGACACTGTCCATCGGACTGCACCCCCGGTCGATCGACTACAGCGCCCTGCCCGGAGTCGACGAGGCGACCCTCACCGCGCGCATCGCCGCCGGGAACGCCGCGCTGCGCGAGGCGGGGTTCGACGTCGTGACCTGTCTCGTCGACCCTTCGCCCGACGGCGCCGAGGCCGCCGTCCGGGAGCTGATCAAGGACGAGACCTTCGGGCTGGCGATGATCGGCGGCGGGGTGCGGATGATCCCCGAGCACACGCTGCTCTTCGAACGGCTCGTGAACGTCCTCACCGAGGCCGTCCCCGGGATCCGGCTCTGCTTCAACACCTCGCCGGAGACGACCGTCGACGCGCTGCGGCGCTGGATCGCGCGGTAGCCGTACGCCTCGTACGCGGCGGGCGTGAGCCCCGGCCCGGCCGCCCTCCGCGCGTGAAGGGGCGACCGGGGCCGCCGTACTCGGTCAGCGGCTCGACGACCCACGGGGCCTTGACGAGGCCCGTGGAGGACCGGGCCTTCGGAAGGCCCGCCGGCCCGGGAGTCTCGGCCTTGACGAAGCCCGCGAGGGCCCGGAATCAGGCCAGCGCCAGCCAGGCCACCGCCGCCACGACCACGATCGCCGCGATCACACCGACGATGAGGCCCACCCGGGGGCCGGAGGACTGGGGAGCAGCCGCCTGGCGGCCGCCGCCCTGCGGGGCGCCCTCGTCGACGAAGGCGCGGAACATCTGCGTGCTGCCGGCCGGGTCGTAGTTGCCCTCGGGGCCGGGGCCCTGACCGTACGGAGCTTGGGGGTTGTGTGCCATGAGCCAGGACCCTAGCGAACCCCGGCTCCCGCCCCCAAGCCCCCGCCGGGTCCGGGGGCCGGTCCGGCACCGGTCCGGCACCGCCCGGACACTCCTCAGGCACCGATCCCCCGCACGACGACCCCCTCGATCCACCCCTCCACACACCCTCTCCTCGGCCTCCTCTTCCCCTTTGCCGTTTCTTTAGCGCCGTTTGACCGATTTAGTTTGCCTGAAGCAACCATCCATCTCTATGGTTGCCCTAAGCAACAAGATGCATCGGGTCATGGGGTCGCAGTGGACAAGCCGAACCGGTACGAGAACCTCGCCCGACAGGTCAGCGCCATCGGCGCGGTCAAGCGCGGGATGGCCCGCTCACTGCCCGCCGACTGCCCCAGCGGCTCCGCGATCGTCCTCGCCCTGCTCAAGCACGACGGGGACATGCGGATGAGCCGCATCGCGGAGCGGATGGCCGTCGACATGTCGGTCAGCAGCCGCCACGTCTCCCACGTCGTCGACCGCGGCTGGGTCGAGCGGCTGCCCGACCCCGCCGACCGGCGCTCCCGCATCCTGCACCTCACCGCCGAGGGCAGGGAGAAGCTCGACGAGCTCGACCGCCGGCTGACCGCGATGCTCACCCGCAACCTCGCGGACTGGTCCGACGACGACGTCGAACTGCTCACGCACCTGCTGGCCCGCCTCCGGGACTCCTTCGGGGACTGCCGGGCCCACCACGCCTGACGCACCCGCCCGACAGCACCCGCCCGACAGCACCGGCCCGAAGCGCCGGCCCGACAGCACCCGGCCGAGGCACCGGCCCGACCGCACCCGCCCGACAGCACCCGCGTACCAGCAAAGGACGTTCATGGCCACGACAACACCCGCCCCGCCAGCGCAGGCGGGCGGCCACACCTCCGGCACCGGGGCGCCCATGACGCACCGGCAGATCATGGAGGCGCTCTCCGGGCTGCTGCTCGGCATGTTCGTCGCCATCCTGTCGTCGACGATCGTCTCCAACGCCCTCCCCGAGATCATCACCGACCTCGGCGGCGGCCAGTCCGCCTACACCTGGGTCGTCACGGCCGCGCTTCTCTCCATGACCGCGACCACCCCGCTCTGGGGCAAGCTCGCGGACCTCTTCTCCAAGAAGCTGCTCGTCCAGGTCGCGCTGATCATCTACGTCGCCGGCTCGGTGGTCGCCGGACTCTCCCAGAACACCGGGATGCTCATCGCCTGCCGTGTCGTCCAGGGCATCGGCGTCGGCGGCCTGACCGCCCTCTCCCAGATCATCCTCGCCGCGATGATCGCCCCGCGTGAGCGCGGCCGGTACAGCGGCTACCTCGGCGCCACCTTCGCCGTCGCCACCGTCGGCGGCCCGCTGCTCGGCGGCGTCATCACCGACACCGACTGGCTCGGCTGGCGCTGGTGCTTCTACGTCGGCGTGCCCTTCGCGCTGATCGCGCTGCTGGTCCTCCAGAAGACGCTGAAGCTCCCCGTCGTGAAGCGCAAGGTCAAGGTCGACTGGACCGGTGCCTTCGTCATCAGCGCCGCGGTCTCCCTCCTGCTGATCTGGGTGACCTTCGCCGGCGACAAGTACGACTGGATGTCCTGGCAGACGGCCGCCATGGTCGGCGGCTCCGTCGTCCTCGGCGCGCTGTTCGTCCTCGTCGAGTCGAAGGCCGACGAGCCGATCATCCCGCTGCGCCTCTTCCGCAACCGGACCATCACCCTCGCCTCCCTCGCCTCCCTCTTCGTCGGCGTCGCGATGTTCGCCGGCACGGTCTTCTTCAGCCAGTACTTCCAGCTGGCGCGCAACGAGTCGCCGACGATGTCCGGCGTCCTCACCATCCCGATGATCGCCGGTCTGTTCGTCTCCTCGACGGTCTCCGGCATGATCATCACCAAGACCGGCAAGTGGAAGGCGTGGCTGGTCAGCGGCGGTGCCCTGACGACCGGCGGACTCGGTCTGCTCGGCACGATCCGCTACGACACGGAGTACTGGCACATCGCGCTCTTCATGGGCGTCATGGGTCTGGGCCTCGGCATGATGATGCAGAACCTGGTGCTCTGCACGCAGAACCAGGTGGCCCCGGCCGACCTCGGCTCCGCCTCCTCCGTCGTCACCTTCTTCCGCTCCCTCGGCGGTGCGATAGGTGTCTCGGCGCTCGGCGCGGTGCTGGCCAACCGGGTCACGCACTACGTCCAGGACGGCATGACCGCCCTCGGTCCGAAGGCCGCGGGCATGGCCGGCGGCGGTTCGGGCGGCGGCATCCCGGACATGGACAAGCTGCCCGCCCCGATCCGTACCGTCATGGAGGACGCGTACGGGCACGGTGTCGCCGACGTCTTCCTCTACGCGGCGCCGTTCGCGCTGATCGCCTTCCTCGTGACGCTGTTCATCAAGGAGGTCGCGCTGAAGAGCGGTTCGGCCCCCACGGCGGACGCGACGCAGGACGCCCCGGAGGAGCCGGTGGCCGCCGTGGCGGACACCGCGACCACGTCCACGGTGACGACCGGCCTGACCATCGGCGGCACCGTCCGCACCGCCGAGGGCGCCGACCTCGTCGGCGCGACGCTCACGCTGATCTCGCTCGGCGGGCAGCAGCTCGGCCGCGCGGTCGTCGGCGCCGAGGGCCGGTACGCCGTCGACGCACCGGCAGCGGGTTCGTACGTCCTGATCGCCTCCGCCGACGGCTTCCAGCCGCAGGCATCCACGGTCGTCGTGAACGACGGCCCGCTCGACCACGACGTCCTCCTGACCGGCACCAGCGGGCTCCACGGCTCGGTGACCGCGGCGGAGACGGGCGCGCCCGTCGACGGGGCGATGGTCGTGATCACCGACGTCCGGGGCGAGGTGCTGGCCACCGGCAAGTCGGGCGCGGACGGCGGCTTCGCCTTCGGCGAGCTGGTGCCGGGCGCGGTCACGGTCGCGGTCACCGCGGCCGGCTACCGCCCGCAGGCGCTGCCCGTCGAGATCGGCGGCCAGGGCGCGACCCGGCTCGACGTGGCGCTCGCGGCCGGAGCGGTCGTGCACGGCACGGTCCGCGCGGGACTCGACCACCGGCCGCTGGCCGACGCCCGGGTGACCCTGGTCGACGCCGCCGGGAACGTGACGGCCTCGGCGACGACGGACATGGACGGCGCGTACGCCTTCGCGGACCTGGACGCCGGTGAGTACACGCTCATCGCGACCGGCTACCCGCCGGTGGCCGGACGGCTGACCGTGACCGGAGCCGGGGTCGACGGCCACGACATCGAACTCGCCCACCCGGGCGAGTGACCGACTCCCGGGCGCGCTCCGAGCGGAGGCGCGACCGGGTCCGGGGCGGCAGGGGTCATGGGGACGGCCTGCCGCCCCGCTGTTCTCTGGGAAGAGTGAGGTACGGATGGGACTGCACGCACAGGTACGGACCCGCGACGGGTGGCCGGTCCAGCACGCGGTGGTGACCGTGACGGACGGCTCGGGCGGACAGGTCCTGCGGGCGGCGGCCGACGGGGACGGAGTCGTACGGGCCGAGGGCTCGCTGGTCCCCGGACCGTACACGGTGGTGGTGACCGCGCTCGGCTACGCGCCGGACGCGCGCACGTCCCTGGTGGGCGGGACCGGGCGGGCCGAGGTCGGGACGGTCGTCCTGGCCCGCACGGGCGGCACGGAGCTCCCGCCGCCGGGGGTGTGGAGCCTGGACGCGGCGCACTCCTCGGTGGGGGCGGTGGCCCAGCACCTGGGGATCTCCAGCGTGCACGGCCGGTTCACCGAGTTCACCGGCCGGATCGAGATCGCGCCGGAGGTCCTGGCCTCGCGGGTGGAGGCGGTCATCGCGGCCGACTCCGTCGACACCGGCAACGGCCTGCGGGACAAGCACCTGCGATCCGAGGACTTCCTGGACGTGGACCGCTTCCCGGAGATCACGTACCGCAGCTCGGCGCTGCGCGTGGCCGGGCCGGACCGGTGGACGGTCGACGGCGAGCTGACCCTGCGGGGCGTCACGCGACCCGTCCCGCTGGATCTCACGTACCTGGGGACGGGCGCGGACCCGTGGGGCGGGGTGCGGGCGGCGTTCCGCGCGGAGGCGGAACTGCGGCGCGAGGACTTCGCGATGAACTACAACCAGGTGGTGTCGGCGGGCATCACCACGATCGGCGCGACCCTGCGGGTGACGCTGGACGTCCAGGCGGTACGGGAGGGCTGAGCCCGGCGCGGAGGTCGACGACCCGCGGCTCGCCGGAGGTCCCCCGCCCGCGCCGCGCCCTCGGGAGCCTTCGGGTTCAGGAGCTCCCGGCCTCGGGAGCCCTCGGCCCCAGGAGCCTTCGGGTTCACACCCGCGGGAGGTCCGGGGCTCTCGGCCTCAGGAACCCTCGGTCTCAGGAGCCCCCAGCCTCAGGAACCCTCGGCCGCAGGAGCCCTCGGCCTCAGGAACTCTCGGCCGCAGGAGCCCTCGGCCTCAGGAACTCTCGGCCTCGCGGGACACCATGACTTCGATGCCCGCGATCAGGATGTCGAGCGCGTAGGAGAAGTCCCGTTCCCAGATGTCGCTGACGCTGCCGTGCGAGGCTCGTTCGGCGAACAGCTCCTCCATCTTGGCCATCGGCTCGGCGAACTGCGGCTCCTCGCGGAAGGCGGCGACGGACTCCGTGTAGAACTCGTCCTGCGTCATGCCCGCCTCGGCGGAGCGCCGGGCGAACAGGGCCTCCGCCGTGCCGTATCCGTACACGAACTGGAAGACCGCGGCGAGCGTGCCCGGCTGCCCGTGGACGGGGAGTCCGGTGGCCCGGACGGCGTCCTGGATCGAGGTCCCGACGGCGAGCGCCCTCGGCCCGACGTTCAGGTAGCTGCCCACGCAGGCGGAGACCCACGGGTGCCGGACCAGCATCCGGCGGTATCCGAGCGCGAGGACGCGGAGCCGGTCGCGCCAGTCCCCGGCAGCGGCGACGGCGTCCAGGTCGATGGAGCCGTACACGGCGTCGAGGGCGTACTCGATGATGTCGTCCTTGGTGTCCACGTACCAGTAGAGCGACATCGCCGTGACGCCCAGCTCGCTCGCCAGCTTGCGCATCGAGAGCCCGGCGAGGCCGTCCTCGTCGAGCATCCGGATCGAGGTCGCCACGATCCGGTCGCGGTCGAGGCCGGCCGGGCCGCCACCGCTGCGCTGGGTCGGCCGTTCGAGCCATACGGAGGAACGCGCCGGGTTCTTGGCCCGGTCTGCGGCCTTGACCATCGCGTTCCTCCGTGAGCTCACTCCGTCAGCGGTCCGTCACCATGCTATGCAGCCGCCTCCCTCTTCTCGGACCGTTCCGCGCGGCGCAGCAGCGCCGCGGCGAGCAGACCGCCCGCGAAGACGGCGATGGCGCCGACCAGCTGGCTGGTCTGGAGACCGGTGGCGAACGCCGCGGAGATCTCCGCCCGTTCGGCGTCGCTTCCGGCCGCCGCGAGGGCGGCGGGCAGCGAGGCCGCGGTGACGGCGACGAGCGCGGCGAACCGGGCGTTGAGCACGGCGCCGAGGACGGCGACGCCCAGGCCGTTGCCGAACTCGGCGAGGGTGCCGTTGATGCCGGCGCCCACGCCCGCCTTCTCCGGCGGGATCGCGCTCATGATGGCGTTGGCCATGGCCGGGGAGGAGACGGCGATGCCGCCGCCCATCAGGACCAGGCCGAGCAGCATCCCCCAGTAGCTGCCGTCCGTACCGCCGCCGAGCACGGCGATCGAGGTGAGACCGCCGGCGACCAGCGACATGCCGAGGACGACGGCCGCCGGGGTGCCGATCTTCATCACCAGCTTGGGGCCGATACCGGTCAGGTTGAGGCCCACGATCGTCAGCGCGAGGGGCGCCATGCGGAGACCGGCCTCCAGCGGCTCGTAACCGAGCACGAACTGCAGGTGCTGGGTGAGCAGGAAGAGCGAGCCGCCCATGCCGAAGACGACGAGCAGCGAGCCGCCGATGGCCCCGATGAACTTCTGGTTCCGGAAGAAGTGCATGTCGAGCATCGGGTACGGGGTGCGCAGCTCCCAGAGCGCGAAGGCGCCGAGGACGAGGACACCGAGGGCGGCCGGGACCAGCACCTCTGCGGAGGTCCAGCCGTGTTCGGGACCGGTGATGATCGCGTACACGACGGCGGTCATGCCGATCGTGGAGAGCAGCGCGCCGAGCAGATCGGGGCGGTCGCCCTGCGGGTTCTTCGACTCCGGTACGAGCTTGAGGACGGCGACGAGGCCGACAGCCGCGACCGGGATGTTGATGAGGAAGATCATTCCCCACCAGAAGTGGTTCAGGATCACGCCGCCGATCAGCGGGCCCGCGGCGAAGCCGAGCGAGCTGACGGTGGACCAGAGCGCGATGGCCTTGACCCGCTCGGAGTCGTCGAAGATCTGCATGACGACGGCGAGGGTGGTGGTCATCAGGAGCGCGCCGCCGACGCCCATGCCGGCCCGGGCGGCGATCAGCTGCGCGGTGGAGTCGGCGAGTCCGGCGGCGAGCGAGCCGAGGCCGAAGAGCGCGAGACCGACGGCGAGGAGCTTCTTGCGGCCGTAGCGGTCGGCGGCGTTGCCCGCGGTGAGCAGAAGGCCGGACTGGACGAGCGAGTACGCGTTGATCATCCACTGGATGTCGGTGGTCGTCGCGTGGAGCTCGGAGGTCAGCGAGGGGATCGCGACGCTCAGGACGGTGTTGTCGAGCAGCACGGTGAGCTGGGCGAGACAGATGACGCCGAGGATCAGCCAGCGCTGCGGATGCCCGCCGGGGGTGGCCTTCCCGGCGGTGGGTTCGTTCGCGGCGGTCGTCGCCGTCATGGACAGCACTCCTTGTACGGTGTACGGGACTCGGTCTCGTACACCGTACAAGGGTCTCTCTTACGCTGTATAGCGGTTATTTCCTCTGCGTCAGGTCGTAGAAGGTGGCGCCGTCCACGGTGACCTCCTCGAAGGTGGCCGTGACCCACGCGGAGATCTCCGAGCCGCCGCCCATCCCGCCGCCACCACCCATTCCGCCGCCGTTGCCGCCGACGAAGTAGTGGATCTTCCCCTGGGCCACGTACTGCTTGAACTGGGCGAGGGTCGGGGACGGGTCGCTGCCGTTGAAGCCGCCGATCGCCATCACCGGCTTTCCGGTGGCGAGCTGGTAACTGGCCGCGTTCTGGGCGCCGATGGCGGCCGCGACCCAGGTGTGGTCGTCGGCGCCGGCGAGGAGGGTCGCCTTGGCCTTGGAACCGACGGACGCCCCGTTGAGCAGACCGCCCATGCCGCCGGGGCCGCCGCGCTCCCTGCCCGCACCGCCGTCCCCCCGGGCGCTTCCGCCGCCGTCGCCCTGCGGAGGCGTCCCACCGGGCATCATCCGCCCACCCTGCCCGCCGGGCATCTGACCACCCGGACCGCCGGGCATCTGTCCCCCCTGCCCGCCGGGCATACGGCTCCCCGGGCCGCCGTCCGCCCGGCCCGTGCCGCCCCCGTCGACCATCCCGTACATCGCGCGCGGGCCGCCGCGGCCACCCCCGGGGCCGCCCATCGCACCGCCCGCCGGGCCCGCCGTCACGATCGACCCCTGATGGCCGGTGCTCAGCGTGGAGAGGGTGTACGCGACCGGGCCCGCGAGCCCCGCCGCCAGACCGAGCCCCGCGAGACCCAGCCCGATCCGCCGGTCGAGCCGTCCGGCGAGCAGCAGCCCGAGCGCCGCGGCCGAACCCGCGATCAGGACCGCCCAGCGCAGCCACGGCATCCAGTCGGGAGTCCGGCCGAGCAGGACGTACCCCCACACCGCCGTCCCCGCCACCGTCACCGCGAGGGCCGCCGAGGCGAGGAACCTGGTGCGCTCCTCCCACAGGACGCTCGCGCCCATGCCGACGAGCGCGGCGATGGAGGGCGCAAGGGCCACCGTGTAGTACTCGTGGAAGATGCCGGCCATGAAGCTGAACACGGCCAGTGTCATCAGCAGCGAACCGCCCCAGACCAGGAACGCCGCCCGCGCGGTGTCCGTCCTCGGCGCACGCCGGGTGACGACGAGCCCGGCGAGGAGCAGGATCAGCGCGGCGGGCAGCAGCCAGGAGATCTGGCCGCCGACGGCGTCGTTGAACATCCGCCCGATGCCCGTCTCGCCCCAGCCGCCTCCCGGACCGCCGCGGCCTCCGCCGCCGACGCTGCCGGTCTCGTTGCCGTTGATCCGGCCCAGACCGTTGTAGCCGAAGGTCAGCTCCAGGAAGCTGTTGTTCTGCGAGCCTCCGATGTACGGGCGGGAGGACGCCGGCCACAGCTCCACCAGGGCCACCCACCATCCGGCGGAGACGATCAGCGCGAGCCCCGCGAGGGCCAGTTGCCCCATCCTGCGACCGAGGCCGACCGGGGCGCACACCGCGTACACGAGCGCGAGCGGCGGCAGGATCAGGAACGCCTGGAGCGTTTTGGCGAGAAAGGCCAGGCCGAACGCGACTCCGGCCCACACCAGCCACCGCGTCCCGGTCTTCGCGTCTTCGAGGGCCCGCAGGACGCCGTACACGGCCACGGTCATCAGCAGGGCCAGCAGCGCGTCCGGGTTGTTGAAGCGGAACATCAGCGCGGCGACCGGGGTGAGCGCGAGAACCAGGCCCGCGAGGAGACCGGCTCCCGCGCCGAACCGGCGTCGTACCGCCGCGTAGACGACGGCGACGGTCGCCACCCCCATCAGCACCTCGGGGAGCAGAATCTGCCAGGACCCGAGCCCGAAGAGGCGCACGGACAGCGCCATCGGCCAGAGCGCGGCCGGCGGCTTGTCGACGGTGATGGCGTTCGCCGCGTCGAGCGAGCCGAAGAAGAACGCCTTCCAGCTCTCGCTGCCGGCCTGGACGGCGGCGGAGTAGAAGGAGTTCGCGTAGCCGGAGGCGCTCAGGTTCCAGAGGTAGAGCAGGGTGGTGGCGAGGAGGAGACCGAGGAACGCGGGGCGCACCCAGGGGGCGTCCTCGGCGCGCCCGCGCCAGAGTCGGGCGATGCGGCCGGTCCGGGGCGACGGAGCGGCGTGGCCCGCGGGCCCGGCGGGCCCGGCGGGGGTGTCGTACGTGGTGGTCATCGGGTGTTCCTTGAGGGCGAGGTGTCCGGGAAGACCCAGAGCCGGAAGAGGAGGAAGCGCACGACCGTCGCGGCGAGGTTGGCCACGATCAGCACGGCGAGTTCGGTGGAGTGCGCGGGATCGCCGGTCGCCGAGCCGAGCGCGGCGAGCGAGCCGCTGGTCAGGGCGAGGCCGATGCCGAAGACGACGAGGCCCTGCGCCTGATGGCGGACGGCCCGGTCCCGGCCCCGCACGCCGAAGGTGAGTCGGCGGTTGGCGGCGGTGTTGGCGACCGCCGACACCAGCAGTGCGCCGGCGTTGGCGAGTTGGGGACCGACACCGAGCCTGAACAGCGAGTACAGCGCCAGGTAGAACAGCGTCGACAGCGCGCCCACGACACAGAAGCCGACCAACTGCCGGGCCAGCCCGCGCGGAACGCCCGTGAGCTCGCGGTCCCGGGGGTCGTCGCCGAAGGGCCGGGCGAGCCGGTCGAGCGGCAGCGAGCCGGTGGCGAGCGCCCGGCCCACCCGCCAGACGCCCTTCAGGTCGTCGGTGGCCGTCCGCACGATGTGCACCGTGGAGTCGGGGTCGTCGACCCAGTCGACGGGCACCTCGTGGATGCGGAGCCCGGCCCGCTCGGCGAGCACGAGCATCTCGGTGTCGAAGAACCAGCCCGTGTCCTCGACCATCGGCAGCAGCCGGGCGGCCACGTCACCGCGGATCGCCTTGAAACCGCACTGGGCGTCGGAGAACCGGGCGGCGAGCGAGCCGCGCAGGATCAGGTTGTAGGCCCGCGAGATGAACTCGCGCTTCGGCCCGCGCACGACCCGCGAGGACCGGGCGAGCCGGGAGCCGATCGCCAGGTCGGAGTGGCCCGAGATGAGCGGTGCCACGAGCGGCAGCAGGGCGTTCAGGTCGGTGGAGAGGTCCACGTCCATGTAGGCGAGGACGGGCGCGTCCGAGTGCGACCAGACGGTACGCAGCGCCCGCCCCCGCCCCTTCTCCTCCAGCCGCACCGAACGCACCTCGGGCAGCGTCGCCGCGAGTGCGGCGGCGACCTCGGGGGTCCGGTCGGTGGAGGCGTTGTCGGCGACGGTGACGCGGAAGCCGTACGGGAAGGTGCGGGAGAGGTGGTCGTGGAGCCGCAGGACGCACGGCTCCAGGTCCTTCTCCTCGTTGTAGACGGGAATCACCACATCGAGGACGGGCCGCCCGGCCACGCCCACGGGCAGGTGTTCCCGGGCGGGGAGGGTGCCCGCGATCGTTTGGATTCGCATGGCACAGACCCTCGCCGGGACCGCTGTCACGGCTGTGTGATGAGCCTGTGGCCCGGCTGTGAGTGGGGCGGGACGCCGGGTTGGTCAGGCCCGCTCAAGGAGCGGCGGAGTCCGGTGGTGTGCTCAAGGGGCGGCCACGGCGGAGCCCGGCGGTCCGCTCAAGGGGCCACGGCGGAGCCCGGCGGTCCGCTCAAGGGGCCACGGCCGAGTCGGACCCCGCAAGGGCGACGGAGCCCCGCGGCTCCGGAGCGAGCGCCTCGGCGGGACCGGACCCTTCCACGGGCAGCGCCACGGTGAAGACGGTCTCTCCCGGACGGCTCCGCACGGTCACCTCTCCGCCGTGGGCGACCGTCACCGCCCGCACGATGGCGAGCCCGAGCCCGGTGCTGCTGCCAACGGCCCGACGGGTGCGGGAGGCGTCACCACGGGCGAACCGTTCGAAGACGACGGGAAGGAGCTCCGGCGGGATGCCCGGCCCGTCGTCCCCGATCTCGACGAGGGCGCGTCCGCCCTCCGCTCGTACGCGCGCGGTCACGGTCGTGCCGGGCGGGGTGTGGGTGCGGGCGTTGGCGAGCAGGTTGACGAGGACCTGGTGGAGACGGGCGCCGTCCGCCCGTACCGACACGGCGGTCCGGGGCAGTTCGAGCCGCCAGCGGTGGTCGGGTCCGGCCGCGCGGGCGTCGGAGAGCGCGTCCACGACGAGCGGGGCGAGATCGGTGCTCTCGTACGAGAGCGGGCGTCCGGCGTCCAGCCGGGCGAGCAGCAGCAGGTCCTCGACGAGCCCCGTCATCCGCGTCGCCTCGGACTCGATCCGCCCGAGGGCGTGCCGGGTGTCGGGCCCGCACTCCTCCCGGCCGCGCCGCGTCAGCTCCGCGTACCCCCGGATGGAGGCGAGCGGTGTACGCAGCTCGTGACTGGCGTCGGCGACGAACTGCCGTACCCGCGTCTCGCTCTGCTGACGGGAGTGGAGCGCGGAGTGGACGTGGTCGAGCATGCGGTTGATGGCCGCGCCGACCTGTCCGACCTCGGTGCGCGGGTCCGCCTCCGCGACACGGTGGTGGAGGGCCGGCTCGCCGCTGTGCAGCGGCAGTTCGGAGACCTGGGTGGCGGTGGCGGCGACCCGCCGCAGCGGCCGCAGCGCGATCCCGACCAGCGCCCCGCCGGCCAGCGAGGCGGCGACGAGCCCGGCGCCGGTGACGCTCACCTCGACGAGGACGAGCGTGGAGAGGGTGTCCTGGACGTCGGCGAGCGGGATGCCGACGAGGTAGTCCCCGCGGCTCCCGGAGGCGTATGCGACCCGGTAGTCGTCCATCCCGGGCAGCTCGACGGTGTGCGGCGAGCCGTCGCGCGGAACGGCGGCGAGGGCGGCGCGCTGCGCCGCGTCCAGGGCCTGGGCGCGGTACTTCGGGCCGTACGTCCCCTGTTCCTCCTCCTGGGACACGGCGGCGGCCGGCAGCTCGCCGTCCACGACGGACGCGCCGACCGTGCCGAGCGGGGCGCCGGGGCCGGTGAGGAATCCGAGCGCGTCGCGCGCGTCGCCGGGGATCGGCATCGGCAGGTTCTGCGGCGGCCCGGCGGCCCGGTTGGCGATGCCCCGCAGCTGCCCGTCGGCCTGGTCGTACAGATAGGACCGGAACGCTATCGTCGTCACCGTCCCGATCACCGTGGCGACGATCGCGATCAGGGTCACGGCGGAGACGACGAGCCGCGTGCGCAGCGACCAGGAGCGGGAGCCTCGCATCGGTCGCCCTACTCCCCCGGCTTGATGAGATAGCCCGCCCCGCGCCTGGTGTGGATCATCGGGGCGCGGCCCGCGTCGATCTTCCGCCGCAGGTACGAGATGTACAGCTCGACGACGTTGGCCTGGCCGCCGAAGTCGTAGGACCACACCCGGTCGAGGATCTGCGCCTTGCTGAGCACGCGGCGCGGATTGCGCATGAGGTAGCGCAGCAGCTCGAACTCGGTGGCCGTGAGGTGGATCGACTCGCCGCCCCGGGTGACCTCGTGACTGTCCTCGTCCAGCGTCAGGTCGCCGACGGCGAGCAGCGACTCGTCGCGGGCCTGCGCGGCGCCGGAGCGCCGGATGAGACCGCGCAGCCTGGCCACGACCTCCTCCAGGCTGAACGGCTTGGTGACATAGTCGTCGCCGCCCGCCGTGAGGCCGGCGATCCGGTCCTCGACGGCGTCCTTGGCGGTCAGGAACAGCACCGGCACGTCCGGTTGCTCGCGCCGCAGCCGGCCGAGGACGGAGAGCCCGTCCATGTCGGGCAGCATCACGTCGAGGATCACCGCGTCGGGCCGGAACTCGCGCGCCGCGCGCAGGGCCCCCGCCCCGTCGCCCGCGCTGTGGACCTGCCAGCCCTCGTACCGCAGGGCCATGGAGAGGAGTTCGGCGAGCGACGCCTCGTCGTCCACGACGAGAACGCGGACGGCCGAGCCGTCGGGCCGGGTCATGTCGGTACGCCCGCGGGGCTTGGTGGCAGTCATACGGCCACGCTTCCCGGACGCACTGAGATCTCCCTTTCGCTTACCTGTGAATTCCCTGAGAAAGCCGGGGGAACAGCTCGGCGCCGTTGTCGTGGAGGACCCGGCGCATCCAGTCGTCGCCGAGCCCGAGCCGTTCGAGGGCCTGGAGCTGGTGGGCGTACGGGTAGGGGATGTTCGGGAAGTCGGAGCCGAGGAGGATCTTGTCCTCCAAGGCGCGCAGGCGGGGGAGTTCGGCGGCGGGGAAGGGGGCGAGGCGCTCGCTGAAGTCGGTGAAGGCCATGGTGGTGTCGAGGTGGACGCCGTCGTACCGCTCGGCGAGGTCGAGGAAGTCCGTGTACTCGGGCATCCCCATGTGCGCGACGATGAGCCGCAGCGCGGGATGGCGGGAGAGCAGCCGCCCGATGGGACCCGGGCCGGTGTACTTCCCGGGTGCGGGACCCGATCCGCAGTGGATGACGACCGGCGTGCGCGCGTCCGCGAGCGTCGCCCAGGCACCGTCGAGCAGAGGATCGTTGGGGTCGAAGTCGCCGACCTGGAGGTGGACCTTGAAGACGCGCGCGCCGTCGTCGACCGCCTTGCCGACGTACGCGGTGGCGTCCGGCTCCGGGTAGAGGGTGGCGGTGCGCAGGCAGTCGGGCGTACGGGCGGCGAAGTCGGCGGCCCAGGTGTTGAGCCAGGTCGCCATGCCGGCCTTGTGCGGATAGAGCATCGAGGTGAAGGCGAGGACGCCGAACTCCCGCAGCAGAGCGACCCTGCGGTCCTCCTCCTCGCGGTAGGTGATGGGCCACTCCATGCCGGTCAGGGGGCCGACGGAGTCGAAGTAGGCCCAGACCTTGTCGAGGACGTTGCGGGGCATGAAGTGGGTGTGGACGTCGATCAGTCCGGGCAGACCGAGCCGCCGGACGAGGCTCCGGACGACCTCGACCGTCTCGTCCACCCCGGCGGCGTCACCTTCCCTGTCCGAGCCGCCCACCCTGGCCGCGCCGCTCGCCCCAAAAGCCCCGTCAGGCCCATCAGCCTTCTCAGGCTCATCAGCCTTGTCAGACCCATCAGCCTTGTCAGACCCAGGGATCTCAGTTGCGCACAAAGCCGTAGCTCCGTTCGACCTTGCCGATGTGGACGCTGTAGCTCTCGTACCAGTGCTCCCGGCCACGACGCTTGGCCGCCCGGTGCTCGTCGTTGTCCCGCCAGGCGTCCAGGGACTCGATGTCGCGGAAGTACGCGACGGTGATGCCGATGCCGCCGGGGGTGCGGGCGGACTCGTACCCGAGGAAGCCGGGAAGCTCGGCGACGATCTCCCGCATGCGGGCGTTCGTGGCGGCGTATCCCTCGGGGTCGTCGGGACGGACCGAGGTGAAGACAGCGGTGTAGTAGGGCGGTTCGAGGCCCGCCACCAGGCTTGCGGTCATGTGGATCACCCTCCGCCGGGCGGGGCGGGTGTGTCCACAGGAGCCGCCGGAAGGGATCCAAGTCTTTACTCCGCGACGATCCCGACGCTCCCGACGACCCCGACACTCCCGACGCTCTACGGGAACAGCCCGTCCTGGACGTCGGTGCTCGCCTTCCGCACGGGCACGGTGACGCGATGGCCGGGGTCGACGGCGACGAGTCCCCAGCCGCGGACGATCCGGGTGTCGAGGGCGAGCACCCGGCCTTCGGCGTCGAGAAGGTGCAGGTCGGGCCCGGCGGCGGCGAGGAGGCGGCCGGCGACGACGCCGTCGGCGCGAAGCTCGGTGACGGTCCCGGCGAGTCCGGGAAGCGCGTCGAGCCGGAAGGCCACTGCGTGGTCGCGCACCGCGCAGGGAAGCGTCTCCAGGGTGTCGCCCCAGGCCGGCAGCGCGACCGCCGAGCGATACAGCTCCTCGATCTCGTGCCGTCGTGCGTCCGGACCGGGCAGCTCGTGCCGCACGGCGCGCTTCCGCTCGTACGGGATGCGGTCGGGCACCTTCAGGGCGTGCCGCAGCAGCTCCTCGGTGCGCCGGGCCGCCATGAGCGGACCCCGCCCGAGCCAGCTGAAGGCGACGGCCCCCTGCTCCAGGAGCCGGGCGTCACCCCGCTCCTCGCCGGTGATCCCGACCTTGGTCATCCCGGGCCCGAACCAGGCGAGGTACACGCGGTACGTCCGCGGATCGTCGGCGATGGTGTCGGCCGCGACCGAGTGGACACGGTCGAGCCGCGCGCACTCGGGACACTGCCCGCCGGTGGCCCGCGGGGGCACGGCGGCCGCGAGCGGGCAGGGATTCCCACGGGCCCCCGGACACAGGCGCTGCCCGACGGCCCGGAAGGCGACCTGCTGTCCGTACGCGAGCGCGGAAACCCGTCCGCCCTCCCAGCGGAGCCCGGGCACGCCCCCGCTCCACCGCATTCCCGTACACCGCCACGTCACGGAACCAGTCTCCACCGAGGGTCTGACAGCGACGACGACGGAGGCCCCCGGGGACGTGTCCCGGGGGCCTCGCACGCGTACGACGTTTGACGACGGCCTGACTACCGCGCGACGAACTGCGTGAGGATCGCCTGCACTTCGTAGATGTCCACACCCTTGGTGAAGGTCTTCTGGACGGGAACGGAGTTGCCGGAGATCCAGATCTTCAGCTCGGCGTCGAGGTCGAACGTGCCGGCGGTCTCCACGGCGAAGTGCGTGATGCTCTTGTACGGGATCGAGTGGTACTCGACCTTCTTGCCGGTGATGCCCTGCTTGTCGACGAGCACGAGCCGCCGGTCGGTGAAGAAGATGGTGTCGCGGATCAGCAGATACGCGGCGTGGATCTGCTCCCCCTGCCCGAGCAGCCGCGCGTACTCCTGCTGCGCCTGCGCCGGATCGATCTTGTGCGCGTTCCCGAAGAGCGCCATACCCAACCCCCACGATGAGAAGAAAGAACGATCTTCCGACCTTATCCCGCCGAACCGGCCGCCCGGCGGGATCGGGCCGTGCCGTCGGTTGCGCGGGGCAAGGATCAGCGCATCCTGGAGGTGACGCCTCTCCGAAAGGGCCGGACCATGGCTACTGTTCACCGCCCGACGGACATCGAAGCATCCGCCGTCGAGGTCTTCAGGCTCGAACTGAGCGAGGACGAACAGAGCGCGCTCCATGCGGATCCCGAGCGCTTCGTGAAGGACCTGATGGAACGGGACGGGCACACGGTCAACCGCGTACTGGTCGACACGGCGATCCTCAAGGCCGAGTGCCCCGGCGGCTCGTACGAGCTGGTCCACCTTCTCTCGCCACCACACCGCCGCTCGGACCACGCGCTCAGGTGCATCCCCCTGAAGTGAGCCCCGGCGCACGAAACGCGACTCGGCGATCCCCCCTCAACCCCGGAGCACTTCACGCGCCCGCGCGAGCCGGGCCCTGGCCTCCGCGATCCAGTCGTCGTCCAAGGCGAGTGGTACCTGGACGCAGATGCCGGTGCCGGGCGCGTCGCGGACCTCGATGACGAGAGGGTCCTCGGCCATAAAGCGGAGGTACGCCGTACGGCCTTCTCTGGGCCAGTCGCCGGCGAACACCTCGTCGTCGTCCTCGGGAGCGTCCTCCATGGCTTCCTCCACGGCGTCGAGGAGGTGGCCCCACTCCTCGACTTCTTCGTCGAAGACGCCCATCCGCACGGAAGCGTTCACGAAGCCGCTTCGGATCTGGATCTCCGCGTCGAAGTAGCGGCCTGAGACCCCGGTGAAGGACGGGCTGGTCGACAGCAGCCGGACCACGACACTCTGTGTTCCGCTGTCCAGCACGATCAGCTCCAGCGGTTCCCCGGCTTCGGCCACGGTGCCCATCCCCTTCATACCGTTGCTGTACTTCGCTGCTGTACACCCCGGAAACGCAAGAGGCCCGGACTCTCGTCCGGGCCTCTCAGGCTGTGCACTCGGCAGGATTCGAACCTGCAACCTTCTGATCCGTAGTCAGATGCTCTATCCGTTAAGCTACGAGTGCTTGTGCTTCTCGGCTTTTTTCTTGCCGGTCGGCGTTGCGTGGACAACATTACATGACCTGCGCCGTAGCGCGAAATCCATTAGCCAGACCCCCTCTGACCTGCGGAAACGCCATCTGGGGGCTCCTCCCCGGATGCGCGCCCTCCGCCGGACGGGTGACCCGCGTGGGCTCGCAAGGGGCTGGAACGGCCGAAGCCCCGGCCTTGGGGGCCGGGGCTTCGGTGTGGGGCGGAGGCGGAGGGATTTGAACCCTCGATGGGCTTTAAGGCCCAAACCGCATTAGCAGTGCGGCGCCATAGACCGGACTAGGCGACGCCTCCATGCACCTCGCGCGGGCGCGAACGGTGCGTGCAGATGATGACACAGGCGAGCCCGGTGTCACCAATCGCTTCTCACCGTACTAGCCCTCCGGGGCCAAGGGCAAAGCCCCTCGGCCCATCCCGGTTGCGCAACGAACGGCAGTACGGAGCGTTAGAGGAGACGGGCCCGAGCCCATGGCCCCCACCCGCCTCCCTGGAGTTCGTATGCTGCGCCGACTCGTACTCGCCACCCTCGCCACCACCGCCGCGGGAGCCGCCGGGCTCGGGCCCGTGCCGCCGCTGCCTCTGCTCTCGCCCGCGCCGGCGTCGGCTTCGGCGCAGGCGCCGGACGTGCTCACGGTGACGATCAGCAAGAGCGGACACAAGGAGGCCGACGGCACGTTCCGGCTCGACTGCGACGGCGAGCCCGGCGGCGACCACCCCGCCGCCGCCCGCGCCTGCGCCCGGCTCTCGGAGCTCGCCAAGCAGAAGCAGGACCCCTTCAAGCCGGTCCCCAAGGACACGCTCTGCGCGCAGCAGTACGGCGGGCCCGTCGTCGCCCGCATCACCGGCGACTGGCGGGGACGCTCCGTCGACGCCGGCTTCTCCCGTGCGAACGGGTGCGAGATCGACCGCTGGGAGAACCTGGAGCCCGTGCTCCCCCGCGTGCGGGGATGAGGTGAGGATGACGTTCGGATGTTGCCGGGGGCATGAGACCTCTCCCCGGGACCGCCGGAGCAGCCCTTAGACTCCTCGCAGTGACAGGCTGCGGCCCGAGGGGCAAGATGGGGCCGGCCAGCCGGGCAAGGTGCAGTGGGTCAGGGAGGAAGCGTCGTCGTGAGCAGCAGGCCATCCCGAGGCGCTGCTCGCCTCGCAGCCATACTTGACGCCCTCCCCGACGGCCTCGTGCTCGTCAACTGCAACGGCACGGTCGTCAACGCCAACACCATCGCCCTCGGCATGTTCGAGACCCCCGGCACCGCGCTCGTCGGGCGCGGTCTGCTCGACCTGCTGCCCGGGTTCGACTCACGGCTGATCCCCGGCTCCATGCGGCGCCCCGAGGGAACCGACGAGAGCGGCCGTACGAAACCGACCCGGATGATCGCCCGCCGGACGGACGGCAGCGAGTTCGCCGTCGAGGTCACCAGCGCCAACCTGGAGGACGGGCGCGAGGCGTACGACTCGTACAGCGCCTACACCGGCGACGAGCTGCTCATGCTCGTCGTCCGCGACCTCACCGGCACCCTCGACACCGAGGCCGAACTCGCCCGCTCGCAGCGCCAGACCGAGATGATCCTGCGCGCCGCCGCCGAGGGCGTCGTCGGCACGGACACCGACGGGCGGGTCGTCCTGGTCAACCCCGCCGCCGCGCAGATCCTCGGCTTCCGCGCCAGCGATCTCGGCGGCAAGGAGCTGCACCCGCTGATCCTGCACTCGCGCGCGGACGGCGAGCCGTTCGCGTACGAGGACTCGCCGCTCGCCGACACGCTCAAGTCGGGGCGCAAGCACCGTGTCCGCGGCCAGGTGCTGTGGGCGAAGAACGGTTCGCGGGTGCCGGTCGACCTGACGACGGCTCCGGTACGGGACGGCGACCAGCTCGTCGGCGCGGTGATGACCTTCACCGACCGCCGGCCGTACGAGCAGCTCGCCCAGGAGCAGGAGTCCGAGCGCGTCGGCCTCGCCGAGAAGCACGCCGCCGAGCTCGCCGAGCTCAGGGAGGGCCACGAGGAGCGGGCGAAGGCGGACAAGGAGCGGTACGAGGCCCTGGCGGGCCGGCACGAGCAGCTGACGGCCGTCCTCGGCGAGTCGCTGCGCGGTCCGCTGGAGGAGCTGCGGACGGAGCTCTCCACGCTCGCCGCCGACGACGCCGGCCAGCTGTGGCCGGAGGCCAACCAGCTCCTGCACCACCTGGCCGCCGGGTACGCCCGGATGACCACCCTCGTCGACAACGTCCTCGGCTACCAGCGACTGGACGCCGGGGAGGAGACCCTCGGCACGGCCGTCGTCCTGCTCGACGGGGTCGTGACCGCGGGTGTCGACGGGGCCGTGGAGCTCATCGGTCCCGGCCGGGCGCAGTTCGCCGTGCACGCGCCGCCGATCGAGGCGGAGGTCGACGCGGGCCGCCTCGCGACCGCGCTCGCGCACCTGGTCGCGGACGTGGCCGGCGTCGACTCCACGGGCAAGGCCCGGGTCGTCCCCGGCGCGGGGTACGCCGACTCGACGATCGTGGTGGCCGCGGCGCAGCGCGGCGATGTCGTACGGATCGAGGTGCGCGGACCGTACGCCGGCGGCGACCCGGTCCACCAGCCGATCGTGCGGGGGATCGTGGCCGCGCACGGTGGCGTGGTGCAGACCCATGAGGTGCCCGGGACGACCGGCGGCGCGTACGTCCTGGAGGTGCCGCTCGGGGCCGGCAGGGGCACGGTCGCCGCGCCGCCCGCCCCCACGGCGGCCGAGACGCCGGTGGAAGCGACGGCGGACGCCGCGACCGCGCCGGAGTCGGGTCCGAAGACCGATGCCGAGGACCGGGCCGCTCCGGCCGGTGGGCAGCTCGCGCTGCCCGCACAGGCATCCGACACCCAGGGCGGCGGACGGCGTCGCGCCCGGCGGGCGTCCACCGACGCCTTCCTGGAGAGCCCGGTGGCTCCCGAGGGCGCGAGCGCCGGTGCGGGCGAGCCGACCGGACGGCGCCGAGGCCGTACGGAGGAGGCCCCGGCCGCCCCCGCCGAACTGATCCCCGCCCAGAGCGCGGGCGGCGCGCCCGCCGCCGAGCCGACCGGCCGCCGTCGCGGCCGGCCCGCCGAGGGCTCCGTGGTGACCGCCGCCGAGGGCGCGCAGGGGCGTGCCGCGCTCGGGGACGCCGTGCCCCCGCAGGGTGTTCCCGTACCCGCCCAGGGCGTTCCCGCCGAGGCCCCCGCCCTCGCGCGGGCTGCCCTGCCCGCCGTCGCGAGCGGCGATCAGGCGGGCGACGAGCGGCCCACCGGCCGGCGGGCACGCCGCGCGCTCGCCGCGCAGGAACGGACCGCCGCCGCCGAGGCCGGTCCACGTACGCCGTTCGCGCTGCCCCCGGCCGACGCCGACCGCGCTCCGGAGCCGGCCGCCCAGCCCGCACCGCAGGCCATGGCCCTGCCTCAGCCGATGCCGGTGATGCAGGCGATGCCGGCGGCACAGGTGAGCGACGAGGGGCGGCACGACGCCGCGGGGTCCCTGCCGGACGCCGACCACACGCCGCCGCAGTCCCACCCGCAGGCCCACCCGCAGCCTCTGCCCGAGCCGACCGGTCGGCGTCGTGGGCCGGGGGTCGCCGAGGAGACGCGGAGCGGCACCGGATCCGTACCGCTGCCTCCCGAGATGCCCGCGCCCGCTGCCCCGGCCCCTCAGGCGGCTCCGGCGGCCCCGGCGGCTCCGGCGGCTCCCGGCAACTCGACCGCGCCTGCCGCGCCTGCCGCCCCTGCCGCTCCGGCCGCCCCTGCCGCTCCCAGGGACGCGACGCACAGCGGGCGGGCGTTCAGCGTGCGGACCCTCGGACAGGGCGTGCCCTTCGCCCAGCAGATCGCCGCACAGCAGGCCGGTACGCAGCAGGCGGGTACGCAACAGAGTGGTACCCAGCAGGGCGGTGCGTCGCTCGGCGGTGGGTCGCTCGGCGGCGCTTCGCAGAACGGTCAGAGCAATGGCTCCGGGCGGCGGCGCAAGCTGGCCACCCCGCCCGAGGGCGACCGTCCGGCGCCGGCGACGGCGCCCGCTCCCGCGCCGACGGCACCGGCGGAGGCCGCCGCCAAGGCGCAGCCGAAGCTCGCCCAGCTCGCTCAGACGGCGCCCGAAGGCCGTTCCTACGCCATAGGGGCGCCCGCCGAGGGCGCCGCCGAGGGCCCGGAACCGCTCGACGGGCCCGGTGGTGCGGTCGAGGTCGCCAACAAGCCGCTGCCCCAGCCCGTCGACGACGAGCTGCCCCCGGAGCCGCTGGACAACCCGCGTCGGCTGCTCGTCTGGCCCGCGCCGGACGTCTCCACCCAGCAGGCGCTGAGCGACCGCGGCTACCGCCCGGTGATCGTCCACTCGCGTGAGGAGGTCGACGCCCAGATCGCCGCCTTCCCGGCCGCGCTGTTCGTCGACCCGCTGACCGGGCCCATCACCCGTACCGCGCTCCAGTCCCTGCGCCAGGCGGCCGTCGCCGCCGAGGTGCCCGTGCTGCTCGCGGCCGGGCTCGGGCAGGCGACGCGGGAGGCGGCGTACGGCGCCGATCCCGCCGTACTCCTCAAGGCGCTGGCGCCCCGCGACAGCGAGCAGCACCCCTCGCGCGTGTTGCTCATCGAGGAGAACGACCACATCGCGCAGGCGCTCGCGGCCACCCTGGAACGGCGCGGGATGCAGGTGGCGCGGGCGGCGGCGGACACCGACGCCGTCACGCTGGCCACCCAGATCCGGCCGAACCTGGTGGTGATGGACCTGATGCAGGTGCGTCGCCGGCGCGCCGGGATCATCGACTGGCTGCGGGCGAACGGTCTGCTGAACCGCACGCCGCTCGTCGTCTACACCTCGGCGGACCTCGACGAGGCCGAGCTGCCGACGCTGTCGTCCGGCGAGACGGTCCTCTTCCTGGCGGAGCGTTCGAACAGCAACGAGGTGCAGGCCCGGATCGTGGACCTGCTCGCGAAGATAGGGACCAACTGAGAAGGAGGGGAGCGGTGGACACCGCTCCCCTCCTTCCGTCAGGACTCCGTACGCCCGGACTCCTCCCGTACCGGAACTACAGCTGGGTCACGTCCAGCTCGCCCTCCGCGTACTGCCGTCGGATGACCTTCTTGTCGAACTTGCCGACGCTCGTCTTCGGCACGGCGGGCACGATCGCCCAGCGCTCCGGGAGCTGCCACTTGGCGATTCCGCCCTCGTCGGCGAGGAATGCCTTGAGCGTCTCGTAGTCCGCCGTCGCGCCGTCCTTGAGGACGACGGTCGCGAGCGGGCGCTCGCCCCACTTCTCGTCCGGCACGGCGACGACCGCCGCCTCGGCGACCTCGGGGTGGGCCATGATCGCGTTCTCCAGCTCGACGCTGGAGATCCACTCGCCGCCGGACTTGATGACGTCCTTGGCGCGGTCGGTGAGCGTGAGGAAGCCGTCCGGGCTGATGACGCCGACGTCTCCGGTCTTGAGCCAGCCGTCCTCGCTGAACTTGTCGGCGGGGCGGATCGGCTCCCCGTCGGCACCGCCGAAGTACGAGCCCGCGATCCAGGTGCCGCGCACCTCCAGCTCACCGGCCGACTCGCCGTCCCAGGGCAGGTGTTCGCCGCCGGGGCCCACCAGCCGGGCCTCGACACCGGCCGGGAAGCGGCCCTGCGTGATGCGGTACGGCCACTCCTCCTCGGCGGTCAGCCCGGCCGGCGGGTGGGCCATGGTGCCGAGGGGGGAGGTCTCCGTCATGCCCCAGGCGTGGCAGAGGCGGACGCCGAGCCTGTCGTACGCCTCCATGAGGGAGGGCGGACAGGCCGCGCCGCCGATGGTGACCTGCTTCATGGAGGAGATGTCGCGGGGGTTGGCGGTGACCTCGGCGAGCAGGCCCTGCCAGATGGTGGGGACTGCGGCGGCGTGGCTCGGCTTCTCGCGCTCGATCATCTCGGCGAGCGGGGCGGGCTGCAGGAAGCGGTCCGGCATCAGCATGTTGATGCCGGTCATGAAGGTGGCGTGCGGCAGACCCCAGGCGTTGACGTGGAACTGCGGGACGACGACGAGGGTCGTGTCCTTGCCCGTCAGGCCCATCGACTCGGCCATGTTCACCTGCATGGAGTGCAGGTAGATGGAGCGGTGGGAGTAGACGACGCCCTTCGGGTCTCCGGTGGTGCCGGAGGTGTAGCACATGGCGGCGGCCGAACGCTCGTCGATCTCCGGCCAGTCGAAGGTGGTGGGGCGGCCCGCGATCAGCTCCTCGTAGTCGTGCACGCGGGGCGTCACACCGTCCAGGGCGGAACGGTCGCCGGGGCCCGCGACCACGATGTGCTCGATGGTCGGCAGGTGGGGGAGGAGCGGAACGAGGAGGGGGAGCAGCGAGCCGTTGACGATGACCACGCGGTCGTCCGCGTGGTTGACGATGAACGCCAACTGCTCGGGGGGAAGCCGCAGGTTGAGGGTGTGCAGGACGGCGCCCATGGACGGGATGGCGAAGTACGCCTCGACGTGTTCGGCGTTGTTCCACATCAGGGTGGCGACGCGCTGGTCGCCGGTCACGCCGAGTTCGTCGCGCAGGGCGTTCGCCAGCTGGCTCGCGCGGGCACCCGCCTCCGCGAAGGTGCGGCGCTGCGGCTCGGGCTCACCCGTCCAGGTGGTGATCAGTGACTTCCCGTGGATCGTCATCCCATGGTTCAGGATGCGGGTCACGGTCAGCTGTACGTCCTGCATGGTGCTCAGCACGGCGTCCTCCCGGTGGGCGCTACGTGGCAGTAAGGGTGTGGAGATTCTGCGCACGTACCGCGCGGTATGTCACTACCCGGGAGTACGGAAATTGCCAGTGATTACTGGCGGATGCCGTCCCGACAGCACCCGGTCACCGCCGGGAACGGCACGGGGCGGGGGTCCGGGGCGGGGTCCGCGGCGCGGTGCGGGTCACGGTCGGGGCGGGGATTGAGGGGCATGGTGGGGGTGCGGGGCGCGGTTCTGGGGTGCGGGGCACGGTGGGGGGCGCGGTGCGCGTCGCCGTACCGGCGGGTGGTGCGCGTCGCCGTACGGGCGGGTGGTGCGCGTCGCCGTACGGGTGGGTGGTGCGGGTCACCGCCGGGGAGGGCGGTGGGGGTCACCGCCGGGGAGGGCGGGGGAGAGCTGTGCGGGAAGAGGAGCTGTGCGGGTCACCGCCGGGGAGGGCGGTGGGGGTCACCGCCGGGGAGGGCGGTGCGGGTCACCGTACGGGGGTCAGCTCCGGGTCCTCGCGGAGCTTGCCGAGGGCGCGGGAGACGGCGCTCTTGACCGTGCCGATCGAGACGCCGAGCACTTCCGCCGTCTGCGCCTCGCTGAGGTCCTCGTAGTACCGCAGGACGACCATCGCCCGCTGGCGGTCGGGAAGCTTCATGACCGCGCGCCACATCGCGTCGTGCAGCACCTGCTGCTCGGCCGGGTCCGGCTCGGGCAGCCCGGCGGGCTCCGGCAGCTCCTCGCAGGCGAACTCGTCGACCTTGCGCTTGCGCCACTGGGACGTCCGGGTGTTCAGCAGCGCCCTGCGGACGTAGCCGTCCAGGGCACGGTGGTCCTCGATCCGCTCCCAGGCGACGAACGTCTTGGCGAGGGCGGTCTGCAGGAGGTCCTCGGCGTCGCAGGGGTTGGCGGTGAGGGAGCGCGCCGTGCGCAGCAGGACGGGCCCGCGGGCCCGTACGTACGAGGAGAACGACGGGTAGCCGACGGTCGTCACGGCGGTCCCGAGGGCGGCCGTGGAGGCGCCGGCGCAGACGGGGCCAGAGGGTGGCGGAGTCATGACTCCACGCTAGGAGCGGCGACTCCCCGGGGGATCGGCCCCAGGTCCCGACCCGCACTCCGCCTCAGGTTGTAGGGGTGGGGACGGCTGGACCTCCTGAAGGTGGAGAGGGGGTACGACGGCCTCAGGGTCGGGACGGGGGACCCGGCCGCCGCCCCGGTCGCCCCGCACCCGCACCCGCACCCCCACCCGAAGGGGCCCGCACCTCAGTCGTCGGCGCCCAGGACGAGGCCCGAGGTGGGGACACCCGTGCCCGCCGTGACCAGCGTCCTGGACGCGCCGGGTATCTGGTTCACGGACGTGCCCCGCACCTGGCGTACGGCCTCCGCGATGCCGTTCATCCCGTGCAGATACGCCTCCCCCAGCTGGCCTCCGTGCGTGTTCAGCGGCAGCGCGTCCGCCGCCACGAAGTCGGCCGCCTCGCCGCGTCCGCAGAAGCCGAACTCCTCCAGCTGCATGAGGACGAACGGGGTGAAGTGGTCGTAGAGGATGGCCACATCGATGTCACGGGGCGCCAGCCCCGCCGACCGCCACAGCTGCCCCGCCACGACCCCCATCTCCGGGAGGCCGGTCAGTTCGTCGCGGTAGAAGCTGGTCATCGCCTCCTGGTTGCGTCCTGCCCCCTGCGCGGCCCCGACGATGACCGCGGGCGGCCGGCGCAGGTCGCGGGCCCGCTCCACGGACGTGACGACGATCGCCTGACCGCCGTCGGTCTCCTGGCAGCAGTCCAGGAGCCGGAGCGGCTCGACGATCCAGCGCGAGGCGGCGTGGTCGGCGAGCGTGATCGGTTTGCCGTGGAAGTACGCGGCGGGGTTGCGGGCGGCGTGCCGACGGTCGGTGACGGCGACGTGGCCGAAGACCTCGGGGGTGAGCCCGTACGTGTGGAGGTAGCGCTGGGCGATCATGGCGACCCAGGAGGCCGGGGTGAGCAGCCCGAAGGGGAGCTGCCAGCCGAGCGCGGCGCCTTCGGCGGAGGGCTCGCGCTGCTGGACGCCCGAGCCGAAACGGCGCCCCGAGCGTTCGTTGAACGCCCGGTAGCAGACGACGACGTCGGCGACCCCGGCGGCGACCGCGAGGGCGGCCTGCTGGACGGTGGCGCAGGCGGCCCCGCCTCCGTAGTGGATACGGGAGAAGAACGACAGCTCGCCGATCCCGGCCGCCTGGGCGACGGTGATCTCGGGGCTGGTGTCCATGGTGAAGGTGACCATGCCGTCGACGTCGGCGGGGGTGAGCCCGGCGTCGTCGAGGGCAGCCCGCACGGCCTCGACGGCGAGCGTGAGCTCGCTGCGTCCGGAGTCCTTGGAGAACTCGGTCGCCCCGATGCCGACGATGGCGGCGCGGCCGCCGAGACGGTCGGCGCTGCGGATGCTCATGCGCCCGCTCCGTCCGGCCGCCGTTCGACCCCTGGCCCGGACGGCGGCGAGGGGGAGGGAGTGGGGGTGGGTGTAGAAGACCGGGTTGAAGACGGGTGACTCACCGGGCTTGACGGGGCGGGGGTGATCCAGACCGTACGCGATCGACC
>NZ_JBEZNW010000011.1:0-178025 GCF_040653355.1 Streptomyces sp. NPDC047971 | reverse complement strand
CCGCACCCCCGCGGGTTCCCCCCCCCCCCCCCCCCGTACGGCCAGGACTGAGGGGTCCTGGTCCGCCGCCCGGACCGAGGGAGTCCGGTCGCTGAAGGAGCCGGTGGGGGTGCGACGCGCGGTGCGGTCGCGCCCCCTCGGTGCTGTCCGCCCGGGTGGGGCGTCCCGCACGAGGCCGAGGCAGGCGGGTCGGCGGACCGGCAGGTCGCAGGTCGACGGGTCACCACGGGTCGCGGGTCGCGGGTCGCGGGTCGCGGACGGCATAGAACGGATTACCCCGGAGGTTCAAGGAGGGCAAGGTCACAGCCGCGTGGCCTGCTGCTCCTTTGTTCACCTGACCTAGCATCCGAGCATGACAGTCCTTCCCGACGACGGGCTTGCCCTCGCCGCCGAATTCTCCGACGCGACCCGTGAGCAGTGGCAGCACCTTGTGTCCGGCGTACTGCGCAAGTCGGGCAAGGAGGGAGAAGGTGCGGCCGCCGAGGACGCCCTCTCCACCGCGCTGGAGGACGGGCTCCGGGTCCGCCCGCTCTACGCGGCCGACGACACGGCACCCGAGCCCGGCTTCCCCGGCTTCGCCCCCTTCGTCCGGGGCGGCCGGCCCGAAGGGAACACCCAGGGCGGCTGGGACGTACGGCAGCGCCACATCACCGCGGACAGCGCGACGGTCCTCGCCGACCTGGAGAACGGCGTCACCTCGCTCTGGCTGGTGGTCGGAGAGGGCGGCATCCCCACCGGCTCACTCGGTCCCGCTCTTGAGGGCGTCTACCTCGACCTCGCCCCCGTCGTCCTCGACGCCGGCCACGAGGTCGAGGCCGCGGCCGAGGAGCTGCTGCGCCTGTACGCGGAGCGCGGCGTCGCCGCCGAGGCCGCGCGCGGCAACCTGGGAGCCGACCCCCTCGGTCTGGAGGCCCGTACGGGCCGGGCGTCGGACTTCGCGCCGGTGGCCGGACTCGCGCGCCGGTGCGCCGAGGCGTACCCGGGGCTGCGGGCGGTCACCGTGGACGCGCTGCCGTACCACGAGGCCGGCGGCTCGGCCGCGCAGGAGCTCGGCTGCTCGCTGGCGACGGGCGTCGCCTATCTGCGGCAGCTCACCGAGGCGGGGCTGAGCGTCGAGCAGGCCTGCGGACAGCTGGAGTTCCGGTACGCGGCCACCGCCGACCAGTTCCTCACCATCGCCAAGCTGCGGGCGGCCCGTCGGCTGTGGGCCCGGGTCGCCGAGGTCTCCGGAGCGGGCGGCGCGGGCGCGCAGATCCAGCACGCGGTGACCTCGCCGGTGATGATGACGCGTCGCGACCCGTGGGTGAACATGCTGCGGACGACCGTCGCCACCCTGGCCGCAGGAGTGGGCGGAGCCGATTCCGTCACCGTGCTCCCCTTCGACCACGCCCTCGGACTGCCCGACGCGTTCGCGCGCCGGATCGCCCGCAACACCTCGACGATCCTGATCGAGGAGTCGCACCTGGCCCGGGTGATCGACCCGGCCGGCGGCTCCTGGTACGTGGAGCGCCTCACCGACGAACTCGCCGAGGCCGGCTGGGAGTTCTTCCGGTCCATCGAGCGGGCGGGCGGTCAGGCCGCCGCGCTGCGGTCGGGAACGGTCCGCGACCGGCTCGCCGAGACCTGGTCGGCCCGCAGCGCGAAGCTCGCCAAGCGGCGCGAACCCATCACCGGCGTCAGCGAGTTCCCGCACCTCACCGAGAACCCGGTGGTGCGCGAGCCCGCGCCCGAACCGCCGTCCGGCGGTCTGCCCCGCGTGCGGCGTGACGACGCGTACGAGGCGCTGCGCGCCCGCTCCGACGCGCACCTCGCCGCCACGGGCGCCCGGCCCCGGATCTTCCTGTCCACCATCGGCCCGGCCGCGGCGCACACGGCACGGTCCACGTTCGCCGCCAACTTCTTCCAGGCGGGCGGCATCGAGCCCGTCACCGAGGGCCCGTTCGAGGAGAGCGGGGCGAGCGAGGTCTGCCTCTGCTCCAGCGACGCGCTCTACGAGGAGCAGGCCGAGGCCCGCGCGCAGGAGCTCCGGGCGAGCGGCGCCGGGCACGTGTTCCTCGCCGGACGTCCCGCCGAGCACGCCGGTGTCGACTCCTTCGTCTTCGCCGGCTGCGACGCCGTCGCCGTACTCTCCGCCACGCTCGACCGCATGGGAGTGTCCTGATGTCCATCCCCGATTTCTCCGCGATCGAGCTGGGGACCCCGACCGCCGACGCCGGCGCCGACGAGTGGCGGTCGGCGGTCAAGAAGGCGGCGGGCGGTGACGACCTGCTCTGGGAGACCCCGGAGGGCATCGCGGTCAAGCCGCTCTACACCGGGCAGGACCTGGAGGGCCTGGACTTCCTGGAGACCTATCCGGGCATGGCCCCGTATCTGCGCGGCCCGTACCCGACGATGTACGTCAACCAGCCCTGGACGATCCGTCAGTACGCGGGCTTCTCCACCGCCGAGGAGTCCAACGCGTTCTACCGGCGCAACCTGGCGGCGGGCCAGAAGGGCCTCTCCGTCGCCTTCGACCTGCCGACCCACCGCGGCTACGACAGCGACCACCCGCGCGTGACCGGCGACGTCGGCATGGCGGGCGTGGCCATCGACTCGATCTACGACATGCGCCAGCTCTTCGACGGCATCCCGCTGGACAGGATGACCGTGTCGATGACGATGAACGGCGCCGTGCTCCCCGTGCTCGCGCTGTACATCGTGGCGGCCGAGGAACAGGGCGTACCGCCCGAGAAGCTGGCCGGGACCATCCAGAACGACATCCTCAAGGAGTTCATGGTCCGCAACACGTACATCTATCCGCCGAAGCCGTCGATGCGGATCATCTCCGACATCTTCGCCTACACCTCGCAGCGGATGCCGCGCTACAACTCCATCTCCATCTCCGGCTACCACATCCAGGAAGCCGGCGCGACGGCCGACCTGGAGCTGGCCTACACCCTCGCCGACGGCGTGGAGTACATCCGGGCCGGGCGGGAGGCGGGCCTGGACGTGGACGCGTTCGCCCCCCGGCTCTCCTTCTTCTGGGCCATCGGCATGAACTTCTTCATGGAGATCGCCAAGATGCGGGCGGCCCGGCTGCTGTGGGCCAAGCTGGTCAAGCAGTTCGATCCGCAGAACGCCAAGTCCCTCTCGCTGCGCACCCATTCGCAGACCTCCGGATGGTCGCTCACGGCGCAGGACGTCTTCAACAACGTCACGCGCACATGTGTCGAGGCGATGGCGGCCACCCAGGGCCACACCCAGTCGCTGCACACCAACGCCCTCGACGAGGCGCTCGCCCTACCCACCGACTTCTCGGCACGGATCGCCCGCAACACCCAGCTCCTCATCCAGCAGGAGTCGGGCACGACCCGGGCGATCGACCCCTGGGGCGGCAGCGCGTACGTGGAGAAGCTGACGTACGACCTGGCTCGCCGCGCCTGGCAGCACATCCAGGAGGTCGAGCGGGCGGGCGGCATGGCGCAGGCCATCGACGCCGGCATCCCCAAGCTGCGCGTGGAGGAGGCCGCGGCCCGCACGCAGGCCCGCATCGACTCGGGGCGCCAGCCGGTGATCGGCGTCAACAAGTACCGGGTCGACGCGGACGAGCAGATCGAGGTCCTCAAGGTCGACAACTCCTCCGTGCGCGCCCAGCAGATCGCCAAGCTGCGGCGGCTGCGGGAGGAGCGCGACGAGGCGGTCACCCAGGACGCGCTGCGCGCGCTGACCAACGCGGCGGACCGCGGCGACGGCAACCTGCTCGCCCTCGCGGTGGACGCGGCCCGTGCGAAGGCCACGGTCGGCGAGATCTCCGACGCCCTGGAGAAGGTGTACGGGCGGCACGCGAGCCAGATCCGTACGATCTCCGGCGTGTACCGCAACGAAGCCGGCGACTCCCCGTCCGTGGAGCGCACCCGCACCCTCGTGAACGCCTTCGCCGAGGAGGAGGGGCGCCGCCCGCGCATCCTGGTCGCGAAGATGGGCCAGGACGGCCACGACCGCGGCCAGAAGGTGATCGCCACCGCCTTCGCCGACCTGGGCTTCGACGTGGACGTCGGCCCGCTGTTCCAGACGCCGGCCGAGGTCGCGCGCCAGGCCGTCGAGGCGGACGTGCACATCGTGGGCGTGTCGTCGCTGGCGGCCGGTCACCTGACCCTCGTTCCGGCGCTGCGGCAGGAACTGGCCGCGGAGGGCCGCGAGGACATCATGATCGTGGTGGGCGGTGTCATCCCGCCGGCGGACGTCCCCACCCTGCTCGACATGGGAGCGGCGGCCGTGTTCCCGCCGGGGACGGTGATTCCGGACGCGGCGCACGACCTGGTGCGGCGGCTGTCGGCCGGCCTCGGGCACGACCTGTGATCGACGTCGACGCGTATGCGAAGGGTGTGCTCGACGGGAAGCGGGCGATCGTGGCCCGCGCCATCACGCTCGTCGAGTCCACCCGCCCGCAGCACCGGGCCCTGGCCCAGCGGTTGTTGACCGAGCTGCTGCCGCACAGCGGGAAGGCGCGCCGGATCGGGATCAGTGGTGTGCCGGGCGTCGGGAAGTCGACGTTCATCGACGCCTTCGGCACGATGCTGACCGGCCTCGGTCACCGGGTCGCCGTCCTCGCCGTCGACCCCTCGTCGAACCGGACCGGCGGCTCGATCCTGGGCGACAAGACGCGGATGGAGCGTCTCGCCGTGGATCCCGCCGCCTTCGTCCGGCCGTCCCCGACGGCGGGGACGCTGGGCGGCGTCGCCAAGGCGACGCGTGAGTCGATCCTGGTGATGGAGGCGGCGGGCTACGACGTGGTCCTCGTCGAGACGGTCGGCGTCGGCCAGTCCGAGACCGCCGTGGCCGACATGGTCGACTCCTTCCTGCTGCTCACCCTCGCGCGGACCGGCGACCAGCTGCAGGGCATCAAGAAGGGCGTCCTGGAGCTGGCGGACGTGGTCGCCGTCAACAAGGCGGACGGCCCCCACGAGCGCGACGCCCGCACGGCCGCGCGCGAACTGTCGGGTGCCCTGCGGCTGATGCAGAGCAGGGACGCGGCCTGGTCCCCGCCCGTCCTGCACTGCAGCGCCCGCGAGTCGACCGGCCTGGACACCGTCTGGGAGCGTCTCGAACAGCATCGCACCCTGCTGGACTCGACGGGCAGTCTCGCCGCACGCCGCCGCGACCAGCAGGTCGACTGGGCGTGGAGCATGGTCCGTGACGAGCTCCTGGGCCGGCTCCACGCGGACCCGTCCGTCCGCTCCCTGGCCCCCGGACTCGAACAGCAGGTCAGGGAGGGCACGTTGACGGCGACGCTCGCCGCGGAACGCATCCTGCGCGCCTTCGAGACCACCGGAGGGGCCGCTGCGGCGGACGCCTGACCACGAGCGGGGCCGCCGCGCGGCGGTGGCTCGACCACGAGCGGGGCCGCCCCCGGCGGTGGCTCGACCACGAGTGGGGCCGCCCCCGGCGGACGCCTGAGAGGGCGTGCGCCGGGGGCGGCCCCGCTCCCGTTCACGGGGTCGGCGCTCGTCCGGCCTCCCCCGCGCCGTCCTCACGGCACGGGCGGCGCCGGGAGGGGGAGTTCGATGCGGAAGGCGCACCCTTCGCCCGGTGCGGTGTCCAGGGTGATGCGGCCGCCCTGCGCGGTGACGAGGGCCTGGGCGATGGCGAGGCCGAGGCCGGAACCACCGGTGGCGCGGGTGCGGGAGCCGTCGGCGCGGTGGAAGCGGTCGAAGACGCGGTCGCGTTCGGCGGGGGTGAGACCGGGGCCCTCGTCGGCGACTTCGAGGACGGCGTGGGTGCCCGCGGTGCCGACGCCGATACGGACCGGGGTGCCCGCGGGGGTGTGGGCGACGGCGTTGCCGATGAGGTTGGTGACGACCTGGCGGAGCCGGGCCTCGTCGGCGACGGCGGGGGCCGTGGCCGGCTTTCCGCCGTCGGGGCCGGTCAGGGTCACCGGTCGGGCCGCGTCCAGGGCGCGGACGTCGTGGAGGGCGTCGGCGGCCAGGGTGCGCAGGTCCATGGGGGCGAGGTCGAGGGCGAAGGCCGGTCCCCGGCCGGTCTCGACGCCCGGGTGCGTGTCCTCGTCGAGTCGGGCGAGGAGGAGCATCTCCTCCACGAGCCGGGTGAGGCGTTCGGACTCGGCGGCGATCCGGGTCATCGTCTGGTCGACGTCCTCGCGCGTGGGCATGGCGCCCATGCGGTAGAGGTCGGTGTAGCCCTTGATGCCGACGAGGGGCGTGCGGAGTTCGTGGCTCGCGTCGGCGAAGAAGCGCCGCGTCCTGGCTTCGGCTTCCGCGCGGGCCCGGAACGCCGTGTCGATCCGGCCCAGCATCTGGTTCAGGCAGTCGGTCAGGCGTCCGACCTCGGTGTGGGGGGCGGCCAGTGCGGGGACGCGGTGGGAGTAGTCGCCGGCGGTGATGGCCGTCGCGGTCTCCTCGATGCGGGTCAGTGGCCGCAGCCCGGAGCGGACGGCGAAGCGGCCCGCGACGGCCAGGACCGCGAGCAGGGCGGCACCCACCGTCAGCGACAGGTTCCGGGTCTCGGCGACGGTGCGGTCGACCTCGTCGAGGGAGGTGGCCACGAGGACGCTGCCCCGGGCGTCGGCCTGTCCGGGAGGGAAGACCTGGGCGGGCTGGGTCAGGGCGATGACCCGCCAGCTCCGGTCGCCGTCGTGCGCGGGCACGGTGAAGGGGCGGCCCTCGTGGGCGACGACGGCGGCGCGGTCGAGACCGGGCAGGTCGGGACCGCCGCCCGGCAGCACGGCGCTGGTCTCGAACGACCGTCGGGTGGCCCCGTCGGCGTCCAGATAGGTCACGGTCGTGTCCCCGAGGACGCTGAGCGCCTGTACGCCGGGGGGCGTGCCGGTGCCGGACGGCGGTGAGAGACGGGACGCGATCCGGCCGGTCAGGTGGAGCCGGTCGTCGACCCGGTCCTGGAGGTAGGAGTGCAGGGCCGTGGTGACGAAGACTCCCGTGCCGAGGAGGCCGACGGCGACCAGTGCCATGGACAGGCAGAGCAGACGTGTACGGAGCGACAGCCGGCTCGGCCGGCGCCCGGGCGGCCGCGGTATCGGGCGCCTCACGGACGGGGCTCGCGGATCACGTAGCCGACGCCGCGGACGGTGTGGATGAGCTTGGGTTCGCCGGTGTCGACCTTGCGGCGCAGATAGCTGATGTACGTGTCGACGATGCTGGGGTCGCCGCCGAAGTCGTACTCCCACACGCTGTGCAGGATCTGGTTCTTCGTCATGGTCCGTTCGGCGTTGGCGACCAGGAAGTGCAGGAGACGGAACTCGGTCGGGGAGAGTCGCACGGTCCGGCCCGCCCGGGTGACGTGGTGGCTGTCGGGTTCGAGTGCCAGGTCCCCGACGTGGATCCGGGCGGGCAGCTCGCCCCTGGTACGGCGCAGCACGGCGTGGATCCGGGCGATCAGCTCTTCGAGGTCGAAGGGCTTGGTCACGTAGTCGTCGCCGCCGAGGCGCAGCCCGTGCAGCCGGTCCTGGCGGTCGTCGCGCGCGGTGACGAAGAGGACCGGGACGTCGCCGCCCTGTCCGACCCGGGGCGAGCGGGGCTGGGCGCGGAGCCGTCGGATCACCTCGAAGCCGTCCATGTCGGGGAGCATGACGTCGAGCAGGACGAGGTCGGGGGTGCGCCCGGCGGCCAGGTCGAGCGCTTCCCGGCCGGTGGCGGCGGCGTCCACGTCGAAGCCCGCGTAGCGCAGGGCGGTGCGCAGCAGTTCCCGGACGGTGGGTTCGTCGTCGACGACGAGCAGATGGTCGGGGCGCCCCACGGTACGGGAGGGAGGTGTCGGTGCCGCCATGGTGTGGATCTCCTCCTTCGCGGACATGGGCAGACGGGCCGGTGGGCCGGTGGGCCGGCGGGCTCCTCAGGAGACCACACGGGGTTTCACGGGGCGGAGCCGGACGGGCCTCCGGCCCGGGAAGCGTGGGTCCGGACGCGGGCGTGGACGCGGGACCGGACGCGGGCGTGGACGCGGGACCGGACGCGCGTCCCCGCGCGGACGCAGGTCCCGGCCCGGACGCGGGGCCGGACGCAGATGGAGGTCACGGCCCGGACGGGCGTCCCGGCGCGGGCGCAGGGCCCGGCGCGGACGCGGGTCCCGGCGCGGATGCGGGCCCCGGCGCGGATGCGGGCCCCGGCGCGGATGCGGGTCCCGGCGTGGCCCCCCGCCCGGATCGGGCGCGGGGTGGTTCGGGCCGGGACCGGAGCGCGGGGCCGGGCACCGCCGGGGCTCGGTCACGGTCACCGGCCCGGCCGGCGCGCAGCCGGCTGCCGCCGTACGCGGCGAGGGCGGCCAGGACGCATCCGACGAGCGCGGAAAGCCCCGGCGCCGCGTCCAGACCGGCGGCGACACCCCCCACCTCGCTCCCCATGGCGCTGATGCCGACCCTCAGCGAACCGCGCGCCGCCGCGGGCAGCAGCAGCACCGAGACACCGACCGCGATGCCCATGCGCAGGGCGATCTCCGCGTGGCGGCCGAGCAGGGACTCGGATTCCTCCCGGGCCGTGCGCGCGGGGGTACGGCCGGCCGCGACGTACCCGGCGGTCGTCAGCAGGAGCAGCACGAGCAGCAGGGCGATCGGCCACACCGGTACGCCGACGGCCGACCAGGCGCCGATGTCCACGGACCTGTCCGCGTCCGCGGGCCCGCCCCGCGCTCCGGCGCCGAACATGCCGAGCGGCCCGCCGCCCTCCGGCCGCACGCGGTGCACGCCGGCCTCCCAGGAGGTGCCGAGGCCGGAGGTGAGCAGCGCGGCGACGAGGTTCGGGCCGACGAGCAGCAGCAGCCCCGCCGCTTCGGCGGCCCGCTCACGGCCGGCCAGGGCGGCGGCGAGGGCGACGATCGCGGCGGCCGGGGCCGAGCAGCACAGCACAGCTCCGGTCCCGGTCAGGGTGGACGCGACGGCGTTCCACCTCCGTCGCGGCGCGCCCAGGGCGAGGGACCGCGGCAGTGTCGTACGGCGGGCCGCCACGCAGCCGACGGCGAGGACGAGGGCCACCCACAGCAGGCCGAAGAAGACGGTCGCGGCGGTGTCGGTCTCGAAGGCGACCGCGAACAGACCCCGGACGAGGCCGTCTTCACCGCCGCCGGTGAGGCGGCCGAACGCCCCGGACGCGGCGCCGTCGCCGAAGCGCCGCGTCACGCCGTCGGGCAGCCGTGCCGTGCCCCGCCCCATGCCGGCCAGGACCGGGAGGGCCACCGCCGCGGCCGCCAGCGCGCCACCGCACCGGGCCCACAGCATCAGGGGCTCGGGTCGCGGGCGGCGGCGCAGGGGCCGGAAGAAGGCGATCGCGAGGACGGCGGTGCCGAGGAAGGTCAGGGTCAGCGGGGTCATCGCCGCCTCGCCCGTCAGGCTGAGATCGAGTGCCCCGCCGAGGCCGCCGAGCAGCCCGCCGAGGCCGCCGCCCGGCCCGGCCTCGGCCGAGGCCGCCGACGCCATGGTGACGTCGCCTCCGACGGCCATGCTCAGGACCGTCGGCACCAGGCGGGAGACCGGCGCGACGGCTTCGGCGCCGATGAGGGCCAGTGCCGCCCATGCCGTGGCGGCCATGACCACGAGGGCGGTCACGACGGAGAGGGCCCCTTCGAGGGCGTGGCGCGACGGCGGTACGGCGGGAGCGGAGCGCGGGGGCTGGGCGGGGGACACGGGCGGACTCCTTGCGGGAAGGCGTACGGGGCGGGGCGTACCGGCACGCACCGGACGGGGCGGTGCCGGGCACCGCGCACACCAGGCGGGCGGGTGCCGGGCATCGCGCACACCTGGCGGGCCACGTGCTCGGACATCACGCACACCCGGCGGGGCGGGTGCTCGGACATCACGCACACCGCGCACGGCGGGCGCTCGGACATCACGCGCACCGCGCGGGCCACGTGCTCGGACATCGCACGCATCGCGCGGCGGGCGCGCACGGCGGGGTGGTGGGGGCGGATCAGCCGCCGGACGGGTGGCCTCCGCCGCTTCCCGCGGGCTCGACGGCCGAGTCCGGGCCCGCACCGGGTGCGCTCGCCACCGCCGCCTCGCGCGGGGCGTGTTCGAGCCGCTCGCCCTCGACGTCCAGGTCGGGGACGAGTCGGTCCAGCCGGGCGGGCAGGTGCCAGGCGCGCCGGCCGAGCAGGGCGAGGACGGCCGGTACGAGTGCCATGCGGACGACGAAGGCGTCGAAGAGGACGGCCGCGGCGAGTCCGAAGCCGACGGTCTTGAGCATCTGCTCGTCGGAGCCCACGAAGGCGGCGAACACCGAGATCATGATCACGGCCGCCGCCGTCACCACCCGGGCGCTGTGCTCGAACCCGCTGATCACGGCGTCCGACGGCGACTGCCCGTGCACGTACGCCTCGCGCATCCGGGTCACGAGGAACACCTCGTAGTCCATGGCGAGTCCGAAGACCACGCCGACCATGAAGATCGGCATCACCGAGATCACCGGCCCCGGTACCGCGACTCCGAGGATCGAGGCGAACCAGCCCCATTGGAAGACGGCCACCACCGCGCCGAGTCCGGCCAGCACCGACAGCAGGAAGCCGAGTGCGGCCTTGAGCGGCACGAGGAGGGACCGGAAGACGACGATGAGCAGCAGGAAGGCGAGTCCGACGACGAGTGCGAGGTACGGGATCAGGCCGTCGGAGAGCTTCTGCGAGACGTCCACGTTCATCGCCGTCGTACCGGCGACCAGGACCCGGGCGTCGCTCGCGGCCGCGAGCGCCGGGTCGCGCAGCCCGTGCACGAGCTCGGCCGTCTCCGCGCCCGCCGGCGCGGCGGCCGGGACGACGTTGAGCACGGCGGTGTCGCCGGACGAGCTCAACCGCGGCTGTCCGACGGCGGCGACGTCCGGCCTGCCGGCGATCCGGGCGGCGACGCTCTTCGCCGCCGCCTCGGCACCGCCGCCGCCCTCGGCCCGGACGACGACGGTCAGCGGGCCGTTGAAGCCCGGACCGAAGCTCTCGGCGATCAGGTCGTAGGCGCGTCGCTCGGTCGTCGACGCCGGCTTGCTCTCGTCCCCGGGCAGCCCCATCTCCAGGGAGGCCGCGGGGATCGCGACCACGCCGAGCAGCGCGACGCCCCCGAGGAGTACGGCGACGGGGCGCCGGACGACGAGGCGGGCCCAGCGCTCGCCCGCGCCGGCCGCCCGAGGAGCGGCCGGATCGCTGCTCCCGCCCGCGGCCCTCCCCCATCGCCGCGGTCGTGCCGGACCGATGCGGCGGCCGCAGATCCCGAGCAGGGCCGGGATCAGGGTGACGGCGATCAGCACGGCGATGACGACGGTGCCGGCGGCGGCGAGGCCCATCCGCGTCAGCAGCGGGATGCCGACCACGCACAGACCCGCGAGCGCGATCACCACGGTCAGCCCGGCGAACACCACCGCCGATCCCGCCGTGCCGACGGCATGCCCGGCGGCCTCCTCACGGCTCCGGCCACGGGCGAGTTCGGCACGGTAGCGGGAGACGACGAACAGGGCGTAGTCGATGCCGACGGCCAGCCCGATCATGGTGGCCAGGCCCGAGGTCGTCGGCCCGAGACCGAGCGGATCCGCCAGCGCCCGGATCGCCAGTCCGCCGATCCCCACCCCCAGTACGGCGGTGAACAGCGGGAGCCCGGCCGCCGCGAGCGCGCCGAAGGTGATGACGAGCACGACGGCTGCCACCGCCAGGCCCACGGCCTCCGAGGTGTGCCCGGCGGCGGCCGAGCCGACCGCGTTGCCGCCGACCTCGACGGTCAGCGCCTCCGAGCCCGCCCGCTCGGCGGTCTCCCGCAGCGCGGTGCGTGAGCCCTCGTCGAGCTCCGTCGCGGGCACGGGGTAGGAGACCTGCGCGTAGGCGGTGGTGCCGTCCCGGCTCACCGACCGCGCGGCGAACGGGTCGGTGACGCGGGCGACCTGCGGGGCGTTCCCGAGCGCGCGGACCGTCTCCCCGATGGCCTTCCGCGCCAGCGGGTCGGTGACCTTGCCGTGCTCCGCCCGGAACACCACGCGGGCGGTCGCGCCGTCGGCGTTCACCTGCGGGAAGCGCTCGTCCAGCAGGTCGTACGCCTGTTGCGCCTCCGTACCGGGCATGGAGAAGTCGTTCGGCGGTGGTGCGTCCGCCCGCGCGGCCAGCACCCCCGCCCCGACGAGCAGGACGACCCACAGCGAGGCGACCGTGCGGCGCCTCCGGAAGGAGAGGCGGCCGAGGCCGCGAAGGAAGGTGGCCACAGCGGTGCTCCACGTCGGGTCGGGGTGCGGCGGACGGCACCGACGCTGTCAGCCCTCCCTGACCGCCCCCGGAGAGATCCTGGGAGCTTCCTGAGAGCCCGGACGGCCCGTCACCCACCGGAAGCGGCTCGAAGCGGACATACGGCCGGACTCCCCGGCCCGATTCACAGGAAGCTCTGCGAAGGGCGGATCAGCCCAGGGAGCGGGGATGTCCGCCGGACGGCGCGCTCTCGCCCCGCGCGTCCGGCGCCCCCGCGCGGTTCCACGCCATGCGGGACCAGGGAAGGGCCAGTTCGCTCCGGCCGGCGACGTCCTTGGGGGCGAGGGCGGTGAGCGGGGCGGCCTCGCGGTGGCGGGCGTAGACCGTGTCGACGTAGCGGTGGCCGGTGTCGGGGGCGATGAACAGGACCGTCCGTTCGGGGGCGCGGTCGCGTTCGTGGCGGGCGGCCAGGTAGCCGGCGCCGGTCGAGAGGCCCGCGAAGACCGCGTGCCGGCGGAGCAGGTCGACGCTGCCGGCGAGGGCCGCGTCGAAGGAGATCCAGTGCAGGGTGTCGTACAGCGCGTGCGAGACGTTCCCGAAGGGGATGGAGCTGCCGATCCCGGCGATGATGATCTCCGGGTCGGAGACGTGCTCGGCGCCGAAGGTGACGCTGCCGTAGGGTTGGACCCCCACGAGCTGGACGTCGTCCCGCCCCTCGGGCGCCGCCCGCAGGTAGCGGGCGAGGGCGCCGGTCGACGCCCCCGAGCCGACCCCGCCGACGACGGTGAGGCGGTCCTCACCGGTCGCCTCCCGAACCCGGTCGGCGATCGCGCGGTAGCCCAGGTAGTGGATGTCGTCGTGGTACTGCCGCATCCAGTGGTACTCCGGGTGCTCGGCGAGGATCTCGTGGATCCGCTCCACCCGCCGCTTCTGATCGAGTTTGAGGTCGCTGCACGGCTCCATCTGTTCCAGCGTCGCTCCGAGGACGGCGAGTTGGGTGCGCAGCGTGTGGTCGACCGTCGTCGAGCCGACGATGTGGCAGCGCATTCCGTGCCGGTGGCAGGCGAGCGCGAGCGCGTACGCGTAGATGCCGCTGGAGCTGTCGAGCAGCGTGTCCCCGCGCCGTACGGCTCCGGTGTCGAGCAGATGGCGTACCGCCGCGAGCGCGGAGACCACCTTCATCGTCTCAAAGCGCAGACAGACGAGCCGGTCGTCGAGCCGTATCAGGTCCGGCCGGCCGATCGCCTCCGCGATGTGCTGGTCCATTCAGGATCTCCTTGATGGTGGTGAAGGTCGTGAAGGCCCGCGTGGCGGGGATGCCGTGGGCGTCGAGGGCGCGCAGGCAGCCGCGTACGCGGTGCCGCAGACCCGGCGCGGCGGCGTCGAACAGCACGCCCGCCACCGCGCCGCTGTGGGCGATCTGCACCCCCACCGCCCCGACCCGACGGGCGATGACGGTCAGGTCGTCGAACTCCGGGTGCGCCAGCAGCTGTTGGCCGCGCCGGGCGCTGGCGGTGGCGACTTCGCCGAGCAGCCGGGCGTCACCGGTGGCCACCGCCCGGCGCAGCAGCGCGCGCAGTCGCTCGAAGTCACGGATGTCGGTGGCGTCGGCCTCCCGCACGGGCAGTGCGAGGGTGTCCACGGGCGCCCCGCCGCCGAGGGTGCAGCCGACGACCACCAGGGGCGGCAGCGCCGGTCCGAGAACCTCCAGGACCCGGCCCTCGCGCTGGGCGAAGAGCACCGGCCGGCCGTCCAGCATCAGCGGATCGCAGGCCAGTTCGGCGCGGACGGCCAGCCGGGCCACGGTCTCGGGGGCGAGCCGCAGGCCGTACGCGTCGGCGACCGCCCGCACGGTGGCGATCACATCGCTCGTGGAACTGCCCATGCCCAGGCCCACCGGGATGTCGCCGGATACCCGCAACTCCCCTCCGCAGAGCGGGACTCCGGCCTGCCGCGCGCACTCGTCGACGGCGAGGGCCGCGGCATGCGCGGCCTTCGTCCGGTCGGCGGGCACGACGGTGATCGCCCTGGGCGGGGCTCCGGGACGGCGGACGAACTCGGCGCCGCTGCCCGGGCCGGCCATCGGGAGGGTGACCAGGCCGGCGCACCGGTGTCCGTCGCCGTCGAGGAAGACCCCCTGGAGGATCTCGCCGTGGTGGCAGGGCGCGTCCCCGGTGCCGGTGCGGACGGGTCCCGCCGGGCGCGCGGCGGGAATCACGCGCCGTCCACCGTCCGGTAGCGGTACAGAGCGGTCTCCTCGGCGCTGAACTGGGAGAAGGGGAACGGCTCCGCGGACAGGGCGGTCACTCCCGAGCCGAGGAAGGCGCGTGCGACGGCGCTCCCGGTCTGCGCGTACACGATCAGCGGGACGCCCCGGGACCGGCAGCGCTCCAGGATGGTGTCGAACGAGCCGTTGCTCAGGGTCATTCCGGTGGCGACGACGGCCTCGGCGCGGTCGAGCACCTCGTGCATGTCGTCCGTGACGGGGTCGCCCCACTGGGTGGCCTTGAGGTTGAAGTCGCAGGGCAGCGGGTGGCCGCCGCGCTCGCGGATCGCCGCGACGAGGGGGTTGACGACGCCGATGAGGCCGACCTTCGCGCCCTCCTCGATGTCCAGCAGGCCGGCGATGGCCGCGTCGCGGGCCTTCGCGCGGGTCTCGGGGGTACCGGCGGGGAGGGTGACGGGCTCGGCGGCGCCTTCCCCGGCGGCCACGCGGTGCGGGCGGACGTCGGAGAGGTAGGCGTCGAGGGCGGCGATCCGCAGCGGTCGCGGGGCCTCGCGCAGCAGGACGTCGAGCGGGGTGCCGGAGAAGTCGCGGCAGATCGACGGGTCGATCTCGCCGGCCTCGAAGGCGCAGCCGCCGAAGGAGCCGCCGAGGCGGACCAGGACGTACTGGTTGAGGTAGGTGGTGTCGCCGCCTGCCAGGCGGGTGCCGTGGTGGATCCAGAACACGCTGGTCGCGACGCGTTCGGAGGGGAGCGGGCCGTGCTCTCCGGCGAGGACCGACTCGATGAGGGCGTCGACGGAGAGGGCGGGGGTGGTCAGGGTCATGGGGTTCCTTCTCAGGGGGTGGGCCGGGGTGCCGGGAGGGGGCTGCCGAGCGGCCGGCGGTAGGTGACGGCCGGGTGTCCCAGCGCGTCCGTGGTGAGTGCCGCGTCGACCTCGAAGACCTCGGCGAGCCGCTCGGTGGTCAGGACGGCGGCGGGTGCGCCGGAGGCGATCAGGCGGCCGTGGTGCAGGAGCAGCAGCCGGTCGCAGTACCGGGCGGCGAGCGTCAGGTCGTGCAGCGCGACCAGGACCGTCCTGTCGGTGCCGGCCAGCAGTTCCATCAGTTCCAACTGGTGTTTGACGTCGAGGTGGTTGGTGGGCTCGTCGAGGAGGAGTGCGTACGGCTGCTGGGCCAGCGCGCGGGCGATGTGGGCGCGCTGGCGCTCGCCGCCCGACAGCGCCTTCCATGAGCGGCCGGCGAGCGCGGCGAGTCCGACGCGTTCCAGGGCGGCGGCGACCACGGCCCGGTCGGTGGCGTCGGGTCCGCGCCAGCGGTCCCGGAACGGGGTCCGCCCCAGGCCCACGACGTCCGCGACCCGCAGATCGCTGTCGGCGCCCGAGTCCTGTTCGACGAAGGCGACATGGCGGGCGATGCGGCGCGCGCTCCAGTCCCCGACGGACTCTCCGTCGTAGCGGACCGTGCCCGCGTCGGGGATCCGCAGGCCCGCCAGGCAGCGCAGCAGCGAGGACTTCCCCGAGCCGTTCGGTCCGAGCAGTCCGACCGTCTCCCCGGGGGCGATGTCCAGGGCGACCTCGCGGACGACGGGGGTGCCCGCCACCGACCAGCTCAGCTTCTCGGCGGTGATCCTCACAGTTCACCCCGCTTGCGCAGGACGAGGAGGAAGAGCGGTACGCCGAGCAGGGCGGTGATCACGCCGACGGGAACCTCGCGCGGTGCGAACGCGATCCGTGCCAGCGCGTCCGTCCACACGAGGAACACCGCGCCGGCGAGCGCCGCGTACGGCAGCAGCACGCGGTGCAGCGGCCCGACGAGGAAGCGGACGCCGTGGGGCACGATCAGCCCGACGAAGCCGATGGCGCCGACGGTGGCGACCGCGACCGCGGTCAGCGCGGCCGTGACCACCAGCAGGAGCATCCTCGTGCGCCGGACGCCGATCCCGAGGGACGCGGCGGTGTCCGTGCCGAACGCCAGCCCGTCCAGGGCGTTGGAGCGGAGCCAGGCGGCGAGCAGCCCCAGCGGGGTGACGACGGCGCAGACCGCGACCGTGTCCCAGCGGGCGGGCGCCATCGAGCCGAGCAGCCAGTGGGTGACGGCCCGCGTGGTGTCGGCGTCCGCGGAGGCCATCAGGACGAGCGAGGTCAGCGCGGTGAAGAGCTGGCCGACCACGACACCGGTCAGGACGATCCGTACGGAATCGAGGCCGGTGCGCCGCAGCAGCAGGAGGAGCAGGCCGAAGGAGAGCAGCGCGCCGGCGAGCGCGCCGCCGGTGACTCCGAGGGTGCTCGCGCCGACCCCGAGGACGACGACGGTGACGGCACCGGTCGACGCACCGGAGGAGACTCCGAGCAGGTAGGGGTCGGCGAGGGCGTTGCGGGTGACGGCCTGGAGAACCGTGCCGCAGACGGCGAGCGAGGCTCCGACGAGCGCGGCCATCAGCACTCGGGGCAGCCGCAGGTCCCAGACCAGCGAGTCCACCAGTGGGGGCAGGGGGCGGACGTCCAGGCCGAGACGGGAGCCGAGGACGCGGCCGAGGTCCGTCCAGCCCACGTCGGCGACTCCGATGCCCACCGCCGCCGCCACCGAGCCCGCCAGGGCTCCCGTGGCGAGGAGCAGGAGGGCAGCGCGGGACGCTCCGGACCGGCCGGCCGGTGCGGCCGGTCCCGCGGGCGGGGGTTCCGTCGCCACCCGTCCGCGGGCCACCGGGAGCAGCAGGTCGACGGACCCGCTCCGGGTGTCGGGTTCAGCGGACATGTCCGAGGTCCTTCATGCCCTGGGCGAGCAGCCCGAGGGTGTGGACGGAGCGTACGGACGGGTCGAGTTCGATGCCCGGCACGGTGAGGATCTTGTCGTCGCGGACGGCGGCCAGCCGGGAGATCACCGGGTGCCGGGTCATCGCGGCGCGCTTCTCGGCGGCGCTGTCGCCGGGCCGGCCGCGCTCGGACAGGTCGCCGATCACGATGAAGTCCGGGTCGCGTTCGGCGACTTCCTCCCAGGAGACCTCCGGCCAGTCCTCGTCGACGTCGTCGAAGGCGTTCTTCGCGCCGATGATCCGGCTCATCTCGCTGGGCAGTCCGGTCTTCCCCGCCACGTACGGCATCCCGTTGAAGACGGAGTAGAGGTAGACGACGGTCGGCCGGTCGGCTCCCTGGGGGACCTTGGAGGCGTTCGCCCCCGCCGTGGCGACGGCGGCGCGCTGGTCGGCCGCGAGCGCGCGTGCGCGCTCCTCGGCGCCGAAGACCTTGCCCAGGTTCTCGTAGTCGGAGAAGAGCAGCTCGAAGGGGGTCTTGCCGGCCGGGTTCTGCTTCGGGCAGTCCACGGCGCTGACGAAGGTGGGGACCTTGAGGGATCCGAGCTCCTCGCGGGTTCCGGCGCGGTCCCCGGTGTAGAGGTCGGCGGACCCCGCGACGACGAAGTCGGGTGTGGCGGAGCGCAGTTGCTCGCCGGTGGCGATCTTCGGGGCGATGACCGGGACCTCGGCGTAGGCGGCCTGGTACCGCGCGGGGATCTTCGTCTTGAGGTTGGCGGTTCCCGCCATCCGGTCCTGGAGTCCGAGTTCGAGGAGCGTCTCGGTCGAGGTCTGGTCCAGGGCGACGGCGCGTTGCGGCGGGGCGGCGAAGGAGAGCTGGCGGCCGCAGCTGGTGACGGAGACCGCCTGGGCGGCGGGCTCGGCGTCCGTGCCGGAGCCGCCGCCGGCCGCGGTCGAGCAGCCCGCGGTGGCGAGGGCGAGGGTCAGGGCGATACCGAGACGGGCGGGGTGGCGCATGGGTTCTCCGGTCTGGTGGCAGGGCGCGGCACCGGGCAGGAGTGCCGCGTTCGAGAGGGTACTGTAACGACAATCATTTTCATTAACCACTCCAGGGTGCGGTTCGCCGAACCGCGCCCCATCCCCGAGGAGCGACCCCACCGTGACCACCACACCCACACCGACAGCGCCCAAGTCCGCCGCTCCTCCGCCGCGTTCGGTCCTCCGCGACCCCGCGTTCCTGCGTCTGTGGGCGGGCACCACCGCCTCGGGGCTCGCGACCTGGGCCCTGCCCTTCGTGCTCGGACTCGCCGTGCTCCACCGCGACCTCGGCGCCGCGGGCCTCGGCCTGGTCCTCGCCGCCCGTACCGTCGGCTTCCTCGTCGCCGTCGCCGTCGGCGGCGTTCTCGCCGACCGGCACTCCCGTCGCGCGGTGGTCCTCTGGTCCGCCCTCGCGGCCGCCGTGGCGGCCCCGCTCCTCGCCGCCGGTCTCGGCCGTTCGCTCGTGCTGATGACGGCCGCCGCCGCGCTCGCCGGCGCCGGACAGGGCGCCTGCCGCCCCGCCTTCCAGGCGCTCACCGCCGAGACGGTGGACCCCGAGCACCGTCAGCAGGCCAACGCCGCGATGACCATGGCGGTACGGAGCTCCACCCTCGCCGGACCCACCCTGACCGCGCTGCTCGCCGCCTTCCTCGACGTCGGGACGCTGCTGCTCGGCATCGGTCTGCTCTGGCTGGTCGCCGCCCTCCTCCCGGGCAGGGGCAGTGCCACGCCCGCCGCGGCGGAGGAGCCCGCCGCCGAACCCGTCCGACGCGCCGGCTTCCGTACGGAGTTCCTGGACGGCATACGCGAGGCGCGTCGCCACCCGTGGTTCCTGGCCGGACTCGGCGCCCTCGTCGCCGTGATCGCCCTCGGCTACTCCGCCACGAGCGTCGCGCTGCCGCTGATCAGCCGGGACCGCTACGACACCGAGTGGGTACTGGCCGCGGCCATGACCGCGTACACCGTCGGCGCGCTCGCCGGCGCCCTGGTCATCGCCCGTTGGCGGCCGCGCTCACAGGGCTGGGCGGCGTTCGCGGGACTCGCCGCGTACGGCTTCGCGCCGCTGAGCCTGATGCTGCCCGTCCACCCGCTCGTGGTCGTCGCCGCGTACGCCGTCGCCGGGATCGGGATCGAACTGTTCAACGTCCCGTGGTTCACGGCCACCCAGCGCGAGGTCGCCCCGGACAAGCTGGCCCGCGTCTCCTCGCTGGACTTCCTGGTGTCCTACGGCCTCGCTCCGGTCGGCCTCGCCCTGATCGCCCCGGCCATCGCGTTCCTCGGGGTCACGACCGTACTGGCGGTCTGCGCCGCCGCCTGTTTCCTCGTACCGGCCGCGGCGGCCCTGGTGCCGACCGCCCGCCATTTCGGCCGCACTCCCCCGGCGACGACCGGCTGAGACGGGCCGGGCTCGCCGGACGACGCCGGGACGCACCGGACCGCGGTCGGACACGGCCCCGCGCACGCCGTCCGGAGGGCCCGCGCCCTCCGGACGGCGCTCATGTGCGCAGGTCGAATCGGCCGGTGGCCCGGACGAGACCGTTCACCTGGATGTCGACCGTGTGCTCACCCGCGTAGTACCGGCGGGTCCGCACCTCCCTGATCGCGTGGCTCTTCTCCAGCGACCGCCGCTCGCCGGGGCCGAGTTCGAGGGTGGCCAGCTTGAAGACCTTGGGAGTGCTGCGGCCGTTCTTCCGCACGTGGTGCACGACGTAGTCGACCGCGACGCGGTGTGCCCGGCCGTCGGTGTTCTCGATGTCGAAGCCGATGAGCAGGGTGTCCCCGACGGCCACCGACCCGGGCGTGAGACTCAGCCGGGGCACGCGGACGTGCTCGCCGCCCGTGGCCCCCAGGAGGGCGAGGGCCTGCTGGTCGCCCTTCTTCACCAGCGTGCGCAGTCCGTGCGTGACGATCCGGCCGGTCTCCGGGGTGGGGCTCTCCTCCATCCATCGCAGCGCGGTGGCGAGCGCGAGACCGGGTGCGTCCTTGGAGATGTCGTTCAGGTTGTTGGCGACGGACCTGCGCACGTACTCCGAGCCGTCGCTGCGCAGCGGTTCGAGGATCTCGAGGACCGGCCGGGGGTCCTCGACGAACATCGTCAGGGTCCGGGCCCAGGGCAGGTGGGAGCGGATCCCCTCGCTCGCGAGGCGCCGCACGTGGTGACTCGGGCTCCGCGCCCAGTGGGCGACGCGCTCCATCGTCGGCGCGTAGTGCTGTTCGACGTAGGGCCGGATCGCGTACTCGCCCGTGTGCCGCTTGGTGATCTCCTCGATGGCGTCCAGCGACAGATCCGGGTGGTCGAGGCCGTACTCCTCGACGAATCGCGCGACCGGCATCAGGAACCAGCTGTTCGTGAACATGCCCTCGCCCTCGGCGAGTTCGTCGCCGAGGATCGCCAGGAGGACCGGCACGGCGTCGGCGTAGTCGGCGGGCAGCCGGGTCCGCAGGCCCTCGGCCAGGACGAGGACGCGGTCCTTCAGCTCCTTGCCGGGAATGCGCGAATCGACCTCGGCCGCGTAGCCCTCCACGTCGAACCCGGGCTGGACGGCCCTGATCCTTCCGCCGAGCAGCCGCGCCGCGTCGGCGTCGAAGTACCGCTTGAGTCCGTACTCGCCGGCCATGGTCCTGGTGCCTCTTCGTCTCGTTCGTACGGGGTCGACCTGGTCGCTCGGGCCGACAGGCAATCTGCCACATCGGGTGAGGATCCCGCCGCGAGTTCCGGCGCACACCGCGGGAACTGGGCGGGTCCCGCGTCCGACCTCCTCCACGCACCTCCACGCGAGCGGTGAAAGGCAGAGGATGGGCGGACTGGACATACGCATGCGCGACGTCGCCTGCCGGCATGGCCGCAACGAGGCCGTCGTGAGCGTCGACCTGGACATCGCCGCCGGCGAGCGGGTCGCGCTGACCGGCACGAACGGGTCGGGGAAGACGACGCTGCTGCGCGCGGTCCTCGGCCTGCACCGGCAGACCAGCGGCACCATCGAGGTCGGCGGACGCGGGGCGCGCTCCGCCGCGGAGTGGGCGTGGCGACGGCGTTCGTGCGCGTGGATTCCGCAGAAGCCCGCCACCGGGCGGTTCCCGCTGCGCGCAGACGAACTCCTGGCCAGTAGTGGCGCGTCGGCCGAGGCCGCCGAGGCGGCGGCGAGGCTCGGGGTGGGCGCGCTCGCCGCGCGGCCCGTGGACACGCTGTCCGGTGGACAGTTGCAGCGGATGTACCTGGCACGGGCGATCGGCTGCGTGGCCGCGGGGGCTCAGGTGCTGCTGGCCGACGAGCCGACCGCCGCACTCGACTTCGCGGGACAGGAGGAGGCCGCCGACGTGCTGACCGCGCTGCCGGTCACCCTCGTCGTCGTGACCCACGACCGGGCGCTCGCCGCGCGGTGCGACAGGGTCCTGGAGATGGCCGCCGGCCGGCTGCGGGAGGCGAGGTGACGACCCTCGCCGCCGCCGACCTCGGCGCCATGCTCCAGCTCCTGCCCGTGCAACGCGCCGGGGCGGCCCTGCTCCTGGCGGCCGTCGGTCTGCCGGTGATCGGGGTCGTCATCGTCGGGCTCGACATCATGCCGGTGCGGTTCGCGATGATGCACGTGGCCCTCCTGGGCATCGCCGTCGGGCTGCTGACCGGACTCGACCCGATGCTGTGCGCGCTGGTGGCCTGCGCCCTGTCGGGGGCGGGGGTCGCACCCCTCGCCCGCACCCCGGACGGACTCTCGGGCGCCATGGGCCTGTTGATGAGTCTGGCCATCGCCGCGGCGCTGCTCGTCCTCGCCGTGTCCGGCGTCAACGCCTCCGGGGCGTTCGCGCTGCTGTGGGGCTCGATCCTGTCGGTCGGCACCGCCGACCTCGTCGTCCTCGGCGCCCTCGCCGTCCTCGTACCGGCGTTGTTCTGGTGGCGCCGCCGTGATGTGGCGCTGCTGCTGTACGACCGCGAGCTCGCCCAGTGCTCGGGGGTGCCGGTCCGCTTCCTCACCACCGCGCTGCTCGTCCTGGTCGCGGTCGCGGTCGCCGGGGCGATCAAGCTGACCGGGGCGCTCCTGGTCGACGCCCTCACCCTGCTGCCCGCGCTGGCCGCCCGGCGCCTCGGCCGCTCCCTGGGGTCGATCACCCTCTGGGCGGTCGGCATCGGTGTCGCCGTCAACCTCAGCGGATTTCTGCTGGCCCTGTGGCTGGACTGGCCCCCCGGGCCGGTCCTCGTCCTCACGGCGGGGGCCGTCGTCCTCGCCGCGCACCTCGTTCCCGAACGGAGAGACCACTCATGGCGCGCACCCGCGTCCGCACCGTCCGCCTCACTTCCCTCGTCGCACTGAGCGCGGCGCTCCCGCTCCTCACCGGATGCGGGGGCGAGGACGGCTCCGCCTCCTCCTCCACCGGACAGAGGGCCGCCGGGCGCGAGCCGGTGGTCGTCGTGACGACCACCTGGGAAGGCGCCTTCGCGAAGGCCGCCGGGGCCGAGGACATCACGGTGATCGTGCCGCAGTCGGTGCACCACGCGCCGGACTACGACCCGAAGCCCTCCGACCTGGCCGCCGTCGCCAAGGCGGACTTCGTGCTGTACGCGCCGTTCGAGCCGTACGCCGCCAAGATCAAGGAGGCGGCGGGATCGAAGGCGAAGCTGGTCGAGGTGAACCTCGACAACGACCCGGCCAAGGCCGGGGCCGAGATCACCCGCCTGGGCGGCCTGTTCGGCACCAAGGACGCGGCCTCGCAGTGGAAGACACGCCTCGACGGGGAGGTCACCAAGCTCAACGGAGAGCTGAAGGCCGCATGGCCGGGCGGCAGGAGCCCGGCCGTCGTCACCCAGGCGTTCACCGGCTGGGCCGCCGGCCTCGCGGGCGCGACCACGGTCGGCGCCTACGGCCCCGAGCCGGTCACCCCGTCCCAACTGGCCATGCTCTCCGCGAAGAAGCCCGCCCTGGTCCTCGACAACGCCCACATGTCGACCGGACCCGTACTGCCGGACTCGGGTGCGAAGCAGGTGCGGATCGTGAACTACCCGGGTGAGGACCTGGACCTGCTCGCGGTCTACCGGAACGCGGCGGCCGAGCTGAAGAAGGCCATGAACGGAGCCTGACACCGGGCCCGTACGACGGGAGGGGAGGGCCGCGCCACCACGCGGCCCTCCCCTCCGTCACGCCCCGGCCGTCACGCCCCCGGCCGTCTCGCGGTCCCGCTCCTCCAGGACCCGGCGCCTCAGCGCGGCGCGGTCCGGCTTGCCGGCGGCGGTCAGCGGCAGCGCGTCCAGGGCCAGCACGTGCTCCGGGTGCTTGTACCGGTCGACACCGCGCACGGCCAGATACGCCCCCAGTTCGGCCGGTGCCGGCGCCTGCGCCCCTCTGGTCACCACGCAGGCGGCCAGCCGCTCCCCCATCAGCGGGTCCGGGACACCCACGCACACGACGTCCCGCACCGACGGGTGACCCGCCAGTTCGCGTTCCACCTCGGCGGGGCTGATGTTGGCGCCGCCGCGTATCACGACGTCCTTCAGACGCCCGACGACGTGCAGGACGCCCTCCTCGTCGAGGTATCCGAGGTCCCCGGTGCGCACCCAGCCGTCGGGGGTGCGGTAGCGGGCGTCGAGGTCCGGGGAGGCCACGTAGCAGAGGGGGGTCATGGGCCCGCGCGAGACGATCTCGCCGATGCCGCCGTCGGGCAGGGGCTCGTGGGTCTCGGGGTCGGCGACCACGATCTCCGCGACACGCGGGTCCGGCCGGCCCGCGACGACCCCGGACCGGTCGGTGGGCGGGACCGTGTGCTCCAGCCCGGTGTGGCAGTTGACCCCGTCGGCGGAGCCGTACAGGTTCACGACCCGGCAGCCGAACGCCGCGGCTGCCGCGGTGGCCGTGACCTCGTCCAGCGGGGCGCCGCCGAGCACGAGCGCGGTGGGGGCGGGCACGGGACCGGTGGGGGCGGGCACGGGACCGCCCGTCACCGCCCGGCCGGGACCGGCCTCGCCCGTCCCCTCCAGGTGCTCCAGCATCATCCGGATCATGGTGGGGACGCCGAGGACGTGCGTGGGGCTGTGCTCGCGCATGGCGTCCAGCGCGGCCTCGGGGGTGAAGTGGTCGAGCAGGACGAGGGTGCCGCCGTGCCGGGCGAGGGTGACGGCGGTGCCGTTGGAGCCGAAGGCCGAGGCGAGGGGCACGAGGAAGAGGCAGCGGGGCGGGGTGTCGTCGGGCATGAGCGAGGCGAGGAAGTTGCCGCGCCCGCCGGCCAGCGCGTTGTGGGAGTACGCGACCATCTTCGGCTCCGCCTCCGATCCCGAGGAGACGAGGATGCGGGCCGCGCTGTCGGGGTGGGGGCGGGCCGCGACGAAGCCGGCCGGATCGGTCCGCAGCAGCTCTCGGAGCGGGATCGTCCCCTCGGGCACCTCGCCCGGCCCTGCGGCGATCACGTGCCGCAGCGCGGGCAGCGCGGACGCGAGCGCGGCCAGGTCGGCGGCGTGCGTCCGGCCCCGGTGCTCCACGGCGGCGATGACGGCCACGGCCTCGGAGCGGCGCAGCAGGCACTCGGCCTCCACGGCACCGCGACCGACCGGGAAGGGCAGCGCGACCGCGCCCAGCGCGGCGAGGGCCAGATCCGCGATGACGGCGTTGCGCCGGTCGGGCAGTTGTACGGCGACGACGTCCCCCGCGCCGACACCGAGGCCGCGCAGGCCCTCGGCCAGACCCCGGACCCTGCGGTCCAGCGCCGTGTAGCAGAGCTTGCCCTTGGCGTCGAGGATCGCCGTGCGGTGCAGGTCCGCGATCTGGCGGGCCCGGAAGAGGCTGTACAGGTCGAGGTCAGGACAGGTGCCGTCCACGGCCCAGGAGCGGCGGAGTCCGGCGGGCAGCAGGTCGGTCAGGGCGACGGTCACACGAAGCTCCAGGGGTCGGGAACGGCGAGGGCACCGTGCGCGTCCCGGCTGATCGAGCCGGACAGGCGCGGGTCGTGGGGGAGGGCGGACAGGTCGGTGCTCACGGCGGTGGCGGTGAGGCCGTCGGAGCGCAGCCGGTGCAGGGCGTCCTCGGTGCACATCCCCCGTACCTCGTACGCGGCGGCGGCCCGCGCGCTGTCGTCGGCCGGCGCGATCCAGCCGTCCGCCGTGGCGAGCGGGTGCCGGAAGCCGGCCGGGCGCCGGGGGTCGCCTCCGGCGGCGGCCCGGCGCAGGGTGGGGGCGAGCAGGGTGTCGGCCGCGCCGAGCAGCGAGGAGTCGACCCGCACGCCGTGGCCGGTGCGTTCCCTGAGGAGGATCCCCGCGAGGACGGCCTCGGTGCCGTGCAGGCCGCCCAGGACGTCGAGCAGGGTCATCAGGGACGGCGCGGGGGGCTCGTCGGCCGGGTGGACGGCCTCGCCCACTCCGGTACGGGCCTGCACCATGAAGTCGGTGCCCATGGGGGCGTCGTCGAGCCGGTCCGCCCAGCCTCCGGTGTAGGCGTAGACGAGGGACGGGTTCACCGCGGCCAGGTGCTCGGCGTCGAGTCCGAGTCCGGCGGCCTTGCCCGGGGCCCAGTTGTGCAGGAACACATCGGCCTCGGCGACGAGTTCGCGCAGACGACGCCGGTCGTCGGGCGACTTGATGTCGATCTCGGTGGCCTCCTTGCCCCGGTTGAGCGCGAGCCAGCGGGCCGAGACGCCGGAGCAGGCGGGTGGCATCCCCCGGAGCGGATCGCCGTCCGGCGGCTCGATCCGGATCACCCGGGCGCCGAGCAGCCCCAACAGGTGCGCGGCGAGCGGGGCCTGGATGCGGCGACCCGCCTCCAGGACCGTCAGACCCGCCAGCGGGCGGCCCGCCTCCGGCTGGCCCGCCTCCGGCCCGTGGGGACGTGGGGGCGCGGGGGCGCTCGCCCCGTGCCCCGCGCCCAGGGCCCGCAGTGTCCACGGGTCGGCTCCGTCGTCCTCGCCGGCCCGCTCGGCGAGGGTGCGCAGCCGGCACACCTCGGCCCCGGATGCGCCGGCCGCCCGGCCGAGCCGGGCCCAGGAGTGGCGCCGGGTCACCTCGTGCAGGATCTCGGGCAGGGGGGCGCAGGCCGTGGCGTACCGGAACTGGAAGGGCCGCCAGCCCGCTCGTATCGCTTCGGCGGGAGCCTCCAACGCGCGCCAGAAGGCGGCCCAGGCGCCGGGATCGAGCGTCTCCAGCTCGAACAGGACACCGTCCGCGGAGGCGAACGGCGGTCCTCCGGGGGCGGGTTCGACGGCTTCCGGTTCGTCGGCCCCGGCGGCGGCGAGGTACTGGGAGACGGTGAGCAGCCCGGCACGGTCGGCCGTCGTCCGCACCGGGGCCGCCGGTCCGCCGCGCGCCTGGCCGACGAGTCCGGCGAGCAGGCCCTGGACGGTGAGCACGCCGGTGGCGGCGGCCAGGTGGTCGACGCCCAGGCCGCGCGGCGCCCCGTGCCGTCGGCCGTGGACGGCCATCACGCCGGTGACGGCCTGGGCGGTGGCCTCGTCGTCGACGCCCGACCCGGCCGCACCCCAGGCGGTGCGGGCGGTGACGGGCGTGAACCCGCCGCCGCCGAGCGTGATGTCCTCGCCGCCGCCGTCCCGCGCCCCCGCCCCGAGCCGCCGCAGATGGTCGGCGACGACCCCGGTCAGCGCCGGGGGGCCGGCGATCCCGAAGGTCAGGGCGTCGAGCGGACGGCGGACGGCGGTGTGCGTGGTCGCTGGTGACGCCATGCCTCTCCTCTTCCTGGGCGCCGCGCGGGGCGGCGCGCGGGGGGGGTGTCACGGTCGCGGGAACTGGCGGGCCGGTTCGCCCGACCACCTCCACGGACAGACAGTCGGACGCGTGTTCTGTCGAGTTCCCGCTATGGAGGCAGAAACGGTGATGGATCATGACGTGACGGATGTCGACGGGCTGCGCGGGCGGGTGGCCGCCTTCGTCCGCGACGAGGTCTTTCCGTACGAGAGCGGGCTCGACGCCGGTGGCTCGTCCGCCGCGGAGCTGCGGCGCGGGTTCCGCGAGCGGGCACGCGAGGCAGGTCTGTGGGCACTCCCCCTCCCCTCCGAACTGGGCGGCGGCGGGCTCCCGTTGAGCGCGTACGCGTCGCTCGCCGAGGCCGAGGGCGCCAGCGACCACGGCCCCGCGGCCCTGGGATCGGCGTCCCTGCTGGACGTCACGACCCTGGCCCGGCACGGATCGGGGCGGGTGCGCGGGGAGTACCTCGCCCGTCTCGTCGCCGGGGACCTCCGTGCCTGTTACGCGATGACGGAGCCGGACAGGCCCGGCACCGAGCCCGCGCTCACCACGACCCGTGCGGAGCGGCGGGCCGGCGGCGGGTGGAGCGTCACGGGGCGGAAGTGGTTCGTCTCGAACGCGGCCGACGCGGACCTGGTGACCGTGCTCGTCCGGACCGGCGGCTCGCCCGGGGACCGCGACGGCCTGTCCCTCCTCCTCGTCCCCACCTCCTCCCCCGGCTTCCGTGTCGTGCGCGAACTACCGGTGCTGGGCGCGACCGGGCAGTACGAGATCGAGTGGGACCACGTCGAGGTCGACGAGGACCATCTCGTGGGCGAACCCGGCCGGGCGCTCGCCGTCGCGGGCGAGCGCCTCCAACTGGGGCGCACGCTGCGGGCTCTGCGCTGGGTCGGCCAGGCGCAGCGGGCCTTCGACCTCATGTGCGACCGGGCCGCGGAACGGCAGGGGGCACGGGGGCCCATCGGAGATCGTCAGCTCGTCCAACAGCATCTCTTCGAGAGCCTGTTGGCGCTGCGGACGACCCGGCCGCTGGTGTACGAGGCGATGGCCCTGGTCGCGGCGGGGCGGGACGCCCACGTGGAGGTCGGGCTCGCGAAGACGGCGGCGGCCCGCACGCTCCAGGACGTGGCGGACCGTGCCGTGCAGGTGTTCGGCGCGGCCGGTCTCGGACCCGACACGCCGCTGCCCGCGCTGTTCCGCACGGGACGGACGGCCCGCATCCTCGACGGGCCCGACGAGCAGCACGTGTCGTCCGTCGCCCGGCGCGTCCTGCGGAGCCGGTCGCTCTCCGGAATCACACCCGTCTGAGGTCGACCCGCCCGAGGAGCGCGGAGAGCCCGAGGGCCAGGAAGAAGTCCCCCCACACCAGTTCGTGCCGGACGGCCGTGCCGCTGTGCGGGTCGTAGCAGCCGTCGAGAAGCATGCCGGCCGGGCGGACCCCTCCCGGCCGGGTGAGGTGGGCATGCGCGAGCCGGTGCAGGACGGCTTCCGCGCGGTCCGCGCACCCGGAGGCCCACGCGGCACCGGGGACGAGCGCCAGCTTCAGCAGGGCGACCGCCGTGATGGCGGCGGCGGAGGTGTCCAGGGGGCCGTCGGGGTGGTGGGCCCGCGCGGGCGGAACGAGCGGGCCTGTGAGGAACGCGCAGCTGTCGAGGAGCTGTTCGGCCGCACCGCCGAGCCGGTCCGGGAGCCGGTCGGACCGGTCCGTGGGCCCATGGGTCCGGTCTGTGGGCCCATGGGTCCGGTCCGGTGACGGGCGGGACCGGTCCACGGGCCGGAGAGGCCGGTCCCAAGGCCGGTGGGCCCGATCCGGGGACAGGCACGAACGCTCCTCCGCCCTCCCCTCCCGCAGCAGACCGTCCGCGACCGCGAGCAGCAGCCACGCCTCACCCCTGGTCCAGCCCGGCCGCGGGTCCGGTTCGGGCCCCCAGCCGGATCGCGGCTCCCATCGCCATGCCGGTGTGGGGCGCCGGCCGCTCTCGCGCGGCAGGCACAGGTCCAGGTGGCGGTCCAGGTGGGCCGCCGCGGCGGCCCGGCCCCGCGGCCCGGCGGTGGCGAGCAGCGGTACGAGACCGGGGACCCCGTCCACCCGGGCACGCGGTCGGGGACCGCCGAGCGCCGAGCCCCACGGGATCAGGCCGAGCCTGTCGTCCAGGTCGCCGAGCGCGGCCTTCGCCGCGCGCTCCCGCAGGGCACGGGCCGCCGCGTCCCCGGTCGCCAGGGCCGTGCCGTACCAGAGGATGAGGCCCCGGGTCGCGGTGTCTGCCTCGGCCCAGGGGGCGAGGCGCGCGGTGACGGCCGTCGCCACCGCGCGGTCTCCGTCGCTCCGCGTGTGCCGGGCACGCAACCAGAGCAGTCCGGCCCAGAAGCCTCCGGTCCACGACCCTCGTCGCGTGGTCGTCCAGTGGCCGTCGGCCGGATCGGCGTGGAGCGGGAAGCGGTCGCCCACCTGCTCGACGGTCTCCCCGACCCGCAGGTGGAGGAGGCCGAGGGCGTCCTCGGCCCAGCCTCCGGCGGTCACTTCGGACCACTCCTCGTCGTGCGGCGGTCCCTGAGGGCCCAGACGAGGGCGACGGCCCCGGCGAGGGCGAACTCGACGGCGACCAGGACCCACCCCTCGCCGTACCTCCCGTCCTCCGCGAGCCGTCCGAACACCGGCGGCCCCACGGCGAACCCGGCGAAGAAGCCCGCGGCGACCAGCGCCGAGTCCTGCCCAGCCCTGCCGGGCGCGGAGCGCTGCATCACCAGCACCATCGAAACGGCGTTGCCGGACACGGCGAACACACCCACCGCCACGGCGGCCACCCACACGAGCGGCTCGACCCGCACGGCCGCGGCCAGGAGCGCGGCGGCGCCGACGGCCCCTCCCGCGAGCAGGCTCGGCAGCCAGGGGGCCCGGCGGGGGGTGGCGGCACGCGACCAGCCGACCCGCCCCACGATCCCGGCGACGCCGAGGACGGCGACGAGCACCCCCGCCACGGCCGGTCCCATGCCGAGACGTTGGGCGCCGAACAGCGCCACGTACGTGTTCACGGAGGCGATGCCCGCGCCCAGGAAGAGCGAGAAGGCCGCGAGCCAGGGCACGAGACCGCCGGAGGGCGCCGATGCGAGCGGACGGGCGCCACCCGTGGGCGGCTGGTCCGCCGGCAGCACCCGCCACGCCCACAGCGCCGCGAGAAGGGCCGCCCCGGCGGCCACCCACACCGCGCCCCGCCAGCCGATCACCCCCGCCGCCGCCGCGAGCGGCAGCCCTGCCGCGAAGGCGCCGAGCTGGACGCCGGACTGTTTGGCACCGGTCACCGCTCCCCGCTCGGGTGCCGGGACCGCGGCCAGGATCGCCTTGTTGGTCGCCGGGTTCGCCAGCGCCTGCGGCAGACCGCCGAGCGCGACGGCCGCGAGCAGCAGGGCGGCGCCGGGGGCCGCGCCGATCAGCCCCAGGGCCGCCCCCGAGACCAGGAGGAGCGCCACCAGCGCCCGGCGGGGGCCGATCCGGTCCACGACGCGTCCGCCCACCGGCGAGAGGACGGCGGCGGTGCCGAAGCCGACCGTCGTGGTCAGGCCGAGCAGCGTCTCCGAGACGCCGAGCCGGTCGACGAGGTGCGGGCCGAGCGCCCCGATGAGGAAGAGCTGCATCATCGAGAAGGCCATGGCGGTCGTCAGCAGCGCGGTCGGTCCGCGCACCGCGCCGCGCCCGGTGCGGGCTCCGCTCGATGCCGCCGTGCCTGCGGTCCTCACGCGACGTTCCTCCCCCGCGGCGCCCGGGCCGTCCGGGGGTCGCTCTCCAGGAAGTCGTGTCGAGGGGGCCGGAGGTTCCCGAGGCGCTCTTGTGGCGTGCGCCACAGTCGCGTACGCATGACCCGGCGGATTGAACGCGCCACTCGTGCGAACCGTAACCGCACTCACAACTCCCGGGAGGGGTGCAAGGATGGGCGGGTCATGACACCGGGCCGATGTTCGCGAGGAGTGCGTGCCGCGACGTTCGCGGCGCTCTGTGTGCTGCTCGCGGCCACCGGCCACGTCCTCATGTCGGAGCGGAGCGTGCCCGGTTGGGCGCTGGCCCTCGCGTTCGTCGGCACCGTGACCGTCGCCTGGGCCCTCGCGGGCCGCGAGCGCGGCCCGTTCGTCGTCACGGCGACGACCGTGGCCGTGCAGAGCGTGCTGCACACCGTCTTCTCGTGGTCCCAGCCGGCCGGTGACGCGCACGCGCACACCGCGAACACGGTGATGGGACAAGGGCACATGGGCCACATGGCCATGTCCCACGCGTCGGCCGCGGGCTCCGCGAGCACCCACGAGATGACGGACCTGTCCTCGTCCTTCGGCATGGTGTCGGCGCACCTGCTCGCCGCCGTCGTGAGCGGGCTGTGGCTGGCGTACGGGGAACGGGCCGCCTTCCGGCTGCTGCGGGCGCTGCCCGCGGCGCTGTTCCGGCCGCTGCGGCTGCTGTTCACCACCGTCTCCGCCGTCGCCGTGTCCCGGCCCCGGCTCCGGCTTGTCCGGGCCGGTGACGAGCGCGCTCCGAGTCGGCTGCTGCTCGCCCACTCCGTCGTCACCCGGGGTCCCCCGCAGGCGATCGCTGTCCTCTGACAGCCGGCTTCCCGGGCCCGACGGCGCACGTCCGTCACCCGGGCATCGGCCACGCCGTTCCGGGCGGGCCGTACCCCAGTCACCGGTGGCGCGTGCGCGCGACGCCGGATTCCCCTTGCCTCGTAAGGACTTGTGGCGATGACCCCTGCCCATGACACCCTCCAGCAGGAACCGACGAGAACGTCCCCTGCCCCGCACACGGCCGAGACCGACGCCGCGACGACACTGCTCGCGCTGGCGGCACGGGACGGCGACCCGGCCAAGGCCGACCTCTTCGTCCGCGCCCTGCACCGCGACGTCTGGCGGTACGTGGCCTATCTCAGCGCCGACCGCCAGGCGGCCGACGACCTCACCCAGGAGGTGTTCCTCCGCGCGCTCGCCGCGCTGCCGAGGTTCCAGGGCCGTTCCTCGGCCCGTACCTGGCTGCTGTCCATAGCGCGCAGGACCGTGGTCGACAGCGTGCGCCACGCGGCCGCCCGGCCCCGGCTGTCCCACCACGACGACTGGCAGGCGGAGGCCGAGCACACCCAGCCGCGGGGGCTTCCCGGCTTCGACGACGGCATCGCCCTCGCCGAACTCCTCTCCGCGATACCCGCCGAGCGGAAGGACGCCTTCGTCCTCACCCAGCTCCTGGGCCTGCCGTACGCGGAGGCCGCCGAAGCCATCGGCTGTCCCGTCGGCACGGTCCGTTCGCGGGTGGCGCGGGCCCGGGCCTCGCTGATCGCCCTGCTGCGGGGAGAGGAGGATCCCCGGCCGGCAGTGCGCCCGGACGCGGATGCGGCGGCGCGCGGGACCCTCACCCGGGCTCCCGCCCTGGCCTGAGTTCCCCCGCCACGCGGGAGAGGGGGGCGGAATCGCGAAGTGCCGCGCTCCCGCCCCCCGTTCCGGAATGGCGGGACGGGCGGTGAGGCGACGGGGCCCTACCGGCTGACGTACGGCAGCAGCGCCATCTCGCGGGCGTTCTTGATGGCGGCGGCGAGCTGCCGCTGCTGCTGGGCGGTGACCCGGGTGACGCGGCGGCTGCGGATCTTGCCGCGGTCGGAGATGAACTTCCGCAGCAACTCGGTGTCCTTGTAGTCGATGTAGGTGATCCCGGCCGCGTCGAGCGGGTTGGGGCGGGACTTCACGGGCTTGCGGGGGTCCTGGCGGCGGGCCATGGCGGCGCTCCTCGGGTCGAGTCCGTCGTGGGGGCAGTGGGGTGGGTGGGGTGGGTGGGGTGGGTGGGGTCAGGCGGCGTCGAGCAGGGAGTCGAAGGCGGCGGGGAGGCGCTTCCACCCGTCGCGCCCACCCGCGTACTCCTCGTCGGTGAGGAGGCAGGACTCCAGGAGTCGTTCCAGTCCGTCGCGGTCGAGACCGGGTGAGGTGAAGACGAGGTGCTGGCAGCAGTCGCCGTGCTCGGGATGCCAGTCCAGGGCGGCGGCCGCCCGGCGCATCGGCGGGACCATCTCCCAGGCGGCGTCGGGCAGGGAGGCCAGCCAGGGGCCCGCGCTCTCCACGCACAGCGCTCCGCCCGCGGCGTCCCAGGCGAGCAGGGTGTCGGGGCGATCGGCCAGCCAGAACCGGCCGCGGCTGCGCGCGGCGGCGCAGCACAGGTCCTCCAGGGCCCGGTAGAGGCGCTCGGGGTGGAAGGGCCGGCGGCGGCGCCAGACGAGCGTGGTCACGCCGGCGTCGTCCGCGTCCTGGGGCAGCAGTGCGCAGGCGGGGTGCTGCGCCGCCGCCGCGGCCTCGACGTCGAATCCGGCGAAGGCCGCTGTGACGAGATCGTGCGAGCCCGCGGCCACGCGGCGTGCGGTGGGGTGCAGTTGGGCGAGCAGCGCGTGGTCCTCGTCGTCGGCCTCCTCGTTGTCGACGACGGCGAGCACCGGCGCGTACTCCAGCTGCCGGGCCCAGGTGTCCCCGACGGTGCGCTGATCGGTGGGGGCGGCGGCGAGGCCGGTCTCGGCGAGGTCGTCGCCGTTGGCGAGGTACGGCAGCACGAGGGCCGGGTCCACCGCGGTGATCACATTGGTGAGGACCAGGTCGTCGCCGCCGTGTGACGCGACGACCTCGGCCATCGCCTTCGGCTCCACGGAATCCCACAGTTCGACCACCGCGAGCCGGGTCGGTCCGGTTCCGGCCAGCCGCTTCAGCTCGGGCACGAGGTCCTCGCGCAGCGCGCAGCACGCGCAGTCGTCGACCAGGGGGGTGTGGCCCTCGGACAGGAGCCCGTCGGCGTCGCGGATCAGGCGGCGCACCGCACCGTCCGCCGCAGCCGTCAGGTCGTGGTGCAGGGCGACGCTGCCGGGGACGGCCCGCAGGAGGTGGCCGACCACCTCCGCACGGGCGTCGGAGTGGAGCCCGGCGACGATGACGACGGGCAGTCGCGGGTCCCGCGCCATCAACGGGCCCCGTAGCGGCGCTCGAAGCGTTCGACGCGTCCCGCGGTGTCCATGACGCGGGCGGTGCCTGTGTAGAAGGGGTGGCTGGCGGAGGAGATCTCCACGTCGACGACCGGGTAGGTGTGCCCGTCCTCCCACTCGATCGTCTTCGGGCCGGTCATGGTGGAGCGGGTGAGGAAGGCGGTCCCGGAGGCGGTGTCGCGGAAGACGACGGGGCCGTAGGCGGGGTGGATGCCGGGCTTCATGTCGGTGGTGTCCTTCGTGTTCGGGGCGGGTTCGCGGTCAGCGCTCTTCGCGGAAGTCGACGTGTCGACCGGCCATGGGGTCGTACTTGCGCAGCACCAGCCGGTCGGGGTCGTTGCGGCGGTTCTTGCGGGTGACGTACGTGAATCCGGTGCCCGCGGTGGAGCGGAGCTTGATGACCGGACGGAGTTCGTTGCGTGCCATGACGCTAGTATACGGGAACGGTTTTCATTTCCAATAAGCGATGACCGCAGAGAGAGGCAAATAACACCCATGTCCGCCCACTGCCAGCTGACCGGCGCCGAGCCGGGCTTCGGCAACACCATCTCCCACTCCCACCGGCGCACCTCGCGCCGCTTCGACCCCAACATCCAGCGCAAGCGCTACTGGCTGGCCGGCGAGGGACGGCACGTCCGGCTGACCCTGAGCGCCAAGGCGATCAAGACGATCGACGTGATCGGCGTCGAGGCGGCGGTGGCCCGGATCCGGGCCCGCGGAGGGAAGGTCTGATGGCGAAGAAGAGCAAGATCGCGCGGAACGAGCAGCGCAAGGAGACCGTCGCGCGCCATGCCGCCCGGCGGGCCGAACTGAAGGCGATCATCCGCCGCCCCTCGTCGACCGCTCAGGAGCGCGGAGCCGCCCGGGCGGAACTGGACAGGCAGCCGCGCGACGCCAGCGCGACCCGGGTCCGCAACCGCGACAGCGTCGACGGCCGCCCCCGCGGCCACCTGAGGAAGTTCGGCCTCTCCCGGGTGCGCGCCCGGCAGCAGGCCCACGCCGGCTTCCTTCCGGGCGTGACGAAGTCCTCCTGGTGACCCCGCGCGGATGACGCACCCGGCCGACGGCGGCGAACGCGCCTCGTCGGCCGGGATCTTCTTACCGGTCCATGACGTACGGCTCGTCGGGCGCCCCGCCCCGGCACGCGCGGCATAGCGTCGGGGAATGCGTGTACTTGTGACTGGAGGAGCGGGCTTCGTCGGCTCGCACGTCGTCGCCGAGCTGGGCCGGGCGGGCCACGAGCCGGTGGTCCTCGACCTGGCGGAGGACGGACGGGACGTACGGGATCCGGAGGCGGTGCGGGACGCCCTGGCCGGGGTCGACGCCGTCTGCCACCAGGCGGCCAAGGTGGGCCTGGGCAAGGACTTCGGGGACGCGCCCGGATACGTGTCCGCCAATGACCTCGGCACGGCGGTCCTGCTGGCCGGGATGGCGCGGGCCGGGGTGCGCCGGCTGCTGCTCGCCGGATCGATGGTCGTCTACGGCGAGGGACGGTACGCGTGCGCCGCGCACGGCGTGACCCGGCCCGGACCGCGCGCCGAGGCCGACCTGAGGGCCGGCCGGTTCGAGCCGCGCTGCCCGGACTGCGGCGCCGACCTGGCACCGGGCCTGGTCGCCGAGGACGCGCCGATGGACCCCCGGAACGTCTACGCCACCACCAAGCTCGCGCAGGAACACCTCGCGGCCTCATGGGCCCGGGCGATCGACGGACGCGTGATCTCGCTGCGCTATCACAACGTCTACGGGCCGGGGATGCCCCGGGACACCCCGTACGCGGGCGTGGCCGCCCTCTTCCGGTCCGCGCTCGCGCGCGGCGAGTCGCCGCGCGTCTTCGAGGACGGCGGCCAGCGGCGGGACTTCGTCCACGTACGGGACGTGGCCTCGGCCAACGCGATGGCGCTGGAGGCGCTGGACGACGGGCGGGCCTTCACGGCGTACAACGTCGGGAGCGGCGATCCGCGGACCGTCGGCGACATGGCGCGGGCGCTGTCCGCCGCGTGCGCGGGCCCGTCCCCGGTCGTCACCGGCGAGTACCGGCTGGGCGACGTCCGGCACATCACCGCCGACTCGGCGCGGCTGCGGCGCGAGTTGGGCTGGCGTCCCGCGGTGCCGTTCGCCGACGGCATGGCCGAACTCGCCGCCCGCACGGAGGGCCGGCTCCCGCGGGAGGCCGTACTCACCCGCCGCCCGTAGGGCCCCCGGCCCGAACCGGGCCGGGCATCCACCGTCCGGCCCCGCCCGAACCGGGGCCGGGTCGTGTCCGGATTGCCGCTCCTGGCTCGCGAAACCCTGCGGGCGGACGGCCGGACCCTGCCTAGGAGGCCGGCGCCGGCAGGGTCAGTTCGAAGCGGCAGCCGCCGGAGACGTTGCGGACGTCGGCCCGGCCCGCGTGGGCTTCGACGATGCCCCGGACGATCGCCAGTCCGAGGCCCGCCCCGGAGGGAGGGGTACGGGCCGGATTGCCGCGCCAGCCGGTGTCGAAGACGCGCGGAAGGTCTTCCTCGGGGATGCCACCGCAGGCGTCGGTGACCGAGAGCACCACCGCGTCCGCCCGGCGTTCGGCGGCGATCGCGACCGTCCCGTCGGCGGGGGTGTGACGGATGGCGTTCACCAGGAGGTTGGAGAGGACCCGGGTCATCTCCTTGCCGTCCACCTCCACCGGCAGCGGCGCGACGTTCCCGCCCGCCAGACGCACGCCGTGTTCGCGGGCGAGGGCGTCGGCGCCGGCCAAGGCGTCCCCGACCAGGTCGTAGAGGGACATCCGGGTGGGGCTGAGGGACAGCGCGCCCGCATGGATGCGGGAGAGTTCGAAGAGGTCCCCGACCATGGAGTTGAGCCGGTCGACCTCGGTGCGCATCTGACGGTGGTAGCGGGCGGGGTCGGCCGCCACGCCGTCCTCCAGCGCCTCCGACATGGCGCGCAACCCGGCCAGCGGGGTACGCAGGTCGTGCGAGATCCATGCCACGAGTTCGCGCCGGGAGGTCTCCAGGGCCCGTTCGCGTTCCCGGGAGGCGGCCAGCCGTTCGCTGGTGAGGGCCAGCTCGCGGCTGAGGGCCGCGAACTCGGCGGGGGCGGGGACCGGCGGGGCCGTGAACGTGCCCCGCTCCCCGAAGCCGCGGGCCGCGCCGACGAGTTCGCGGCAGCGCCGTACGACCTGGCGGCCCAGGAGCAGCGCGGTGCCCAGCGACACGACGGCCGCCATCGCGACGACCATGGTCACCACGGCCAGGTCGTGCGAGGACAGGAACATCGCCCACGCCACCGCGAGCGTCCCGGCGAGCATCGCGGACACGGCGACCGCGGCGACGACGGCGAGGGACACCGCGACGCTCCGGCGCCGCAGGACACGCAGCGCCACCGCTCCCAGGAGGCCGGCGGCGCCCGCGCCGAGGAACGCGTACAGGGCGATCAGCAGCAGGTCACGCACGGTCCACCGCCGTCCCGGCGGCCGACGTGTCCGGGGACGCCTCGAAGCGGTAGCCGATGCCCCAGACGGTCTGGATCAGGCGCGGGTTCGCCGGATCGTCCTCGACCTTTCCGCGAAGCCGGCGCACATGGACGGTCACGGTGGACAGATCCCCGAAGTCCCAGCCCCAGACCTCGCGCATCAGCCGCTCCCGGTCGCAGACCTGCCCCGGATGCCGCAGGAAGTAGGAGAGCAGATCGAACTCCCGCAGGGTGAGGGCGATCTCGCTGCCGTTCTTGGCGACCCGGCGGGCCGCCGGGTCCACGCGGAGCCCCGCCGCTTCGAGCCGTTGCCCGCCGGCCGGTTCGGCGGCCGTTGCGCGGCGCAGGACCGACCGCACCCGCAGGACGAGCTCGCGCGGGCTGAAGGGTTTGGTCACGTAGTCGTCCGCGCCCACCTCCAGGCCCAGGATCCGGTCGTCCTCGTCGCCTCGCGCGGTCAGCATGACGACCGGGACGGGCGGGCCGCCGTGCTCCCGCGCGCGCAGCCGGCGGCAGACCTCCAGCCCGTCCATGCCGGGCAGCATCAGGTCCAGCACCACGAGGTCGGGCCGGAGCTCCTCGGCGGCGCGCAGCGCGCCCGGCCCGTCCGCCGCCAGGCGGACGGCGAAACCCGCCCGCTTCAGATACTCGGCCACGACCTCCGAGACGGTCGGATCGTCGTCCACGACCAGGACACCGCCCACGGCACCGGTCTCCCCGCCGCCGTCGTCCCGGTGGCCTTCGTACGCCCGCTCCCCATCGCTCACTGCCATGGCCCCAGGTTGTCACCCGTCCGGGCCCCGCCGTACCGCGGCTTGCCCTCGCCGGAGAGGGTGTCCGCGTTTCGTAAGGTCTCGGAGCGCCCTTTGCCGGTCCCGGATTCCTACGGTGTGGAGGGTGACTTCATCTGCCTGTACACCGCCCCTCGCGGACCTCGTACTGCCGTGCCTCGACGAGGCCGAGGCGCTTCCCTGGGTGCTCGCGCGGGTGCCTGCCGGGTGGCGGGCCATCGTCGTCGACAACGGCTCGACCGACGGCTCCGCGGAGATCGCCCGCGGCCTCGGCGCGACCGTCGTGCACGAGAGCCGACGCGGCTTCGGTGCCGCCTGCCACGCGGGGCTGCTCGCGGCCCGCGCCGACCTGGTCGGCTTCTGCGACTGCGACGCCTCGATGGACCCCGGGCTCCTCGCCCCCATGGCCGCTCGGGTGGCGGCGGGCGAGGTCGACCTGCTGCTCGGGCGACGCCGCCCGCAGGGCTTCGGCGCCTGGCCCGCGCACGCGCGGGCCGGCAACCTCGCCCTCGCGCGGATGCTGCGCCGCCGCACCGGGCTGCGCCTGCACGACCTCGGGCCGATGCGGGTGGCGCGCCGGGAGGCCCTCCTCGGACTGGGCCTGACCGACCGGCGCAGCGGCTATCCGCTGCAGATGGTGGTACGGGCGGCCGACGCGGGCTGGCGGGTGGCCGAGACGGCCGTCCCCTACCTGCCCCGCTCGGGGAAGTCGAAGGTCACCGGGACCTGGCGGGGCACCTGGCATGCCGTACGCGACATGCGCCGGGTGCTCGCGGAGCCACCCGGCGCACGGCCCGTCGCGGCCGGGGAGGTCTCCGTATGAGCACCCTTCTCGTCATCGCCAAGGCCCCCGTCGCCGGACGGGTCAAGACCCGTCTGACCCCGCACTTCACCCCCGAGGAGGCGGCCGCGCTGGCCCGAGCCGCGCTCCAGGACACCCTGGCGGCCGTGCTCGCCGCCCCCGCCGAGCGCCGTGTCCTGGTACTCGACGGGCACCCGGGGTCCTGGCTGCCCGAGGGCGTCGAGGTCGTCCCGCAGTGTGCCGGCGGCCTGGACGCCCGGCTGGCCGCGGCCTTCTCCCACGTGGACGGCCCTGCCCTGCTCATCGGCATGGACACCCCGCAGGTCACCCCCGACCTGCTCGCCCGGGGCCTGGACTTCGGCGAGGCGGACGCCTGGTTCGGGCCGGCCGACGACGGCGGGTTCTGGGCGCTCGGCCTGGCCGAGCCCGATCCGGCGCTGCTCCTCGGCGTCCCCATGTCGGTGGCGCACACCGGGCGGGAGCAGCGCCGGCGGCTCACCGCGTCCGGCCGGGCGGTTCGGGACCTGCCCGCACTGCGCGACGTGGACACCCCGGACGACGCGGCCCGGGTCGCGGCCGCCCTGCCCGGCACACGCTTCGCCGCCCTCCACGGTGGCCTGTGCGCGGCGGCGCGATGACCGCCCAGGTGACCGAGCCCGCCCTGGCCTGGCGGGCGGACCCGTACGCCGAGGCCCTCCGCTCCGGCCGGGGCCCGCTCTATCTGCGCCGGGGCGACGGCTGGCTGCTGCCCCTGGAGGTCGAGCGCTGGTGTGCCGAACCCGACGCGGCCGACGCCACGGTGCTGACCCGCTGCGCGGGACGCGTCCTGGACATCGGCTGCGGGCCGGGCCGTCTCGTCGCCGCCCTCGCCGCCCGCGGGCAGCGGGCGCTGGGTGTGGACGTCACCCCCGAGGCGGTGGACCGGACGGTGCGCGCGGGCGGGAGGGCCCTGTGCCGGTCGGTCTTCGATCCCCTGCCCGACGAGGGCCGCTGGGACACCGTCCTGCTCATCGACGGCAACATCGGCATCGGGGGCGACCCGGGCGCCCTGCTGCGCCGCGCCGCGGAGCTGGCCTCCCCGGTCGGCTCCCTGCTGGTCGAGGTCGCCACCGCCGATGTCGACGAGCGCGTCGAGGTCCATGTCGACGACGGCCGCGGCGGCCGGGGAACTCCCTTCCGGTGGGCCCGGCTCGGCACCCGGGCCCTGTGCGTCGAAGCCTCGGACGCCGGATGGACACGGTCCCTCACCTGGCGGGCCTCGGGCCGCGCCTTCGTGGGCCTGCGCCGCTGACGGGGACCTGGAGGGGCCGGCCGGCCACGCGCCCCTCCACGTCCCCCGCTCAGCGTCGCCGGGACGCCCGTCGCAGGCATCCGCGCACGCCGGCGTACCCGACCGCGATCACGGCGACGGCCGCCATCGCCAGGAGCCAGTTCCGCGGGTAGTCCAGCGGCAGCACCGTCGCGTTGGCCACGGCTCCGGGCCGCAGGAGCGGCGGCAGGGCGATCAGCGTCAGCGAGCCCGCGACGATCAGGGCGGCGCGCGGAACTCCGCGCGGACGCAGGCCGACCGCCGCTCCGAGTGCGGCGACCGCGTACACCAGCGGTGCGATCAGCCCGTCGTGCACGAGGACTCCCGCCACGAGCCACACACCGACCCGCCACGCGTCGGGCAGCTCCACCAGCAAGGAGCCGCCGAAGGCCATCAGGGCGATCCCGCAGCCGCCCACCAGGTGGCGGCACGTCATCACAGCACCTCCAGCCGGCCGACCCACTTGGTCTGGAGCACGCCGGGACGGTTCGGAGCGATGATCCGGGCCGGGTAGCCGTGGTCGAGCGACAGGACCTCGCCGTTGAGACCCAACGCCAGCAGGGTGAGCGGGTCCTGGGCGTACGCGCGGCCCATCTCCGTCACCCGGTACGCGCCCGCCGCCTCCACGGACACCACCCGGCACCGCGCGCCGGGCCCGGCACCGGCGAGCTCCAGCAGGTCCCTCACCCGTACCCCGGTCCACCGGGCGGACGTGCTCCACCCCTCCACGCACGCGAGCGGCAGCGTCACCTCGTGCTGCCGCATCCGGCGCAGCTCCTCCAGCGTGAGGACGTACGGGCGCGGCCCCGCGACGGCGAGTCGCCAGCCGGTCAGCGACGCCACGGTGACGCGGGCCGCGGCGGCCGTGCGGTTGACCGGCAGTCCCTGCGGCCCGTGGGCCGGACTGCGCGGACCGAACAGCTCCAGGGGGCCGAGCGGGGTGACGGACTGCCCGACGGTCGTCAGGGTGACGGCTCCGGCGCCCGCCGCGACGGCCGCCAGCAGCTGACGGCGGTCCGGGCCGTCGGCGGCGGGAAGGGCCAGGGTCCCGGGTGAGCGGCGGGTGAAGTGGTCGCGGATCCGCGGCCACTGGACGGCGAGGTGGAGCAGCAGCGCCCCCATCAGGAGCCAGCCGACGGCGTGGTGCGCGGGCACGAAGGAGAACGCCCAGGGGTACCACTGGAAGGTGTTCAGCAGCCCCGTGACCAGCTCGAAGATCCCGGCGGCGACGAGCACGGCCACCGAGAGGCGTTCCAGCGCATGCCGGACCGACCGGACCGGCGGCCACGCGAAGAGCCGCGGGTAGACCGCCCACAGCTTGGCCGCCAGCAGCGGGATCGCGGCGGTGCCCGAGGCCACGTGCAGCCCCTGGGTGAACCGGTAGCCCCAGGACGGGCGGCTCGGCAGCAGGTCGGCGAGCCGGCCGGGCGGGTGCTGGAGGAGGTGGCTGAGCAGGCCGGTCGCGAAGCAGACGACGACCGCGAGCCCGAGCAGGCGGCCGATCACGGTCGCCGTCCGGGCGTCGTGGAGACGTGCCGTGAAGGTGAGGGGCGGTCCGGAGAACGGAGTGAGACGCATGCCCCCATGACACCCCCGGCAGGGCCCGCACGGACCGCCGGAACACCTTACGGAACAGGGACATGCGGGCGTCCCGGCCCCGCTTCCGGGACCGTTCCTGGAACGCTGCGGAGGTGAACCCGCGCACCGCCCTCACCGCCACGGTCCTCGCCGCCCTCGTCGCCGCGCTCGTCCTGACGATCCGCTACGACGGCTATGTCGCCGACCCCGGAGGGCTGTTCCTGCGGTACGCGGCCTGCTGGGCGCTCTTCGCCTGCGCTCTGCTCGCGCTGCGCCGGGTCCCGGCCTCCCACGTCGGGCCCCTGCTCGTGGCCGGCGCGATCGCCGTGACGGTGACCGGCCTCGTGGCACCTCCCCGGACGAGCACCGACGCGTACCGCTACGCCTGGGACGGCCGTGTCCAGTCGGCCGGTGTCTCTCCCTACGACCACGCCCCGCGGGACCCGGAGCTGGTGCGACTGCGCGACCCGTGGCTCTTTCCCACGGGGGCGGACTGCTCCGGTCCGGACCGTGCCCGCGTCCCGAGTACCGGATCGGTGCCGCACTGCACGCGCCTCAACCGGCCCGCCGTGCACACCATCTACCCGCCCGTCGCCGAGGCGTACTTCCTGGCGGTCGACCGGCTCTCCCCGGAGGGAGCCCGGCACAAGCCCCTCCAGATCGGCTCCGCCCTGACCGCCCTGGGCGTGACCGGTGCGGTGGTGCTGATCCTGCGCCGCAGGGGCGCGGACCCGCGCCGGGCCGCCTGCTGGGCGTGGTGCCCCGTCGTCCCCGTCGAGGCGGTCAACAACGCCCATGTGGACGTCCTCGGGGCGCTGTTGGCCGTGATCGGGCTCGGGCTCCTCGCCGTCCTTCCGGGCCGCAGGGCCCTCGGCGGCTTGGTCCTCGGCGCCGCCGTCGCCACCAAACTCATGCCCGCCGTCGTCATGCCGGGGGCGCTGTCGGGTGTCCGCCGGGTCCGCGACGCCGCCGCCGTGCTGCTGCCCGCCGGCGCCTTCGCCGTGCTCGCCTACCTGCCGTACGTCCTCGTCTCGGACGGTTCCGTCTTCGGCTACCTCGGTGGCTATGTGGAGGAGGAGGGCTACGACGACCCCGGGGCGGGCCCCCGGTACGCGCTGCTGCGGCTGGTCCTGCCCGACAGCTGGGCGCTGCCCGTGGTCCTCGCCGTCATGACGGTCCTGTCCGTGTACGTGATGCGGCGCGGTGACCCGCTCCGTCCGTGGAGCGGCGCGCTCCTGGTCACCGGCTGGGCCTTCGTCCTCCTCACACCCGGCTACTCCTGGTACGCGCTGCTCCTGGTCGCCCTGGTGGCGCTGGACGGTCGCTGGGAATGGCTCGGCGTCGCCCTCGCGGGCCCGGCCGTCTACGTCCTCGGCCGGGTCTTCGACCACCGTGAGCCGACGGCCGCGATCGCGTACGGTCTCGCGGCGCTCCTCGTCCTCACCGCCGCCGTGGTGCGGCGACGGAGGAAGCGGAGCGGGCCCGCGGACGGCTCCGACCGGGAGCGAGCACTCGCGTCGCCGCCCCCGGCCGGCACGGCGACCCGTCCCGGGTAGCGCCGTCCGGGACGGGTGACGCCGAGTCCGCTCGGACGGCGGCCGTCCGACACGGGTCGCGGGCGGCTCGTCCGGATGGCGACGCCCGGCCGAACCGGGCCGTGCCCGACACACGGGTGGTGCCGCGGCGGTGGTGCCGCGCCGCCGCGCCCCGCCGTCACCGCGCGGCCTTCCGTGCCCGTCGTTCCCGTCGTGCCGCTCGTCGTCGCGGCGCCGATCCGTGCCGGCTCCGGACGAGGAGGACCACCGCCGAGCCGACGAGGAGCGCGGCGGTGATCAGCAGCCAGCGCCCCAGGAACCCGTCGGCCGGCAGTCCCGTCGCGGCCGTGTAGGTGTCCACCCGACGCAGGATCAGTGGCCACCACACCAGCAGCAGGAGGCCCGAGACGAAGAGGGGGACACGCACGTAGTTCACGCTCGGCCGCGCCGGCCCCTCCCCCGCCTCCGCCCCTCGCGCGAAGAGGCGTTGGACGGCGCGGTCGGTCACCGCGTACAGGGGCAGCAGCACGAGGTCGTGCAGGAGCGCCGCCCCCACGAACCACAGGGCCACCCCCAGGGTGTCGCCCTTGAGCAGCCGCACGCCCGCGTAGGCGGCGAGGGCGAAGGAGGCCAGCACCAACAGCAGGTGGAGCGGGGAGGCGCCGTACCGGCGGCGGAAGGCGGTCGTGCCGCTCATGCCGGCTCTCCGAAGGTGATCCGGGTGACCCACTTGGTGTTGTGGACGCCGGGAGCTCCGGGGACGATCACCCGGGCCGGGTAGCCGTGGTCCCGCGAGAGCACGGCGCCGTTGACGCGTACGGCCAGGAGTGAGCGGTGGTCCCGCACCTGGTTGTCCCTCAGCACGACGGAGCTGAACGCCCCTCCCCGCTGTACCGATTCCACCAGGGCCCGCGGGGTGTCGGTGCCCCGTCCCACCAGTGCGGCCAGGTCCGTGAGCCGGACTCCGCTCCACAGCTGGTCGGTGGTCGACCAGCCCTCCACGCAGGCGATGGGCAGGGCCGCCTCGTGCTGCTCCATGGCCAGCAGCTCGTCCCTGGTCAGAACGACCTGGCGGCCCCCGGCGAGAACCGTCAGCCGCCAGGCGGGGCCGACGTCGCTGGGCCGGATCCCGACGGATGCCGCGGTCTTGTTGATCTGGAAGCCGTTCGGCCCCGAGCCGGGATCCCGGCCGTGCGGGGCGAGCAGAGCCGTCCGGCGCCACCAGCCGCCCACGCTCTGCCCGGCCGTCACCACGAACAGCGCCAGGGATCCGAGTCCGACCATGCCGAGCGCGCCACGCCGCGAGATGGTCGGGGGCGCGGGCCGCGGCGAGACGAGCCCGGCCGCCTCCTCCGAACCGGCCTCCGGCGGCGCGCTGCCGCGCCTCACGGCGCGAAGGGCCCGCCGCAGTCTGAAGGCCACGTGCACGACGAAGGCGCCGATGAACACCCAGGCGCCGTAGAAGTGCAGGACGTAGAAGGAGCCCGGAAAGATGTAGTGCAGCTGCACGTTGAGGATGCCGGTGGCGAACTCGAAGCCGGCCCCGCCCACCAGCAGGAGCAGGGACAGACGCTCGACGCCGTGGCCGACCGACCGCACGGGCGGCCACTGGAAGAGCTTCGGGATGACCGACCACAGCTTCGCCAGCAGGACCGGGACGAGGACGACGCCGAGGACCACGTGCACGCCCTGGTTCACCCGGTAGAGCCAGTACGGCGAGGTCGGCCAGGAGAACAGGGTGAAGCCGAGCCACCCCTTGTCCGGTGTCTGGTCGTTGACCGGCGACAGATCCGGGTTGTACGCGGCGTACGACAGCAGGCCCGTCACGAACAGCAGCGTGATGCCGACCAGCAGGACGAGCCCGAGCACGGAGGTGAGCCACGGGCCCCGCAGCGGGCTGCGCCAGAACTCCGGACGCGTCGGCCCCGGCGGCGGCCCCGTCAGGGCCGCGCGCGGACGCTTCGGCGGAGCCTGCCCCTGCGCAGGCTCCGGCGGCGTCGGGGGTGGGGTCCCTGGCCGCTGCCGCTCGCCGTCGCTCGCCTCCACCGGGCACCTCCGCACCTCGCCGCTCCCTCGGGGAGAACATCCCGCACCGGAGCCCGGACCGGGGCTGTGACACGCCCGCCGGTGGACGTCCCGTCAGGTGCGGGCCGGCGCCGGTTCCGCCGGGACGGTTCCGGTCGGAGGGTCGTACGAGGGGAACGACCAAGAGGGATCGGCCGGATGGCTCCATGTGGGCCGGGCCGGGGGCTCGAAGGGGCCCGCCTGGTTCTCCATGAGGACGAGCATGAGGAGGGCGAAGCCGACACTGGCGATGATGAGCGCGAGCCCCAGGGGATTGTTCGCGTTGTAGACGTAGCGGCTCGTTCCCCACGTGCTCTTCTTGAAGACGGGTTCGTCGTCCATCGGCCGCTCTCCTTCCATGGCTGCGATCGCGCGGCCCGGCCGGTACCCGGCGGCCCGCCCGCGTGGGGCGGCGCGGCGGCCCGACCCCGCGCCGCGGCGGTCGTCCTCCGGGTGTCTCCTCGGCAGGTGTCCTCCGTGGCGTCATCCTGACGCGGCGACAGGTCCGCGCGCATTGCCGTCTCCCGGCAGTCCTGACGAGTCCTCGATGCCGGTGGGGCACCCTCGGAGACGGCATGCGAGTCTTGGGCACCGCGTGTCAGGAGACGGTCGACGCGTCGGAGAAGGGGGAGGCACAGTGGCTGAAGGGGAGCCGGTCCACGAGTACCTGGACGGGTACGCGGAGATCCTCACGCGGGTCTGCGCCACCGGCAGGCGGCTGACCCGCGAGGAACGGGAGGCGCTGCGGTCCCGCGGGGAGCGGGCCGCGGAGGCGGGCGTCGGCCTGCGCGCGGCGGTCCGTGCCCACCTCGCGACGGCCCGGGCGCTGCGCCCCCGGCTGTCCCGGTCCGCCGCCGAACACCTTCTGGCCGCCGCCGAGGAGACCGTCGACGCCTTCGCCGAGGGCCACGAGCGGGCGCAGCGTCTGGCGGTGCGCCAGGAAGAGGCGGCTCGGCGGGAGTTCATCGACGACCTGCTCCACGGCCGCAGCGACCTCGGGCGTCTCGCCGAGCGCGCCGAACGGTTCGGGCTGCTCCTCTCGCACGCTCACGCCGTCGCCGTCGCACAGGGTTCGGAGCCGTACGAGGACGGATACGCCGTCTCCCGCGGAGTCGAGTCCTCGCTCGTGGCCCGCTTCGGGAACCGCAGGATCCTGCTCACCACCAAGGACGGTCGCCTGATCTGCGTCGCCCCGGGTGACGAGCCGGACGTGCTGGCCTTCTTCGCGAAGCAGGCGTACGCGGCGACCGACGGCGGCCGGGTCGCCGTCGGACGCCCGCACTCCGGCGCCGGCGGAGTCGTCCACTCCTACGAGGAGGCGCTCAACGCCCTCGACCTGGCCGATCGCATGGATCTCGACGCCCCGGTCCTGTACGCGGCCGACCTGCTCGTCTATCCCGTGCTCACCCGGGACCGGCAGGCGATGGCCGAACTGGTGCGGGGAGTTCTCGGTCCCCTGCAGCAGGCCCGGGGCGGTGCGCAGCCGCTCCTCGACACCCTCACCGCGTACTTCGACACGAACTGCGTCTCCGCGGAGGCCGCCCGCCGCCTCTCGCTGAGCCCTCGCGCCATGACGTACCGGCTCGACCGCATCCGGCGTCTGACGGGTGCGGACCCCGCCGATCCGGCCGAGCGCTACACCCTCCAGACGGCCGTCATCGGCGCCCGCCTCCTGGACTGGCCCGAGCAGCCGCTCTGAGCCCGGCCGGGGCCGGACGCGACCCGTCGGCACGGCCACGGCATTAAGAACGCGTAAAGATTGCCGGGCTCCGGCAGTGAACCACCGTGCGATGCGGTGGGACGATCCTCTGGACGGCGGAGACGGGGGAACGTCCGAAGGAGCTGGACCATGGCGTGGTTTCTGGGGCTCGGCATCGCCGGGCTCGTGCTGCTGGTTCTGGCCCTGGTCCTCGACGGGGTGCTGGAGGGGGTCCTCGACGGGGTCGGCGGGGGACTGGACGGGTTTCTGTCGTTGCCGGTGATCGCCGGATTCGTGTCGGCGCTCGGTTTCGCGGGGGCGATCACGATGGGCGTCACCGGGACGGGGGCGGGGGTCGCCACCGGCGCGGGCACGGTCGCGGGGGGCGTCGTCGCCTGGCTGACGGGGAGGTTCAGCCGGGCGCTGATGCGCGACGAGGCAGCCGTGCCGCGTGGCGACGACCTCACCGGCAGTCCGGGTCGGGTCGTCACCGCCATCCCGGCCGGCGGATACGGCGAGGTGCTGTTGCGTCTCGCGGGCCAGCCGGTCAAGTACGCGGCGAAGGCGTCGGCCCCGGTTCCCCGCGGTGCCGAGGTGTGGGTCGAGTCGGTGCTCTCACCGACGTCGGTCGCCGTCCGCCCGGTGGAACGCTGACGCGTCCGCCGTCGCCGGCTCTTCACGTTCCGTTCCAAGCGAAGGGGGTCTCCTCATGAGCCCTGTCCTCATGGCCGTGCTGGGCATCGTCGTCCTGCTCGTCCTGCTCGGCTTCGTCGTCATCACGCGCTACAAGGTCGCGGGACCGAGCGAGGCGTTCATCATCACCGGGCGCCGCGGCAAGCAGGCCACCGATCCGCAGACCGGCCGGGTCTTCACCGACAACAGCGGCCAGAAGGTCGTGGTCGGCGGCGGTGTCTTCGTCGTGCCGTTCGTGCAGCAGAGGTTCACCCTCGACCTGTCCAGCCGGCACATCCCCGTCGCGGTGCGCGGCGCGGTGACCCTGCGCGGGGTCAAGGCCAACCTGGAGGGCGTCGCGATCGTCAAGGTCGGCGGCACCGAGGACTCGATCCGGGCCGCCGCGCAGCGGTTCCTGATGCAGCAGAACGGCATCGTCGGCTTCACCCAGGAAGTGCTCTCCGGCGCGCTCCGCTCCATCGTGGGCCGCATGTCGGTCGAGGACATCATCCGCGACCGCGCCGCCTTCGCCGGCCAGGTCGCGGAGGAGGCCGAAGCCAGCCTGTCCGGCCAGGGGCTGGTCCTCGACGCCTTCCAGATCCAGGACATCACCACCGAGGGCTCCTACCTCGAGGACCTCGGCCGCCCGGAGGCCGCCCGCGCCAGGCAGGAGGCCGACATCGCCGAGGCCGTCGCCCGTCGCGCCGCCGAACAGGCACGGCTGAAGGCCGAGGAGGAGATCGCGATCGCGCAGCGGACGCTCTACCTCAAGCAGGCCGAGATCAAGGCCCAGACCGACGAGGCCGCCGCCCAGGCCAACGCCGCCGGTCCGCTCGCCGAGGCCGACCGCCAGCAGCAGATCCTCACCGAGCAGGAGAAGGTCGCGGCGCGTCAGGCGGCGCTGACCGACCGTCAGCTCGACACCCAGGTCCGCAAGCCCGCCGACGCCGCCCGCTACCAGGCCGAGCAGGAGGCCGAGGCCCGTCGTATCGCGTCCGTGAAGGAGGCGGAGGCGGCCGCCGAGCGGGCGCGGCTGACCGGTGAGGGCGAGAAGGCGCACCGCGCCGCGCTCGCCGAGGCCGTACGCATCGAGGGCGAGGCCGAGGCCGCCGCCATCGGCGCGAAGGGTTCCGCCGAGGCCGAGGCCATGCGGAAGAAGGCCGACGCGTTCGCCCAGTACGGTGACGCGGCCGTCCTGCAAATGCTCGTGGAGGTACTGCCGGAGGTCGTCGCCAAGGCCGCCGAGCCGCTGGCCGCCGTGGACAAGATGACCGTCATCTCCACCGACGGGGCGAGCCGGTTGACCCGCACGGTCACCGACAACGTCACCCAGGGCATGGAACTCCTCTCCTCCGCCACCGGAATGGACCTCGCCGCCCTCCTCCAGGGCCTCACCGAGAAGAAGCCCGCGCCGGCCCCGCCGGCGGCGACACCGTCCGACAACGGGGTCGTCGAGATCACCCACTAGGGCCGGAGGCCGCCCCGGCCGGGCGGAGCGGCGGTACGCGGGACGTCACCGGGGGGGACATGAGGGAACAGCCGCAGTTTCAGGTGGAGTCAGGTACCGGTGGCCACATGGTCGTCTGCGGCGACGACGGGCTGGCCCGGAGGCTGGCCGACGAGTTGCGGGTGGTCTACCGGCAGCGGGTCGTCCTGGTCGTCGGTGAGGATGGGGCCGACGACCGGACCGACGGCCCGCTCGTCGGTCCGGCCGACCCGGCGAGCGGCGGAGGGGTCGTACCCGTACGTGTGCTGACGGCCCAGGCCCCGACACGGGAGACGTTGCTCCTGGCGGGGGCCGACCGGGCGACGGCTCTCGCGCTGCTGTACGAGGACGACGAGACCAACCTCCGGGCGGCGCTCGCGGCCCGTCGGCTCAGTCCGGGGCTTCGCCTCGTGGTCCGCATGTACAACCGCAAGCTGGGACAGCACCTGGAGGAGCTGCTCGACCAGGCCGCGCTCGTCCACGCTCCCGGTAGGGACCGGGCGGTCCTCGACGCCTCCACGACCGTCCTGTCCGACGCGGACACCGCCGCGCCCGCCCTCGCCGCCACCGCCGTCGCCGGCACGAGCAAGGTCGTCCAGGCGGGCGGCGTCCTCCTGCGGGCCGGCGAGCGCACCCCGCCCGGACGCGGCGAGGTGCCGGACCCCGGTCTGTGCACCCTGGCGCTGCTCTCGTCCACGACCGCGGATCCGGCGGGCGCGGAGGGCTCGGAGGCCAGCGGCCCTCACGGGCCCGTCCTGCTGCCGGACGACCGGACAGTGGTGGGCTCCACCGGTCGCGGCAGCCTCGTCCTGGAGACCGTGCGGTACGCCGGACCCGCCCTGCCCGCGCGCCGCCTGGCCCGACGCGGGGCGCCGCTGCGTGAGCTCTTCTCCAGCCGCCTGCGCTGGGCGCTGGCAGGCATCGTCGCCGCCGTCCTCGCCCTGACCCTCACCACGACCCTGCTCACCGACGCCGACCCGGTGCACGCCGCCTACATCACCCTGCTCGACCTCTTCTCGATCAACGACCCCGCCCTCGAAGCTCCGATGACGAACCAGATCCTCCAGCTTCTGACCGGGCTCGTCGGCCTCGCCCTGCTCCCCCTGCTCGTCGCCGGGGCTCTCGAGGCCCTGGGCACCTTCCGCGACGCGGCGGCCCTGCGGCGTCCGCCCCGGGGGCTGTCCGGCCATGTCGTCCTGCTCGGCCTCGGAAAGGTCGGCAGCCGTGTCCTCGCCCAGCTGCGCGAGCTCGACATCCCGGTCGTCTGCGTCGAGGAGGACCCCGACGCCCGCGGCATCCCCCTGGCCCGCGGCCTCCATGTGCCGGTGGTGCTCGGCGACGTCACCGATGAAGGCGTCCTGGAGGCGGCAAAGATCGGCCGCGCGCATGTGCTGCTCGCCCTGACCAGCTCCGACACCACCAACCTGGAGGCGACGCTCCACGCCCGCACGGTCAAGCCCGACCTGCGCGTCGCCCTGCGCCTGTACGAGGACGAGTTCGCGACCGCCGTCCACCGCACGCTGCGCACCACCCACCCCGAGGCCCTCACCCGGAGCCGCAGCGTCACCCACCTGGCCGCCCCGGCGTTCGCCGGCGCCATGATGGGCCGCCAGATCCTCGGCGCGATACCGGTCGAGCGCAAGGTCCTGCTCGTCGCCGCCCTGCTCGTCGCCGGACACCGCCAGTTCGAGGGGCGTACCGTCGCCGAGGCGTTCCGTCCCGGCGCGTGGCGCGTCCTCGCCCTCGACACCGCCTCCCCCGCCGCGCGCCACCCCGACCTCGCCGCCGCCCACCACGACGGCGACCCGCCCCAGCTCCTGTGGGACCTCCATCCCGGCTACGTCCTGCGCCCCGAGGACCGCGTCGTCATCGCGGCGACCCGAAGCGGCCTGGCCGAACTGCAGGGCACCACCACACGCCGTACCGTCCGTCGCGCGGAGGTCGTGGGTCGGGACTGAGCCGGTTCAGAACGCGCTCTTCACCTCGCACGGCCACGTGGCGATCCCCGAGGGGACACCGGCATCGCCGCCCAGGAGCAGCGCGGCCTGCTCCTGGGCGGTCTCCCGTATCTGCGCGGCGGTGGCGAGCGGTGACCGGATCAGCGTGGCGCGATGGGCACCACGACAGGAGTCGGAGGCGATCAGGACCCTCCCCCGCTCCTCCGGTTCCGCCGAGACGGCGACCCGCCACAGGGCCGTACGCAGACGGCGGGCCTGGATCGGAGTGATCTGCCGGCCGCGATACCGAGGCACGCCGTCACCGTCATAGGAGATGCCGGCGAACCAGTTCAGGGCGTACGGCGGAAAGTAGTAGTGGGCGTGCCCATGCGCGGACCAGAGGCTTCCGCCCAGTGTGGCCGCGTTCGCGGCGAGACTCATGTCGCCAACCCCCCTGTACTCAGCACCCGGGCCCGCCCGCGCCGGCCGTCGTGCGCATCATGCGTCATCGGAGGATCGGCATCCAACGGGGGCTGACACATCCGCGGGCAGGGCCGCGTCTCCCGCGTCAGACCGACACGCTCGGATGACGCGGGCAGTCGGCACCGCGGGGCACCGGAACGGCGGCCGGCGGGCCCGCGGTCGGGCGCTCCGGCAGCTGCCACGCGGTGCGGATCGTTCCGATCAGGTGTCGCGCGCTGTACGGCGACACCTCCAGCTCCTGACGGGCGCGGGCGAGCTGTTCCAGGTCCCCGGCGGGGCCGCGTCCCGCTGCACCGTCGCGGCGCTGGGCGAAGTCCCCCCTGCCGAAGATGTCGAGCAGGGTCAGCGAGAACAGGGCGTAGGCCGACGCCTCGTCGAGAAGCTCCCGGGCCTCGTCCGAGACCTCTGCCGCGCTCTCCTCTCCCAGGTGTCCGCGGAGGTCGTGGAAGGCCACGTGTTCCAGGGCCCCGCGGAGTTCGGCCGAGTCACAGGGACAGGCCGGACGCAGCTGGTCCATCGCGTTCCGGAAGGCGACGAGGACCGTGCCGGTCCGCGCCGTCCAGCGCTGCTTGCCCAGGAGGGTGCGGAAACCGGCGAGCGTGTCGCTGAGTTCTTCGAGGATCAGTTGCCCCGCGATGTCGGTGAGTTCGACGAACCGTGTCTTCGCCTCGATCTCGTCCAGCCGCAGTCCGTAGCGGATGAGGTCCCTCGGGATGCCGCCCGAGAGGGCGTGCGTGAGCGCCTTGTACGGCTCGGAGAGACCGGACGCCCGGCGCTCCAGGATCTCCTTGGACTCCTCCAGCGTGCAGGGCGGAACGTGCACGATGTCGTCCAGCGAGCTGTCGGTGACCCCGCGGTGGGGCAGCCCGCGGCGCACGAAGGAGGCGCCGACGTCTTCGGCGACCGAGATCAGGTAGTGGACGTGGGGCACACCGAGGATGGCCTTGATCTCGCCGAGAAAGGCGAGTGCCGCGGTGTCGGAGCCCAGCCGGTCCACTTCGTCGATCGCGATCACGACCCGCTGCTCCCACGCGTGCCGCTCGGCGGCGATCTCCGTCAGCAGCGTGCGGAAGTCGGAGACCAGTTCGGGGAAGTTCGGGGGCACGGTCGACAGGGAGTTCGTCTGCGCGGCGAGCAGTTGAGGGGGCCCTGCCGTCACGGCGGTGGACGCCGTCTGTACGGTCTGGAGCCGGTACAGCTCGTCACGGCAGGCGGTGACGAGGGGTGGGACCGGGCTCGCCGGATTCCACCTGGCCATTCTGATCAGCGACAGGCCGGTGAGGGCGACCGCGAGTCGCAACGGGCTCTCGGGATCGGCCGCCAGGGCCCGCATCAGCGGCACCGTGGAGAGCAGCGCGAGCACGCCGCAGATGAGGGCCCAGACGATCAGAGTCCGCCGGTGGAGGGCGAGGAACACGCTCCAGCCGTACTCCCACGGCCGCCCGCTCACGACGAACCCGATGCCGATGAGCAGAAGGACCAGCAGCGAGAAGACCTCCCCGCCGACCCTTTCGGCCGCCTCCCCCACACGGGCACGTACGTCGTCGTCGCCCCACAGCGAGACGAGGGCGGCGACGGCCAGCCCCGCTCCCGCGACGACGAGAGTGCTCCGGGCGCCTGCGCGAACGGCGCCCCACCGCTTCCACCGCCGCAGGCCCCACAGCAGGACGCCCGCGACGACGGCGAGGACCGCCAGGCCGGCCCGCTCGCCCTCCCAGACGTCGAGCACCACGTCCCTCGCACGGTGCCAGAGGTCCAGCGCCCGATCGCGCAGGGACGGCCACTGCCGGGTCGAGAGGGAACGTACGGCCGCGGCCAGGCCGAGGACGACCAGTGAGCCCGCCACCAGCCCGAAGACCAGCACCGGGAGCCCCCTCCGCACGGCCGGCAGCATGCGGCGCGCCGGCCTGCGGAAGGGCGAGAGCCGGAGGAACTCGGGAGGCGCGTGACCCTGGTGAGCGAGATAGCTCTCGCAGGTTCGGACGTAGAGGGAGAGCAGGAAGTCGTACGGCGAGTAGGTGGCCGGGGCCTGCACGACGACGGCGAACCCGGCCTCGCCCGCACAGGTCTCCAGGAGGGTCGACTTGCCGGCGCCCCGGGAACCGCTGACCGCGATCGTCCCACCGCTCTCGAGCTGGGCGATCTTGCGGGTCAGGCTCCGGGCGGCCCGGCTCTCCACCACGTACCGGGGGTTGCGCGGCGAGCGCAGGCCGCGGAAGTCGTCCGCGAGGAGCAGGGAGTCGCGGTCGTCACCGAGCAGCGCCTCGACCACCCGGTCGGTCAGCGGGCGGACGCCGTTCTCCTGGAGGTCCCGGCTCCAGGCGGCCGCCGCCCAGGCGGTCCTCCTGTCCAGCAGGGCGACGCGCGGACGCAGGGCCCACTCCCGCAGGTTGAGCCGGACGTACATGCGCCACACCGGGTGGCGCCAGATCACTCCCGCGGTCAGCGGCGGAGCCGACGCGGCGGCGAGAGCCGTGGGCCAGGAGGAGAAGACGACCACCAGCAGGGCGAGCGCGGTGATGCCGCAGAGGGCCACGGTCAGCGGGTGCGTGCGCTCACGGAGGTAGTCGAGCTGTCGGTGGCGCCGCTCGCTTCGCTCCGCCAGGGCGCGGAAGCGCTCCTGGGTGGCCCGGCACGGCGCGACGGCCCGCCCGACGTTGGCCTCGGTGAGCATGGCCGCACGGGCGTTCTCGGCTGTGGCCTGGGGGCGCACACCGAGCCGTCGTGCGACGGCCGGTACGGCCAGGCAGGCATCGACCGCCGCGAGGTACACCTCCGCCTCCCGCTCCAGGGCGAAGAAGTCGGCGACCTGCCAGGTGGGACGCGGGCGGCGTCGGGACATGAACGAAGGGCCTTTCGGAAGGTGCGGGAGCGGGACGCGATCACGGGCCGCGAGACCCGGGGGAAGGGGCTCGACGGGTCATCCGCTCCCGCGGGCACGGACGAGCTCACGCCGCGTCAGACGCGTTCCTCGCTCGTGCTCGATCCGGAAGTACGCACCGAGCCCCGGCTCGTCCTTGTCGTCGTCGAAGGTGACCGCGTGGGCCCCGCCGTCGTCGAGCAGCCGCCCCACGCACTGGGCGAGCGTGAGGGGTCCCGACCCGTCGTACCCCCAGGACAGCCCCGGGGCGTCCATGGCGGGGGCCGGGTAGAGCACGCCGTCGGCGGTGCGCACCCAGACCGGGTCGTCGAGGATGACCTCCTTGAGGACCGTCCCCTCGGGCAGGCGTCTGGGCGCCCGCCCCATGTAGGTGATCTCCCGGACGCTACGGAAGGAGAACTTCCCCTTCACCGCGACCACCGGACTGCCGGTCACCGGATCGACGAAGGTGGCCACGGTGTCGTGGCTCTCGTCCCACACCCGGTGCAGAGCGGTCGGCGGGACGGGTCGCAGCCGGTTGATCCACTCGGCCGCGGCCCGGGTGACGTCCGTTCGGATCACCTCGAACGTCCCGCCGTAGGGAAGGTCTTCGCCGCTCCAGGCGCTGACCTGCTCAAGACACTCCACGGCCAGGTCGTCCGTACGCCCGCAGAGTTCGGCGAGCCCGGCGCCGAGGACGGCGTCCGTCGCGAGCTCTCGGGGGTCGGGCTCGGACACGCTCGGAACGGCCGGATGCACCATCGAGTCGCCCGGCCCACGCGACCAGGAGCGGAGGTTCTCGATCTCCCACGAGGCGTGCTCCGCCGCACCGGCCCGGATGCGGTGGCCGATCGTGAAGCAGGCGCGTCGCACCGGGGAACCCTCGGGTTCCCGCCCCGCCAGCTCGTAGAGCGGCTCCCAGGAGGGAGAGGTCACCACCTCGACGGGGGCGGGAGGGTCTCCGGGGGTCCATGCGGTGAGGTGGGCACGGCGACGTAACGCGCGGGGCCACCAGGGGACGGGGCCGCCCAGGTGCGCGGCCAGCTCGCTCCACCACGGGTGGTACACGAGCTCGGGCCGCCCCCGGTCCACCGCCTGCAGTTCGGGCCCGTCGAAGGCGTAGGGGCGCCGGACGACGACGAGAGCGGCGGCGTCCGTGTGCAGGTCGAGCAGGCTGCTCGCGTCGGGCATGCCCGCGCACGGATGGACGACGGCGACGACGCCCTCCCGGGTGTCCCAGCGCCCGGCGAAGTACTCGGCACGGACGTCGTCGTCCGCGTCGCGGTACTCGCCCCCCAGGTACCGGTACTCGGCCGGGGGTGCCGGGCGCAGCAGCAGGGGCCCCGCGCCCGCCAGTTCGGGATGGGCGGAGGCGAGCCACCGGGCGAACGCGTGTCCCGACCATCTCGTCGGGCCGTCGGCGACGGCCCCGTCGTCGAAAGGCTCGATCATGTCGTCCGCGAGACGCGGCCATGCCTCCTCGGATAAGCCGAACACCTCCTTGAGCTCCATGGCGGTCAGCTTCTCCAACTCGGCCTCCTCGTCGTGCCACTTGCCTCGCCCATCATGGAGGGTAGGACGAGTGACACCCGTATCGGCCCGGACGAGAACCCCGGCTCAGGGCTCCCCGATCGCTCCCGCCGCCGAGCGGATCCGGGAGTGTCCGTGGGCGCGGGCCCGGGGGCGGCTCGGCGCGTGTGCCGGAGCCGGCGAGGGGCGAGGCAATGAGCGGACTGGCACCGCATCTCAAGTTCATCGCCGAAGGAATGATCAAAGGCGTGATGGGCCTGACCGACACCATGCGAGGGGCGCGGGACACCGCCATCGCCCTGTACCACGAGCTGGACCAGCAGCGCGGGATGGCAGGGGACGACGACGCCGGGCGCGCGTTCGCGAAGGTGTATCGATCGGCGGCTGCCGCCACGCTGGACAAGATCGGCTCCAGCTCGTACGTGCTCGGGGGGGGCCAGCCGCGGGCTGATGCGCAATGCCCGCGAATTCATGGCCCAGGAAAGCGCCATCGTGGCGGCACTCCTGGGCAAACAGGCGGACATGACCGCCGGCATGGGCGACCCCGGGGAGGGCTGCCCCGAGAACTACCTCGGCCTGGGCCGGGAACTGCCGGAGACGGTCGGGGAGACCGCGTGGTACGAGCAGTACGTCCCCGGCGGCGGCAGCGACCGTTACCGTGGCTCGCCGGAGAAGCTGCGCGTGGTGGCCGAGTGCTGGCGCCGCGGGGGCAAGCTGATGCTGCGATTCCTGGAGGACGCCCAGGCATCGGCCATGACGGCCGACAAGGCGCACTCGGGCGAAGCCGCCGACGCGTTCCGGACGTACTTCAGGATGTCCGTCGGACTGACCTGCCCACCCGGCCAAGTCCAGGAGAACGAGCCGCTCGTCGCCAACCTTGTGGCCGCCTGCAACGAGATCGCGAAGGCGTGCGACCGATACGCCGAGCACGTCGAAGCCGCCGAGTCGGCGATCCGGCAGCACAAGCTGGACCTCTTCGCCGTCGACATGCCCTGGGACAGTCCGATGTTCGGCGGAAACGGCTTCGACGGGGGCCTGCTCGACGCCGTGCTGGGCGACTCGTGGATCCGGCGCCTGGGCGAGGTGGGGCACGCCCTGGACTCGGCAGAGAAGCGCGTCCGACTGCCGGAGGGCGGTGGGAGTCCGAGCGCACCCGGCCTGCCGTTCCTGCCTCCGTTGATCCCCGTTCCGGTGCCGGTACCGGTGCCTGTGCCTCTCGTCCTCGCCTCGTGCACCGGCGGGATGCCGGGAATCGTGCCCGCGGTCTACCGGGACCCCGATCCGGGCATCCCCTGGCGGGACCCGATTCCGCCGGCCGCAGTGCCTCCGCCACGGTTGCTCACGCCGGAGGAGCGGAAGGACTTCGTCAGCTGGGTCAACGGCCTGAAACCGGCGGGCTTCGGGGGCAAGCCTGATCCCACCGCTCCTGAGAACGCCTACCAGTTGCGGATCGCCGGCTACCCCGAGCGGATCATCCCCCTGCCCGCCGGCTACGAGAAGCCCGCGATCGGCGCGGACGGTATGCGGCCCGCCGACGGGATGATGGTGGACGCCAAGTACGTCAAGGACGCCGACGACGACTGCCGGAAGAGCACCTGGCGTCGCCAGTCCACGTTCGAGATCGAGGACGAGTACACGGAGGACGGGACGAAGAAGTGGAACAAGGAGGACGTCCTCATCGGCAAGGACGAGGGTGAACTCGATAAGTACCGCCAGGCGATGAATGAACACGACCAGATCCGGGGCCTGGAGATCGTCACCAACGACAAGGAGGCCGTGCCGTACTGGCAGACGCTCATGGCCCTCCAGCAGGTGCCTGGCACAGCCCGCTATGTGAAGTGACGCCGGGTTCGCCGACCCGAGTCCGCCCCGTTCCCCTTCTCTTCCCCCTGACCGTCCCCCTCCCTTAAGGACTTGCTCGTGGCGCCCGATGACGACGACCGGACCACCTTTCTCTTCTACGCGCCGGCGCGGCAGCCGCATGCCTGGTCCCTGGACCTCGCGGGCCTGGGCGAAGCACTCCGGCAGTCGTTCACCGAAGCCCGCTACAAGGTCCGCCAGGACCACACCCACCAGGGCGAGCCGTACCTCTCCTTCTGGGCTGCCACCGACGACGGCACCGAATACGACGGCACGGCCACTGTCCACGGACGGGACTGCGTGGTGCTGGTCGACACGACGGCCGCCGAGGCAGCGCCCTTCCTCGTTTGGCTGCGGGACAACCACCTGCCCGCTCCCGACCTGATCCGCTTCAGCAGCGAGGCGGCCGTGGACCAGGGCATCGAGACGGACTGGCGCCTGCCGGGTGCGGGCGATGCGGCGCGGGTGGCCGACGAACTGCGCCATCACCTGGCGGTCGTGGACGGGGCCTGATTCACGCGGCAGCGTCCTCTCGGCAATCCCCGCAGGACGCGTCCGGGTCGTGACTGCGGAAGGCCCGCTCACAGCCGTCGCAGGTGACGAGGGGCGCCGGTCCGGGCGGCCGCGACTCCTCCGCAGGGAGGGGCGGCGGGAGGAGATGGCGGAGCCGGAACTCCAGGAACCGGGCCGGGTGGTGGATCGGTACGGGCTCGGGCGGGAGGTTCGCGGTCAAGGTCCTGGGGATCTGGGCGAGCGTCGCGGCGCGAGAGAGCCAGGTCTCGACGGCGGGCGCGAGGCGCTGGACGTCTCCGGTGGAGAGCGGCAGCCGGGGGTCGACGAGACGGAGGCGGGCGAGAAGGTCGGCGGCGGGGCCGGTGGGAGATTGTGGCGGCTCTGGATGGGCCGAGGGCTGGGGCAGTGCCTGGGGATCGCTCGGTGCGGGTGGGGCCGCAGGGCCGGAGGTAGGTGCGGGAGCCTGCGCGGGGGCCGGTTTCGCCTTCGGCTTCGACTCCGGTACGCAGCCGGGCTTGTCGTACGAGAGCGTGCGGGTGGCGAACCTGCCGCCGCCGAGGGGACATGTGGTCGAGGAAAGTCCGGGCGTCCACCGAGAGGAGCTGCTCCGCGAGGCCGCACGCTTCTTCGGGTGGACACGGCTGGGTCCTGATATCAGGGATGCGCTCACGAGCGATGTGGACGAGCTCGTCGTGAAGGGGGCGATCCGCGAAGCAGACGGTTTCCTGATGCCTGCGGATGGTGACTGACTAGCCCGAGTGGTGCCGCTCGGCGGGACTGCCGGCGAGCGGCCGTGGGGCCCGTTCCATGGCCCTCTTGGGCGAATCGAACCTGAGCGGGAAGCGAGCCGCCGCACCGGCCGACGAAAGCGACGAAGCCTCCGAGAAGCGGATCAGGCAGAGGCAGCCAACAGTTCCGCAGCCAGTGCCCCTGCCACCTCAAGAGGCCTACCATCCCACAACCGAGGGCTCCACTCTGCGGCCGCCAAGCGCGCATGTCGACCCATCAGAAACCACCCCGTCCGCGCGTCAAACGTGCGTCACGTGCGTCGAGTATGCGTCAAGATGTCGCACCTGACGCACGTAACGCCCATCACGCACACTCGAAGAAATAGCAGGTCAGCGGCCCTTTTCAGCAGGCTCCAGAATCGCCACGCACTCCACGTGGTGCGTCATCGGGAACAGGTCGAACGCCCGCAGCGTCCGGACCCGGTAGCCCGATTCGGCGAAGTAGGCGAGGTCTCGGGCCAGGGCCGCCGGGTCGCAGGCGACGTACGCGATGCGGCGGGCGCCCAGGCTCGCGAGGTGCTTGACCGTCTGCTTGCCGGCGCCCGCGCGGGGCGGATCCAGGACGATGAGGTCGACCTCCGTGATGCGGGTGCGCGGGAGGACCGACTCGACCTTGCCCTGTTCGATGCGGACGCGGTCGTAGGCCGCCAGGTTGTGGCGGGCGTCCTCGACCGCGCGCTTGCCCGACTCGATGCCGAGCACCGCGCCCTGGTCCCCCACGCGGTCGGCGATCGCGCCCGCGAAGAGGCCGACGCCGCAGTAGAGGTCGAGGGCGGTGTCGCCCTTGCGGGGCATCAGGCCCTGCATCACCGCGAGGACCAGCGTCTGCGCGGCCTTCGGGTGGACCTGCCAGAAGCCGCCGTTGCCGACGCGGTACGTGCGGTCGTCGGCGCGCTCGCGGACGAAGGGGCGGCCGTGGACGCGGTGGACGCCGCCGTCCTTCTCGTCGACCCGGAGCACCGAGACCGGCTTGTCCAGCTCCACGAGCGGAAGCCGCGCGCCGGGGCGCGGGGTCAGGACGACCTGGCGGTCGCCGGAGCCCGAGGCGGCGATCGCCTCGATCGAGGCCATGCCCTCCCAGGTCCGCTTCTCGATGCCGAGTTCGGAGACGCCCTCGGCCGCGATCATGCAATGGTCGATCACCTCGACGTCGTGCGAGCGGTGCCGGCGCAGCCCCGCGTGGCCCTCGGCGTCCACGGCGTACTGGACGCGCGTCCGCCACTGCGGGACCTCGCCCGCGGGGAGCTTGTCGCCCTCGGCCGGCATGACGGTGCCGTCCCAGCCGGCCTCCTCGGGGGTGAGCCCGGCCAGGCGCTGGAGCTGTTCGGCGATGACCTCGCCCTTGAGGCGGCGCTGCGCGCCCGGCTTGGCGTGCTGCCAGTCGCAGCCGCCGCACTTGCCCGGGCCCGCGAAGGGACAGGGGGCCTCCACCCGGTCCTTCGACGCCTCCAGAATCGTGACCGCGTCCGCGCGCAGGAAACGGGAGGTCTCCTCGCCCTCGGTGACCCGGGCGACGACCCGCTCACCCGGGAGCGCGTGCCGGACGAAGAGGACGCGGCCGGCCTCCGTGCGCGCGATGCAGTGGCCGCCGTGCGCCACCGGGCCGACCTCGACCTCGTACTCTTCCCCGACCAACGAAGGAACAGGTGCGTTCTGCATGACGGGGGAACTCCAGAGAATGAGACAGGTGGGCCGCCGCAGCGCGGCAGCCCACCAGTCTACGTGTCCGTGGCGACGCGGAACGCCTCAGCTCTTGGCCGCGGGCTCCTTCGGGCGCCTCTCGACCGGGCCGCGGCGCACCGAACCCGGCGCGTTCCAGTCCTGGCGCTTCCTGGCCCGCTTCTTCGCGGCCTCGGAGGACTGCAGCTGGTAGGGGACGGAGGTCACCATCACGCCGGGCGTGAAGAGCAGGCGGCCCTTGAGTCGCAGCGCACTCTGGTTGTGCAGCAGGTGCTCGTACCAGTGGCCGACGACGTACTCCGGGATGTAGACGGAGACGGCGTCGCGCGGGCTCTCGCGGCGGATGTTCTTCACGTACTCGATCACCGGCCGGGTGATCTCACGGTACGGCGAGTCGAGGATCTTGAGGGGGACGTTGATCCCGCGCCGGTCCCACTCCTCCCTGAGCGCCCTGGTCTCGGCCGGGTCGACGTTGACGCTGAGCGCCTCCAGCTCGTTCGCGTGCAGCAGCTTGGCGTAGGCGAGCGCCCGCAGCGTCGGCTTGTGCAGCTTGGAGACGAGGACGACCGAGCGGACCCGCGAGGGGCGTACGTACTCGTCGGGGCGCTCCTCCGCGGCGGCGATCTCCTCCGCGACGGAGTCGTAGTGGCGGCGGATCGCGGTCATCGTCCCGTAGAAGATCACCATGCCGAGCAGGGCGACCCAGGCGCCGTGCGTGAACTTGGTGGCGAGGACGACGACCAGGACCAGGCCGGTGAAGAAGGCGCCGAAGGCGTTGATCGCGCGGGAGCGGATCATGTGGCGGCGCTTGGCCGGGTCCTTCTCGGTCCTCAGGTGCCGGTTCCAGTGCCGGACCATGCCGGTCTGGCTGAGCGTGAAGGAGACGAAGACGCCGACGATGTAGAGCTGGATCAGCTTCGTCGAGTCGGCTCCGTAGACCCAGACCAGCAGCGCGGCGGCGCCGGCGAGGAGCACGATGCCGTTGGAGAAGGTGAGCCGGTCGCCGCGGGTGTGCAGCTGACGCGGCAGGTACCGGTCCTGGGCGAGGATCGAGCCGAGGAGCGGGAAGCCGTTGTACGCCGTGTTGGCGGCGAGGAAGAGGACGAGCGCGGTGGCCGCGGCGAGCAGGACGAAGAAGAACGTCCCGTCGCCGAACACGGCGGCGGCGACCTGCGAGATGACCGGGTCCTGGACGTAGCCCGGGCCGACCGGCACGCCGTTCAGGAGCAGGTCCTGGGCGGGCTTCTCCGCCATGCGTACGTCGGTGGCGAGGGCCAGGAAGATGATGCCGCAGAACATGGTGACGGCGAGCGCGCCCATCAGCGCGAGCGTCGTGGCCGCGTTCTTCGACTTCGGCTTCCGGAACGCGGGGACGCCGTTGGAGATCGCCTCGACGCCGGTGAGGGCGGCACAGCCGGAGGAGAAGGCGCGCAGCAGCAGGAAGAACAGCGCGAACCCGGCCAGCCCCTGGTGCTCGGGCTTGATCTCGAAGTCGGCGGTCGGGGCCTTCATGGTCTCGTCGAGGACGATGCCCTTGTAGGCGCCCCAGGCGATCATGATGAAGACGCCGGCGACGAAGACGTACGTCGGGATGGCGAAGAGGCTGCCGGACTCCTTCACCCCGCGCAGGTTCATCAGCGTCAGCAGCACGATGACGCCGACCGCGCAGAGGACCTTGTGCTCGACGACGAACGGGATGGCCGAGCCGAGGTTCTCGATGCCCGAGGAGATCGAGACGGCGACGGTCAGGACGTAGTCGACGAGCAGGGCGCTGGCGACGGTCAGGCCGGCCTTGGGGCCGAGGTTGGTGTTGGCGACCTCGTAGTCGCCGCCGCCGCTGGGGTACGCGTGGACGTTCTGCCGGTAGGACGCGACGACCGTGAACATCAGGACGACGACGGCCAGCGCGATCCACGGGCTGAAGTGGTAGGCCGACAGACCCGCGATCGACAGGACGAGCAGCACCTCGCCGGGTGCGTACGCCACCGAGGACAGCGGGTCGGAGGCGAAGACGGGGAGGGCGATGCGCTTCGGTAGCAGGGTCTCCCCGAGCTTGTCGCTGCGCAGAGCCCGTCCGATCAAGATCCGTTTAGGCAGGTCGGTCAGTTTGGACACGGAGAGGATCGTAAGCGTTCGAAAACAGCCATGCTCACCGCGACCCCCAATCCGCACCGAATCTCCGTGCCCGGCACCTCGGATGCGGTCCCCTCAGGAGTTGCCGCATAAGCTCGGATCGGGCAGCACGGCAGGGCGCTGCCCGCCACGGCCCGGGCCAGTCGGGTGAGGAAAGTTGTGAGCAGGGTGTATTCGCAGGTCAGTAAGACGATCAGGAGTGCGGGGTAAGGGGACGTGCACATCGTCATCATGGGCTGCGGGCGAGTGGGAGCCGCTCTCGCGCAGACCCTGGAGCAGCAGGGGCACACCGTCGCCGTCGTGGACCAGGACCCGACGGCTTTCCGCCGTCTCGGCTCGGGCTTCGGCGGGCGCCGTGTCACCGGCGTCGGCTTCGATCAGGACACGCTGCGCGAGGCGGGGATCGAGGAGGCCGGTGCCTTCGCCGCCGTGAGCAGCGGCGACAACTCGAACATCATCGCGGCGCGGGTCGCCCGTGAGATGTTCGGCATCGAGAACGTGGCCGCCCGGATCTACGACCCCCGGCGCGCCGAGGTCTACCAGCGACTCGGCATCCCCACGGTCGCCACGGTCCGCTGGACCGCCGACCAGATGCTGCGGCGGCTGCTGCCGTCCGGCGCGGAGCCGCTGTGGACCGACCCCAGCGGTGGCGTGCAGCTGGCCGAGGTGCACACCTCCCCGGCGTGGATCGGTCACAAGATCAGCAAGCTGCAGGACGAGACGGGTGTGCGCGTGGCGTTCCTCACCCGGCTCGGCGAGTCGATCATCCCGACGTCGCAGACCGTGCTGCAGGAGGGCGACCTCGTGCACGTGATGATGCGCACGGACGAGATCGCGAAGGTCGAGGAGGCCTTCGCCCAGGGTCCCGAGGAGGGCGGTCACTGATGCGTGTCGCTATTGCGGGCGCGGGTGCGGTGGGCCGTTCCATCGCGGGCGAGCTCCTGGAGAACGGGCACGAGGTGCTCCTGATCGACAAGGCGCCGACCGCCATCTCGGTGGAGCGGGTGCCGCAGGCGGAGTGGCTGCTCGCCGACGCCTGTGAGATCACCTCGCTCGACGAGGCAGCGCTGCAGCGCTGCAACGTGGTGATCGCCGCCACGGGTGACGACAAGGTGAACCTGGTCGTCTCGCTGCTGGCGAAGACCGAGTACGGCGTGCCGCGCGTGGTCGCCCGGGTGAACAACCCGAAGAACGAATGGCTCTTCAACGAGTCCTGGGGCGTGGACGTCGCCGTGTCGACGCCGCGTCTGATGTCGGCCCTCGTGGAGGAGGCGGTGAGCGTCGGCGACCTCGTCCGGCTGCTGCGCTTCTCCCACGGTGACGCGAACCTCGTGGAGCTGACGCTCCCGCCGGAGTCGGGCATCGCGGGTACGGCGGTGGGCGATGTCGCCTGGCCGCAGGACACCTCCCTGGTGACGATCATCCGCGGCTCCCGGGTGCTGACCCCGAGCCCGGAGGAGACGCTGGAGGCGGGCGACGAGCTCCTCTTCGTGGCCGCCCAGGCGCGCGAGGAGCAGCTGGAGGACCTGCTGTCGGTCCGCCGCGACACGTCGTCGGCGAGCTGATCCGGCGGAAGAGCCGTACGCGAAGGGCCCGGGACCTCACGAGGTCCCGGGCCCTTCCGTCTGCGCCACGCGCGCCACGTCGTCTCACGGCCTCCGCTGAGCCTGGGCGCCTCCTGGCTCGTACCGGGGGGCGCGACGCCCGTCGGCTCTACGCCTCCGGCTGTCGTGCCGCGGCGGCCTTGCGGGCCTTCTCGGCCTCTTCCTCGGCCTCCATCTCGGCGAACACGTCGATCGGCGGCGGCGCCTTCGCGAGGAAGACCCACGTCAGGTAGACCGCGAGCAGGAAGGGCGGGATCTTCAGGGCGACCAGGACCCAGCCGAACTTGGTCGTGTCGGCCCACCAGTACATCGGGAAGAGGATCGCGCACTTCGCGAGCAGGATGAAGCCCCACGCGTAGCTCGCCTTCGCGTACGCCTTCTTGCGGCCGGGGTTGCGCGTCCGCCAGGAGAGGTTCTCCTTGAAGACCGGCCCGAGAATCAGGCCGATGAGCGGAACGCCCGCGAGCGTGGTGATGATGTACGCGAGGGCGAGGCCCAGCGTGTACAGCATGCCCGGCAGGTAGAAGTCCTTGGCGTTGCCGGTCATCATCGCGAAGACCACGCCGAACGCCACACCGAAGACACCGCTGAAGGCGTGCTTGACGGTGTCCCGGCGGATCAGCCGGACGGCGACGAGGACCAGGGAGACCGCGAGCGCCGCGATCGCCGAGATGTGCAGGTCCTTGTTGATCGTGAAGATCGTCACGAAGAGAAGGCCGGGCACGACCGTCTCGATCATGCCCCGCAGGCCGCCGAAGGCCTCGAACAGCGCGGCCTCCGTGACCTCCTTCGCTCCCTGGGAATCGTGGCGCGCCTGGGTGTCCTGGGCGTCCTGATCCGTCGTCGGCTTGTCGAACGACGTCACCGGCTACTCCTGTCCGAGCGGTCGGAGCTCGTATTTGGGGTTGAAGAGGACCCGCCGGCCGTGGCTCATCGAGATGCGACCGGAGGCGATCAGCTTGCGGCCCGGCTCGATGCCCACGATGGACCGCCGGCCCAGCCACACCACGTCCAGCGGGGCCGTGCCGTCGAACAGCTCGGCCTCGAGGGCCGGCACACCGGCCCGAGGGCGCAGGGTGACCGTGCGCAAGGTACCAGTCACCTTGACTATCTGGCGGTCGGAGCAGTCGCAGATACGCGTGCAGCCCGACGCCTCGGCGTCCTCCTGGAGCTCGACGGACTCCAGCTCCTCCTGCGAGGTGGACAGCCGGTCGAGCATCCGGCGGAACCGTCCGGCCGGCTTCTCTGTACGCGGTGCAGCACTCATACAGAAAGCGTACCGGCCCCCGCCCACAGCGGAACCGGCCGCCGTCACCGGCTCCCGGCGCCCCCAGAGCCCGCCCGAGAACCCGCTCCCGAGCCCAGCTCCGAAGCCGCTCCCGAGCCCAGCTCCGGACCCGTCTCCGAGCCCCTCTCCGGACCCGTCTCCGAGCTCCTCCCCGCACCCGTCCCGAGCCCCTTCAGCGCTCGAAGCGGTAGCCCATTCCCGGCTCGGTGACGAAGTGCCGGGGGTGGGAGGGATCGGCCTCCAGCTTGCGCCGCAGCTGCGCCATGTACACCCGCAGATAGTTGGTCTCGGTGCCGTACGACGGGCCCCAGACCTCCTGGAGGAGCTGCTTCTGGCTGACCAGCCGGCCGCTGTTGCGGACGAGGACTTCGAGCAGGTGCCATTCGGTGGGCGTGAGGCGGACGTCCTTCCCGTCCCGGTGCACCTTCTTGGCCGCCAGGTCGACCGTGAAGCCCTCGGTCTCGACGACCACGACGCCGTCCTCGCCGCCACCGACCGGCTCGGCCCGGCGGACAGCGGCGCGCAGCCGGGCCAGGAGCTCGTCCATCCCGAACGGCTTGGTGACGTAGTCGTCGGCGCCCGCGTCCAGCGCCTCGACCTTCTCGTCCGAGGTGTGCCGCGCCGAGAGCACCAGGATCGGCACCCGCGTCCAGCCGCGCAGGCCCTTGATGACCTCGACGCCGTCGAGGTCGGGCAGTCCGAGGTCGAGGACGACCACGTCGGGGTGGCGCTCGGCGGCCATCCGGAGGGCGGTGGCACCGTCGGGCGCCGCGTCCACCTCGTACTTCCGCGCCTTGAGGTTGATCACCAGAGCGCGGACGATCTGCGGCTCGTCGTCGACGACGAGAACCCGGGTCATCGAGTGCTTCCTTCTCTCTGTCTGTTCCCACGGGGTCGTGGCTCACATCGGATGGCGTCGGCGGGCCGTACGGTCGGACCCCGTGGCCCGATCCCCCGCTTCAAGAAATCACCCGAGCGGGTACGTCGGCGGGCGGCGGTGGCCGCTTTCCGTTCACGGCCCGGAGGGTGAGGGTCATCGTGAGCCCGCCGCCCGGTGTGTCCTCGGCGGTGATGGTGCCGCCCATCGCCTCGACGAAGCCGCGGGCGACCGCGAGTCCCAGGCCGACCCCGGAGCCGCGCGGGGCATCCCCGAAGCGCTGGAACGGCTCGAAGATGCCGTCCTTGCTCTCGTCGGGCACCCCCGGCCCCCGGTCCACGACGCGCAGTTCGACGCGGTCGCCCAGGGCGCTGGCGGAGACGGCGACGGGCACGGCGGGCGGGCTGTACTTCACGGCGTTCTCGACGATGTTGGCGACGGCCCGCTCCAGGAGCCCCTTGTCGACGTCGACCATGGGGAGGGTCTCGGGGATGTCCAGCTCGGCGCTGCCGTCCGGAACCCCGCCGAGCGCCATGGGGACGACCTCGTCGAGGTCGATGGCACGGATCAGCGGAGTGACGGTGCCGGTCTGGAGCCGGGACATGTCGAGGAGGTTCCCCACCAGGTGGTCGAGCCGGTCGGCGCCGTCCTCGATGCCCTCCAGGAGTTCGGCACGGTCCTCCTCCGACCACTCGACGTCGTCGGAGCGCAGTGAGGAGACGGCCGCCTTGATCCCGGCCAGCGGGGTACGCAGGTCATGGCTGACGGCCGCGAGCAGGGACGTACGGATCTTGTTGCCCTCGGCCAGCTTGCGGGCCTCCTCGGCCTCTCCGACGAGCCGCTGCCGGTCCAGGACCACCGCGGCCTGTGCGGCGAAGGCGCCGAGCACGCGCCGGTCCTCGGCGGGCAGCACCCGGCCGGTCAGGGCGAGGGCCAGGTGCTCGCCGACGGGCATGTCCACGTCCGCGTCCTCGGGACGGGCCACGGGGTGCGCGCCGACGCTCGCCGCGCACGTCCAGGGCTCGACGTCGCTCTGCCGTTCCAGCAGGGCGACGGACTCCATGGCGAAGGTCTCCCGGACCCGGTCGAGCAGGGAATCCAGGCTCGTCTCGCCGCGCAGCACGCCGCCGGCGAGGAACGAGAGCGTCTCGGCCTCGGCGCGCAGCCGGGCGGCCTGATGGGTGCGGCGGGCCGCGAGGTCGACGACCGAGGCCACGGCCACGGCGACGCCGAAGAAGACGGCGATCGCGACGATGTTCTTGGGGTCGGCGATGGTCAGCTGATGGATGGGGGAGGTGAAGAACCAGTTCAGCAGCAGCGAGCCGAAGGCGGCCGACGCCAGCGCCGGCATGAGTCCGCCGAGGAGCGCCGAGGCCACGGTCAGCGCCAGGAAGAGCAGCATGTCGTTGGCGAGGCCGAGGTCGGCGTCGACATGGGTGAGCAGCAGGGCGAGCAGCCCGGGTCCCGCGATGCCGACGATCCAGCCCCAGATGATCCGGGAGCGGCCGAGGCGGGCGCCCCGTGCGACGGGCAGTCCGCGGCCCTTCGCGGCCTCCTCGTGGGTGACGATGTGGACGTCGAGGTCGGGCCCCGACTCGCGGGCGACGGTCTGGCCGACGCCGGGGCCGAGCATGTACTGCCAGGACTTGCGGCGGCTGGAGCCGAGGACGATCTGGGTGGCGTTGACGCCGCGGGCGAATTCGAGGAGGCCCGAGGGGATGTCGTCGCTGATGACGTGGTGGAACGTTCCGCCGAGGTCCTCGACCAGCGTCCGCTGGAGGGCGAGCTCCTTGGGCGAGGCTGCGGTGAGGCCGTCGCTGCGGGCGATGTAGACGGCGAGGACCTCACCGCCGGCGCCCTTCTCCGCCAGCCGGGCGGCGCGCCGGATGAGGGTACGGCCCTCGGGTCCGCCGGTGAGCCCGACGACGATCCGCTCGCGGGCCTGCCAGGTGGAGCGGATGTTGTGCTCGCCCCGGTACTGCTGGAGGTACTCGTCGACCCGGTCCGCGGTCCACAGCAGCGCGAGTTCGCGCAGCGCGGTCAGATTGCCGGGCCGGAAGTAGTTGGCGAGGGACGCGTCGATCCGGTCGGGCTTGTAGATGTTGCCGTGGGCCATGCGGCGGCGCAGGGCCTGGGGCGACATGTCGACCAGCTCGATCTGGTCGGCGCGGCGGACGACCTCGTCGGGGACGGTCTCCTGCTGGCGCACGCCGGTGATCGACTCGACGACGTCGCCCAGGGATTCGAGGTGCTGGATGTTGACCGTCGATATGACGTCCACCCCGGCGGCGAGCAGTTCCTCCACGTCCTGCCAGCGCTTGCCGTTGCGGGAGCCGGGGACGTTGGTGTGGGCGAGCTCGTCGACGAGCGCGACGGCCGGTTTCCTGGCCAGCACGGCGTCCACGTCCATCTCCGTGAAGGTCGCGCCCCGGTACGGGAGCGTGCGGCGCGGCACCTGCTGCAGGCCGTGCAGCATGACCTCCGTACGCGGGCGGTCGTGGTGTTCCACGAAGGCGACGACGCAGTCCGTGCCGCGCTCCACGCGACGGTGCCCCTCGGAGAGCATCGCGTACGTCTTGCCGACGCCCGGTGCCGCGCCCAGGTAGATCCGTAGCTTGCCGCGTCCCATGGCATGACCTTACGTCCAGCGAAACGGACATTCTGCACAAGGGGCAAGGCCCGGGGGTCGTCTTGACAGGATCCTGATGTGTCCGCCGATACGGCCCGGGGAGGCGGCGGAGACGGGATATCGGATCCGAAATCCCCTATCCGCTATCCAGGAAGCTCAGTGCTCGGTGATCTCGCCGTCGCTCAGTTCGAGGACCCGGTCGGCGAGGCCCAGCAGCTGGGCGTCGTGCGTGGCGACCAGCGCCGTGACCCCCTCGCTGCGGACCACGGCTCGCAGGAGCTCCATCACGGCGAGCCCGGTCTCGGCGTCGAGCTGACCGGTCGGCTCGTCGGCGATCAGCAGGGCCGGCCTGTTGGCGAGGGCGCGGGCGATGGCGACCCGCTGCTGCTGGCCGCCGGAGAGCTCGCCGGGCCGCTGGGCCGCGTGGTCGGCGAGGCCGACCAGGGCGAGGAGGAGGGCGATCCGCTCCTCCCGCTCCTTCGGGTCCGCCCTGCGCAGCCGCAGGGGTACGCCGACGTTCTCGGCGGCGGTGAGGATCGGGATGAGCCCGAAGGACTGGAAGATGAAGCCGATGCGGTCCCGGCGGAGTTCGAGCAGCCCGTCCTCGCCGAGCTCCGCGAGGTCCGTGCCGTCGATGGTGATCCGGCCGCCGTCGGGGCCGTCGAGGCCGCCGACCAGGTTGAGCAGGGTGGTCTTGCCGGAACCGGAGCGGCCCTTGAGCGCGACGAGCTCGCCGCGCGGGATGTCGAAGGAGACCCCGCGCAGGGCGTGGACGGCCGCCGCGCCCGTGCCGTACGAGCGGTGCAGGTTCTCGACCCGGACCATGGGTCCGCCGGACAGGTCCCCGGCCACCGCCGTGCCGGTCCGCACGCTGCTGTCGGTCATCCCCGCACTCCCCCTCGTCGAACGTGTGCGCCCGTCAGTATGTGCCGCCGGGGGGCCGCCGGGCCAGGGTCCGGGAAACGCCGGTGGGCCGCGTTCCGGACAACGTGTTCGAAACGCGGCCCACCGGCCTCACGGAATCAGGGGTTCAGCGGACCTCGGTGATCTCCGGTCCGCGCTGGAGCTGGCCCATGCCGCCGGAGAAGCGCGAGCCTTCCTGCTCCTCCTGCTGGACACCCTCGGGCACCATCTGCGCGTCGTTCGGCAGCTTGAGGACGATCGGGTCGCGCGGGGCCATCGGGCCCTCGCCCCGGACCACGACGGTGTCCCGCACGATCTGCTCCAGCAGACCGGCGGCCTCCGGCTGCACCGCGCCCTGGCCGGAGATCACTCCGCGCAGGAACCAGCGGGGTCCGTCGACACCCACGAAGCGCACCAGCTGCACGCCACCGGTGCCGTCGGGCAGCTGCACCGGGACCTGGGCCCGGAGCTCCCAGCCCAGCGGACCCTCGACCTCGTCGATGACACCGCCCTGCTGGGTGATGCCGGAGGCGATCTCCTCGCGGACCTCGCCCCAGATGCCTTCCTTCTTCGGCGCGGCGAAGGCCTGCAGCTGCACGGCGCTGTCGCGCAGGACGACGGTGGCCGCGACGATCGCGTCGCCCGCCACCTCGACCCGGAGCTCCATGCCCTCGACACCGGGCACGAAGATGCCGCCCAGGTCCACCCGACCGTCCTCGGGCTTGGAGACCTCGGAGATGTCCCACGGCCCGTCGGGGCGGGGGGCCGGAGGAAGGTTCACCCGACGCGGGGCGTCGGCCTCTCCGTCGGTGCCGACCTCGTCGACGACCTGCTCGGCCTCGCCCGCCGCGTCCTCAGCGGTACCGCTCTTCTTGCGACGTCCGAACACGTCACTGTCCTTCCCGGTCGGATACGACCGAAGCGTATCGATTCCCACCCGTTGTGCCGTCCACGGCGGCATGACCGCCGGTGGACCCGAAGCCCCCCTCGGCCCGCGCCGAGCCGGGAAGCTCCGCCACCTCGTGGAAGCGCACCTTCTCGACCTGCTGGACGACCAGTTGGGCAATCCGGTCGAACCGTTCGAACCGCACGCTCTCGCGCGGGTCGAGATTGACCACGATCACCTTGATCTCTCCACGGTACCCGGCATCCACCGTCCCCGGGGCATTCACGAGGGCGACTCCGCACCTGGCAGCGAGCCCGGAGCGCGGGTGCACGAAGGCGGCGTAGCCGTCGGGCAGGGCGATGGAGACCCCGGTGGGCAGCACGGCCCGCTCCCCGGGGGCCAGAACGGCCGCCTCGGTGGTCACGAGATCGGCTCCGGCGTCGCCGGGGTGGCCGTAGGCCGGGATCGGCACGTCCGGGTCCACGCGCCGGATCAGGACGTCGACAGGGTTGCGCATCAGGGGTTCACCTCGAAGGCGCGGGTGCGCCGGACCTGGTCGGGGTCGGACATGGCGGCCTGGATCTCCTCCGGGCGGCCGTTGTCGATGAAGTGGTCGACCTTGACCTCGATGAAGAGGGCGTCGGCGCGGACGGCGACGGGGCCGTCCGGCCCGCCGATCCGGCCGGTGGCGGTCGAGTAGATCTTTCGCCCGTGCACGGCGGTGACCTCGGCCTCCAGGTGCAGGACGGTGCCGACCGGAACGGGCCGCGCGAAGTCGGTCTCCAGACGGCCGGTGACGGCGATGACCCGCAGCAGCCAGTTCAGGGAGCCGAGGGTCTCGTCGAGCGCCGTGGCGAGGACGCCGCCGTGCGCGAGCCCGGGGGCACCCTGATGGTCGGGGGTCACGGTGAACTCGGCGGTGACGGTCACGCCCTCGCCGGCCCGGGCCTCCAGGTGGAGACCGTGGGGCTGCCCGCCGCCGCACCCGAAACAGGACGCGTAGTGCGATCCGAGCAGCTCGCCGGGGGCGGGCGCGTCGGGGTGGCGTACCGGCGGTATGGCGTCGGCCGGCGGGGTGAGGGCGGCAGATGTTGCAGTCACAGCCGCAGACCTTACCCGCGAGGCCGGGCGCAGGTCGCGCCGTGCCAAGCTTGGACGTATGCAGCCTTCCGCACCGCCTTCCGCGCCGCGCTTCGACGAACGTCTGACCGCCCCCCGCTCCTGGTGGGTGATCACGGCGCTGCTGGGCCTGTCCGGCGGTCTGGTGACGTTCCCGCTGGGTACGGTTCCGACCCTGATCGGGCTGATCGCCGCGGGGGCGGTGGCGGCGGTCGTCGTCTCCTCGTACGGCTCGGCGCGGATTCGGGTGGTGGCCGGCTCGCTGGTGGCCGGCGACGCGAGGATCCCGGTCTCCGCGCTGGGCGCGCCGGAGGTACTGGACGCGGAGGAGGCGCGCGCCTGGCGCACGTACAAGGCCGATCCGCGCGCTTTCATGCTGCTGCGCAGCTACGTGCCCCGGGCGGTCCGGGTCGAGGTGACCGACCCGGCGGACCCGACGCCCTACGTCTATCTGTCCAGCCGTGATCCGGAGGGCCTGGTCGCCGCCCTGGTGGCCGCGGGCGCGGAGGAGACGGGCGCGGAGGCCGGTGAGGCGTTGACCGCCGAGGGCCGGGCCGGCGGGGCGTTGACCGCCGAGGGCCGGGTCGGCGAGGGCTAGAAGCCGATCTCCTTGGGGTTCTCGGGCTGCTCCAGCGGGGGCAGCCCCTCCAGGGCGCTCCAGGGCACCTGGCGCTTCCGCAGGTCCTTGCGGACGTGCTGGGCGACCTTCCTGGTGTCGCGGCGGTTCATCACCGCGCCGACGGCGGCGCCGACCATGAACGGCATCAGGTTGGGCAGGTTGCGCACCATGCGCTTCATGATCTGCTGCCGCAGCTCACGCTTGAGCTGCCCGCCGAGTGCCGCGTTGACAGTGGTCGGCCTGGTGGGGTCGATGCCCCGTTCCTCGGTCCAGGCGGTGAGATACGCGGTCGATCGCTGGGTGAGCGTGCCGGGCGGCCGCAGGCCGTAGACCTCGTGGAGTTCGGCGATGAGCTTGAGCTCGATCGCGGCGACTCCGGTGATCTCCGCCGCGAGCTCGGCCGGCAGCGCGGGGGGTACGGGCATCATCGCGGCGACGCCGATGCCGGCGCCGACGGTCGAGCTGGCGTTGGCCGCGCCCGCGACGAGTTTGTCGGCGATCTCTTCCGGCCCCAGGCCGGGAAAGTGTCTGCGCAGGGTCGCCAGGTCCCGGACGGGAACGCGCGGGGCGATCTCGATGAGCCGGTCGGCGAGGTAGGCGATCCCGGCCTTCGCGCTCTCGCCGCCACGCTTCACGCCGCGTTTGACGGCGTCGATCCGCGCGGGGCCGAGTTTCATGCGGTCCAGCTGCGCGCGCGCCGGTTCGGCGACGCGCTTGACGGCGTCGAGACGGCGCCCGCCGCGCGGGGCCTCCCGGTCCGCCGGCTCGGGCGTTCCGGCCGTCCCGTCGGTGACGGCTGCTTCGAGCGAGGCCGAAGGGCCTCGCTCGTCGTCACGTGCGCCGAGGGAGGGCAGGAGGGTGCTCTGCTCGGCTGTGGGGGCCTCCTGAGCGCCCTCCGCCGGGTCCGAGCCGCCCTGATACGCCTCCGGCCTCCCGGGAAGCCGGAAGCGTCGCTTCCGGGACGGTGAGTCGCCTGCCACGGCAGAGCGATCTCAGTCGCAGTCGCGGCAGATCGGCTGACCGTTCTTCTCCCGGGCCAGCTGGCTGCGGTGGTGCACGAGGAAGCAGCTCATGCAGGTGAACTCGTCGGCCTGCTTCGGCAGGACCCGTACGGCGAGCTCCTCGTTCGAGAGATCGGCGCCGGGCAGCTCAAGGCCCTCTGCGGCCTCGAACTCGTCGACGTCGACCGTCGAGGTCGACTTGTCGTTCCGGCGGGCCTTCAGTTCCTCAAGGCTGTCCGAGTCGACGTCGTCGTCGGTCTTGCGTGGGGTGTCGTAATCCGTTGCCATGTCGCTCTCCCCCTCTGGGTGGTTGCGGTGTCTCCAGCGCACGTAACGCGTGAGAGGCCGGACTTGTGCCCGACCCGAGGCGGAGATTTTGCCTCACATCAAGGTCTGTTACTCAATCGACACCCAACCGGCCCTCTCACGAGTGATCGGCTTTGGGTGGCGAACGGGACCGTACACGGTCCACCTGCCGTCCTTCACGGGCGCCACCCCGTGTACTTCCCGTCATCCGACCCCCCGGAAACCCGGACTTTTCCGGGTTTTCCGAGGGATTTCTCGATCACGGAGAGTAGAAAGCCGGATGCTCGTTCCTGTGATCGATCACACATGAGCGTCTCAGGAACGGGGATCTCGGAATTCCGCGCAAAGCGAACGGAACCGGCTGGTACCCGAAGTGTGTCAGATCGGAAGAGTGACACGCATCACGAGACCGCCGCCTTCGCGGGGCTCCGCGATGATACGGCCCCCGTGGGCGCGCGCGACGGAACGCGCGATCGACAGGCCGAGACCGACTCCCTTGTCGCTCCCGGTCCGCTCCTGCCGCAGCCTTCTGAACGGCTCGAAGAGGTTGTCGATCTCGTACGCGGGAACCACGGGACCCGTGTTCGAGACGACGAGGACCGCCTGGCCGTGCTCGGTCTCGGTGGTGACCTCCACCCAGCCTCCTTCGGCCACGTTGTACCGCACGGCGTTCTGGACCAGGTTCAGGGCGATCCGTTCGAGCAGGACGCCGTTGCCCTGGACGACGGCCGCCTCCCGCTCCCCGCGGAGCTCCACGCCCTTGGCCACCGCCTCCGCGTGCACCTGGTCGATGGCGCGCGAGGCGACCTCGGCGAGGTCCACGGGCTTGCGCTCCACGATCTGGTTGTCACTGCGGGCCAGCAGCAGCAGGCCCTCCACCAGCTGTTCGCTGCGCTCGTTGGTGGCGAGCAGGGTCTTGCCGAGCTGCTGGAGCTCCACGGGCGCCCCGGGGTCCGAGAGATGGACCTCCAGGAGGGTGCGGTTGATCGCCAGCGGGGTCCGCAGCTCGTGCGAGGCGTTCGCGACGAAGCGCTGCTGGGCGGTGAAGGCCCGCTCCAGACGCTCCAGCATCTCGTCGAAGGTGTCCGCGAGCTCCTTCAGCTCGTCGTCCGGGCCGTCCAGCTCGATCCGCCGGGCCAGATCGGATCCGGCCACCTGGCGGGCGGTCCGGGTGATCCGGCCGAGCGGGGAGAGCACCCGGCCCGCCATGGCGTAGCCGAAGGCGAAGGCGATGATGCTCAGCCCGAGGAGGGCGAACAGCGAGCGGCGCAGGAGGTCGTCGAGCGCCAGGTCCCGCTGGTGCTGGAGACAGGCGGAGACGGCCTCGTTGAGCTGCTCGCCGGTGCCCGTGGCGGGCAGCTGGCACCAGGAGGTGGTCGGCTGGACCTCGCCCTTGACGACCTTGAAGGGCAGCTCCGAGGCGCTGTCGCCGAGTGCCTGCGCGGTGAACAGGTAGATGATCGACAGCAGCAGGATGCCGGCGATCAGGAACATCCCGCCGTACAGGAGGGTGAGCCGTATCCGGATCGTCGGACGGAGCAGGGGCCTGACCGGGTCCCTGGGGTCCCAGGTCGGCTTCGGCGGCGCCTGAGGGGGCGCTGGGGTCGCGGCCACCGGGTCAGATCCGGTAGCCGGAGCCGGGGACGGTGACGATGACGGGCGGCTCGCCGAGCTTGCGGCGCAGGGTCATCACCGTGACCCGTACGACGTTGGTGAAGGGGTCCGTGTTCTCGTCCCAGGCCTTCTCCAGGAGCTGCTCGGCCGAGACGACCGCGCCCTCGCTGCGCATCAGGACCTCCAGGACGGCGAACTCCTTGGGCGCGAGCTGCACCTCCTTGCCGTCGCGGAAGATCTCGCGGCGGTTCGGGTCGAGCTTGATGCCGGCGCGCTCCAGGACGGGCGGCAGCGGCACGGTGGTGCGCCGGCCGAGGGCCCGCACGCGCGCGGTGAGCTCGGTGAAGGCGAAGGGCTTGGGGAGGTAGTCGTCGGCCCCGAGCTCAAGGCCCTCCACGCGGTCGCTGACGTCGCCGGAGGCCGTGAGCATGAGGACGCGGGTGGGCATCCCCAGCTCGACGATCTTGCGGCAGACGTCGTCGCCGTGGACCAGCGGGAGGTCCCGGTCGAGGACCACCACGTCGTAGTCGTTCACCCCGATGCGTTCGAGGGCGGCGGCGCCGTCGTACACGACGTCGACCGCCATGGCCTCCCGGCGCAGTCCGGTGGCCACCGCATCGGCGAGCAGCTGCTCGTCCTCGACGACGAGTACACGCACGTCTGTTCTTCCTTCCTGAGAGCCCTGTCCCCACACGCGGACCCGGGCGGTTCCGAGCACTGACTGTGCGTATCCATCCTGCCCGGTACGCGCGTAAACCGGCTGTAAGACGGCGTACGGGGGATGACGGGAGGGCTCGCGGAAGGGAAGGGGGCGTGTGGGGGCACGAGTGGGGTGGGAGGGGGCGCGCGGAGAATTCGCCGGATTCACGGGCCAGTTGAGGTTTCTGTGAGGAAGGGCGTGGGGAGGACGTCTGCACACCCCGCGATCACGCCCTGTATGTGGCGCGCCACAACCCGCTCTGTCCCCCAGAGGTTGCAGCGTGTGATCCACCCCACCCTCGGCACACCCCCGTGCCACCGACCCATGACGAGGGGGCGCACGATGGACGCTTTCACCGCAGGACTGCTGCAGCGCATAAGGACTGCGCAGACCGACCTCACACGGGCGCGCGAGACGGGCGACGACTTCCTCGCGGAGGTCGAGCAGGCCGAGCTCGACGACCTGCACCGCCTGGCCGCCGAACACGGCGTGGAGGTCGGCGCCGCCAGCGCCTGACCCGGACGTGGAGGGGCCCCGGTGTCGTCGACACCGGGGCCCCTTCGCATGCGCGCCCGCGCCCTAGTCGCGCCAGGCTCCGAGCTCCTCCAGCAGCTCCTGGAGCGGCTCGAAGACCCCGGGCGGGGCCGCGATGGTCAGCTCGCCCGAGGGGCGCTCTCCGGGCCGTCCACCGGTCAGGGCGCCCGCCTCGCGGGCGATCAGGTCACCGGCTGCGAGGTCCCAGGGGTTGAGGCCGCGCTCGTAGTAGCCGTCGAGACGGCTCGCGGCGACGTCACAGAGGTCGATGGCGGCCGATCCGCCCCGGCGGATGTCGCGCACGCGCGGGATCACGCGCTGCGCGATCTCGGCCTGGCGGGCTCGCCGGGTCTGTACGTAGCCGAAGCCGGTGGAGATCAGCGCCTGCTCCAGCGGGGGCGCGGGACGGGCGGCCAGCCGCCGCTCCCCCATGTGGGCGCCGCCGCCGAGCACGGCGCGGTACGTCTCGTTGCGCATGGGTGCCTCGACGACTCCGACGACGGTCTCGCCGTTGCGCTCGGCGGCGATGGAGACGGCCCAGGTGGGCAGCCCGTAGAGGTAGTTCACGGTGCCGTCGAGCGGGTCGATCACCCAGCGGACGCCGCTGGTGCCGGGGCTTGCGGCGCCCTCCTCGCCGAGGAAGCCGTCGTCGGGCCGGTGCTCGGAGAGGAAGCCGGTGATCAGCTTCTCGGCGGCGATGTCCATCTCGGTGACGACGTCGATCGGGCTGGACTTCGTCTTCGCGACGGCCAGGTCGTCCGGCCTGCCGTCGCGGAGCAGGGCGCCGGCCAGGCGCGACGCCTCCAGGGCGAGGTCGAGCAGTTCGGTGAGCAGCGGATCGGTCGGCACAGGGTTCACGGGCTCGGTCACAAGCGCTCCTTATGCGTACGGGCTGTCGGCTCCGGCCGCCGCGGGCCGCTCGGCCCTCGCCGGGCAGCAGCCGATGGGGCAGAGGTCGTGGGAGGCCCCGAGGGCGCCGAGCGCGCAGCGCTCGACCCGGGTGCCGCGCTCGCTCGCCGCGCGCTCCAGGACGAGGTCCCGCACGGCCGCCGCGAAGCGCGGGTCGGCTCCGACGGTGGCGGAGCGCTTGACGGGGAGCTCCAGCTCGGCGGCCTTGGCGGTGGCCTCGGTGTCGAGGTCGTACAGCACCTCCATGTGGTCCGAGACGAAGCCGATCGGGACCATCACGGCGGCCGGGACCCCGGCGCCGTGCAGCTCCTCCAGGTGGTCGCAGATGTCCGGTTCCAGCCAGGGGATGTGCGGGGCGCCGCTTCGGGACTGGTAGACGAGCTTCCAGGGGCGGTCGACGCCCGTCCTCCGGCGTACCTCGTCCACGATCACCCGGGCCACGTCGAGGTGCTGCTTCACATAGGCGCCGCCCTCGCCGTGCTCGCCGGAGGGGCCGGAGGAGTCGGCCGCCGAGTCGGGGATCGAGTGGGTGGTGAAGGCGAGGTGGGCGCCGGCCCGGACGGAGTCGTCGAGGTCGGCCAGCGAGGCGAGCACGCCCTCGACCATGGGCTCGACGAACCCGGGGTGGTTGAAGTAGTGCCGGAGCTTGTCGACCCGGGGCAGCGGAAGGCCCTCCGCCTCCAGCTCGGAGAGCGCGTCGGCGAGGTTCTCGCGGTACTGCCGGCAGCCGGAGTAGGAGGCGTAGGCACTGGTGGTGAGGACGGCGATGTGGCGCCTGCCGTCGGTGACCATCTCCCGCAGGGTGTCGGTGAGGTACGGCGCCCAGTTCCGGTTTCCCCAGTAGACCGGCAGGTCGAGGCCGGCCTGCTCGAAGTCCGCGCGCAGCGCGTCGAGCAGTGCGCGGTTCTGGTCGTTGATCGGGCTGACGCCGCCGAAGAGGAAGTAGTGCCGGCCCACTTCCTTGAGCCGCTCCTTCGGAATGCCTCGGCCGCGGGTGACGTTCTCGAGGAACGGGACGACGTCGTCCGGGCCCTCGGGGCCGCCGAAGGAGAGCAGCAGAAGGGCGTCGTACGGGGCGGGATCGTGCTGATCGGACATGGCACCGATCTTCCCATCCGTCGCTGAAGGCCGATGGCGCGCCCCGGCCGAAAAATGCGGCTGCGGCATCCAGTTCAACACCGTAGGCTTTAGCTATTAATTACACGTGTTGAGCTGATGCCCGGAGATCCTCTTGCCCAGTCCCTACCGCGCGATCTTCGCGGCGCCCGGCACCAGATCGTTCTCGGTCGCCGGATTCATCGGCCGTATGCCGCTGTCCATGATGGGCATCGGCATCGTCACCATGATCTCCCAGGTGACGGGGAGGTACGGCCTCGCGGGCGCGCTCTCCGCGACCATGGCCATGTCCGCCGCCGTCCTGGGACCGCAGGTCTCACGCCTGGTCGACCGGTACGGCCAGCGCCGTGTGCTGCGCCCGGTGACCCTCGTGTCGCTGGTCGCGGCCGCCGGGCTGCTGCTCTGCGTCCAGCAGGGCGCCCCGGACTGGACCCTGTTCGTGTTCACCGCCGTGATCGGCTGCGTGCCGAGCCTCGGGGCCATGACCAGGGCCCGCTGGGCGGACATCTACCAGGGGGAGGCGCGCCGACTGCACACCGCGTACTCCTGGGAGTCGATCGTCGACGAGGTGTGCTTCATCTTCGGCCCGATCATCTCCATCGGCCTGTCCACCGTCTGGTTCCCCGAGGCCGGCCCGCTGTTCGCGGCCGTCTTCCTCGCCGTCGGCGTCTTCTGGCTGACCTCGCTGCGCGCCACGGAGCCCGCGCCGCACCCGCACGACGGGAGCTCCGGAAGTTCCGCGCTCCGCTCCCCCGGACTCCAGGTCCTCGCCCTCGCCTTCGTCGCCACCGGCGCGATCTTCGGCTCGATCGACGTGGTGACGGTGGCGTTCGCGGAGGAGCAGGGCAGCAAGGCGGCCGCCAGCCTGGTGCTCGCGGTCTACGCGCTGGGTTCCTGTCTGGCCGGCGCCGTTTTCGGCCTGCTCCACCTCAAGGGCGAGCCGTCGCGCAGGTGGCTGCTGGGCGTCTGCGCGATGGCCGTGAGTATGATCCCCCTCCTACTGGCCGGGAACCTGCCGTTGCTGGCCGTGGCGCTCTTTGTCGCGGGCCTGTCCATCGCACCGACGATGGTGACCACCATGGCCCTCGTCGAAGCGCACGTACCTCGCACCAAGCTGACCGAGGGCATGACCTGGACAGGGACCGGGCTCGCGATCGGTGTGGCGCTCGGCTCCTCGGCCGCCGGCTGGGTCGTCGACGCCTCGGGGGCGGAAGCGGCGTACGTGGTGCCCGTCGTCTCGGGCGCGCTCGCGGTCCTGGTGGGTCTCCTCGGCTACCACCGGCTGCGGCAGCCGGTGCCGACACGGGAGGGGCAGCGTGAGCGGGACGAGCACGGGGCAGTCACAGCGGTCGGAGAGCGCCGGGACGGCGAACAGCCCGTGGCGTAACTGGGCGGGGAACGTCACCTCCCGTCCGGTACGGGAGGTGCGCCCGGCCTCGGCCGAGGAACTGGCCGAGGCGATCGGGAAGGCGGCCGAGGACGGACTGCGGGTGAAGACCGTGGGCACCGGCCACTCCTTCACCTCGATCGCCGCCACGGACGGCGTGCTGGTCCGGCCCGATCTGCTGACGGGCATCAGGCGCATCGACCGCGAGGCGATGACGGTCACGGTGGAGTCCGGCACTCCGCTCAAGCGGCTCAACGTGGCGCTGGCCCGGGAGGGCCTGTCGCTCACGAACATGGGCGACATCATGGAGCAGACGGTCGCCGGCGCCACGTCCACCGGAACCCACGGCACCGGCCGCGACTCGGCCTCGATAGCCGCGCAGATCCGGGAGCTGGAGCTGGTCACGGCGGACGGCCGGCTGATGACCTGTTCGGAGAAGGAGAACCCGGAGGTCTTCGCGGCCGCCCGGATCGGCCTCGGCGCTCTCGGCGTGGTCACGGCGATCACCTTCGCCGTGGAGCCGGTCTTCCTGCTCACCGCGCGCGAGGAGCCGATGCCCTTCGACCGGGTCACCTCGGAGTTCGACGCGCTGCACGCGGAGAACGAGCACTTCGAGTTCTACTGGTTCCCGCACACCGACAACTGCAACACCAAGCGCAACAACCGCAGCGCCGGCCCCGCCGCCCCGCCCGGCAGGATCAGCGGCTGGGTCGAGGACGAGCTGCTCTCCAACGGGGTCTTCCAGCTCGCCTGTTCGCTGGGCCGGGCCGTCCCTCCGGTGATCCCCTCGCTCGCCAAGATCTCCAGTCGCGCGCTGTCGGCCCGCACGTACACCGACATCCCGTACAAGGTCTTCACCTCCCCGCGCCGGGTCCGCTTCCTGGAGATGGAGTACGCCCTGCCGCGCGAGGCCGCCGTCGCGGCGCTGCGCGAGGTGAAGGCCATGGTCGAGCGCTCGCCGCTGAAGGTGAGCTTCCCGGTGGAGGTGCGGACGGCCCCCGCCGACGACATCGCGCTCTCCACGGCCTCGGGCCGGGAGACCGCGTACATCGCCGTGCATCTCTACAAGGGGACGCCCCACCGCGCGTACTTCACGGCCGTGGAGCGCATCATGACCGCGCACGGCGGCCGGCCGCACTGGGGCAAGGTGCACACCCGGGACGCCGCGTACTTCTCCGAGGTCTACCCGCGCTTCGCCGAGTTCACGGCGCTGCGGGACCGACTGGACCCGGGCCGGCTGTTCGCCAACGACTATCTGCGCCGGGTACTGGGCGACTGACGGTCACTCGGCCGGCGAGGCCGCCTGTCCACCGGCACCCGTGCCGGTGGACGGGGTCGCCGAAGGGCCGGGGGTCGGCGCCGTGTCCGTGGGCGTCGGCGTCGGGGTGGGAGTGGGCGCCGGGTCACCCCCGGTCGAGCGCGAGGGCGTCGGCGTCGGGGCGGGGGCCGTCCCGCCGGAATCCGGAGACGGTGTGCCGGCGGCGCCGCCGCTCGTGTCCCGTTCCGGCTGCCGCTCGGTGCCGGGCCGGTGCGACGGTGTCGTGCCGGTCGAGGGCTCGGCCCTTCCTCCGCCGTCGCCCCGGACGACCGAGCCGAAGGTCGTGCTCCCCTTGGTGCCGCTGAAGTCCTGATCGGAGATCAGTTCGTAGGTGGTGATGCCTCCCATGGCGACGAGGAAGACGAGCGCCGCGGCGATGCCGGAGCGCTTCCAGCCCCGGACGCGGGTGCCGTGCGTGGTGGCCTCGCCGAACTCCCCACCGGGCCCCGCCCCGAACTCGCGGGCATGCGGGAGCTTCCCGGGCCCGCCGACGGCCGTGAGCGTCCGCGTACGGTCCGGCGCCGGCCGCCGTGCCGCGGGCTCCCCCGCCTTCCCCGGACCGGAGGGTCCGGCGGCCTCCCGCAGCTGCTCTCCCGTACGCGTGAAGAGGTGGTGGAAGAGCGAGCCTCCGCAGGTCGCGATGACACTGATCACACCGGCGCCGAGGATCGTGCCGTACACGCCGAGGGTGGAGGCGAGTTTGGCGGCCACGACGGCGGCGACGGCGCTGCCGGAGACCTGGGCGACGCTGAGATCGATCCGCTTCTTCTTCTCGTCCTTGCCCTGCTCCATGCCCCGCCTTTGCCTGCTCAGCTGTTCAACCATCCACCCACAAGGGACAAATGGGCGAAGTGAATAGTTCCGTTTCCGCTGGTTCTGTGAAGAGCGACACGTACGGGCGACGGGCGCGGAGACTCAACTCCCGTACCTCCGGAGAAGTTGGGCGGCGCGCCGGTCCACCCACGTGGCCCGAATGGAGTACTGTGTCGAGCCCTGGGTCCGCGCTCCCGCGAGGGTGCTCGGGCTCTACGGGAGGGGGCCGAAAGTGGCGCTCGAACCGGCGGCGCCGTGGCACCGCGCGGATTCCTGTCGCACAGCGTGACCGCCGGTCACTCTGAGTCGTGAACAGGTAACCGTGCCATAACGGCGTTCCAGGGTCCATGCCCGACACGCCGGGCAACTCGGCAAGGTTGTGGCAGGCTGCACCCGGGCAGGCCACACTCGACTAGCGGAAGCAGCGACGCACGTGACGTCGGCAGGCACCACCCGGGAGGTCCCCATGCCCGAACTGCGTGTCGTGGCCGTCTCCAACGACGGCACACGACTGGTGCTGAAGGCTGCTGACAGCACGGAGTACACGCTTCCGATCGACGAGCGGCTGCGGGCCGCCGTGCGCAACGACCGCGCGCGACTCGGTCAGATCGAGATCGAGGTGGAGAGCCACCTCCGCCCCCGCGACATCCAGGCGCGGATACGTGCCGGTGCCTCCGCCGAGGAGGTCGCCCAGCTCGCCGGCATCCCCGTCGACCGCGTGCGGCGCTTCGAGGGCCCCGTGCTCGCCGAGCGGGCGTTCATGGCCGAGCGGGCCCGCAAGACACCCGTGCGCCGGCCCGGCGAGAACACCGGTCCGCAGCTCGGTGAGGCGGTGCAGGAGCGGTTGCTGCTGCGCGGCGCCGAGAAGGACACCGTGCAGTGGGACTCCTGGCGCCGGGACGACGGCACCTGGGAGGTGCTGCTCGTCTACCGGGTGGCCGGCGAGGTCCACACGGCGAGCTGGACGTACGACCCGCCCAGGCGGCTCGTCCAGGCCGTGGACGACGAGGCGCGGGCGCTGATCGGCGAGACGGACGACACGATCGCCGCCGCGCCGGAGCCCAGCTTCCCCTTCGTGCCGCGCATCGCCCGGCTGCCTCGGGACAGGCCGCTGGACCGGGCCCTGGACCGCCAGATGGAGCGCCAGTCGGAACGGTCCGCTCCGTCCGCCGAGCCGGAGGAGGAGCGCGACTCGCTCACCAGCCTCCTGGAGGCCGTGCCGAGCTTCCGCGGCGACATGGTCGTCCCGGAACGGAACACGGAGCCGTCCTCCACGGAGCCGAGCGACGAGCCCGAGGCGGAGGAGCCCCCGGCTCCCGCGGCCTCGGCGGGAGCGGGCTCGGCGTACGCCGACGTCCTGATGCCCCGCGCGGTCTCCGGTCACCGCGACCGCCTGACGGGCACCACGGACCGCCAGGCGGAGGCGGACGGCGTCCGCCCGGGCCGCCGCGCGGCGGTTCCGAGCTGGGACGAGATCGTCTTCGGCACGCGAAGGAAGAAGCAGGACTGATCGCCGTACGAGAGAGGGGCCCGCGCCGACCTGGCGCGGGCCCCTTCTCGCGCGGCACTCCCGGGGCGCAGGACGGCCGAGGGTCGCGTCGCACCGGCGGACCGGGGTCCTCCTTGTGGCGGCCGACGACGCGTGGCGGCCGACGACGCGTGGCGGCCGGCCGGCTAGGGGTTCGGCCCCGTCGCCACCGGTCGGCCGGGGTCGTTCGACCACTCCGACCAGGAACCGGCGTAGAGGGCCGCCGGGACGCCGGCGATCTCCAGGGCCAGCACCTCGTGCGCGCCCGAGACGCCCGAGCCGCAGTAGACACCCACGGCTTCGCCGCCGCGCGCGTCTCCCGCGCCGAGCTTCGAGAAGCGTGCCGCCAGGTCCTCCGCGGACAGGAAGCGGCCCTCCGCGTCCACGTTCTCCGTCGTCGGGGCCGACACGGCGCCCGGGATGTGGCCGCCGACCGGGTCGATCGGCTCGACATCGCCCCGGTAGCGCTCCGCCGCCCGGGCGTCGAGGAGCAGGCCGGTGCGGGCCAGGGCCGCCGCGCCGTCCGCGTCGAGCAGCGCGACGGCGCCCGGCTCCGGAGCGAAGTCGCCCGGCTCCGGCGCCGGAGTCTCCCTCGACAGGCCGTGTCCGGCCGCCGTCCACGCCCCGAGCCCGCCGTCCAGGACCCGCACGCGCGCGTGGCCCGTCCAGCGCAGCAGCCACCAGGCACGGGCCGCACCCCAGCCGAGCCAGTCGTCGTAGACGACGACCGGGGTGTCGGCCGAGACGCCCGCCCGGCGCATCGCGGCTCCGAAGGCCGCCGGGTCCGGCAGCGGGTGCCGCCCCCCGCTGCCGGGCGGACCGGCCAGTTCCGCGTCCAGGTCCACGAAGACGGCACCGGGGATGTGCCCCGCCTCGTAGGCGGGCAGCCCGGGCGGGCCGCCGAGCTGCCAGCGGACGTCCAGCAGTACCGGGGGCGTGGCCCCCGCCGACTCGCTCACGAGTTCGCTTGCGGTGATGATGGGCTTCATAGGGGCCATCCTCGCGCAGCACACCCTGCCCCGGAGCACGCCCCAGGGATCGTCGGCACGTCATCGCGCGACCGCGAGGCCCGGTCCGGCGATCCGGACATCCTCACGCGGGATCGCGCCGAACCACGGCGCGGCCCTGGCGCACTGTCCGCCCGGTGGTGCGAGCATCTGCTCGGAGGCGCACGACCCCACGCGCGTACGGCCGGTCGACGGCGGGCAGTAATCCGCTGCGGTACCCGGAGCCCCGCTCCCGCCGCCCGTACGCGCTCGTGCGCACGGCTTGTCCCCCCGTACGGCCACGACGATGGTCCGAGGAGAGAGTGACGATGACCGAGGCGACCCGGCGCACACCGGGTACACCCTGTTGGGTGAGCTTGATGGTGCACGGACTTGACGCGACGCAGGAGTTCTACGGCGCGCTCTTCGGCTGGGAGTTCGTCCCCGGTCCGCAGCAGCTCGGCCCGTACGTCCGTGCGCTGCTCGACGGCAGGGAAGTGGCGGGCATCGGCCAGCTGCCGCCGGACCGGCATCTGCCGGTCGCCTGGACGACGTATCTGGCGACGGACGACGCCGACGAGTCTGCGGAGATCATCCGCTGCTGCGGAGGAACGGTGGCGGTCGGTCCGCTCGACGCGGGCGAGGCGGGGCGGATGGTGATCTGTTCCGACCCGACGGGCGCGGTCTTCGGTGTCTGGCAGGCCGGCGCACACCTCGGCGCGGCGGCCGCGGGCGCGCCCGGCACCCCGGTGTGGAACGAGCTCCTGACGTACGAGACCTCGGCGGTCGGCAAGTTCTACCGGACGGTGTTCGGGTACGAGGTCGAACCGGTGGTCTCCGCCGACCTCGACTTCGTGACCCTCCATCTGGAGGGCCGCCCGGTCGCGTCGCTGCACGGCGTCGGCACCGCGCTCCCGCGCGACCGGGGCGCGCACTGGATGACGTACTTCGAGGTCGACGACACGGACGCGGCCGCGCGCCTGGTCGTCGAACTGGGTGGTCAGGTACTGCGGCCGCCCAGGGAGGGCACGGCGGGCCGACTCGCCCTGGTCACCGACCCCGAGGGCGCGGTCTTCACCATCGTCCGCTCGGCGGGTGGCTGAGCTCCGCCCCGCCGTCACGGTCCCGCCCGTCAGCTCCGACCGCCGCGCACCAGGCTCCGGCGGAGCCTCGACGCGCCCCGCCGCGGCTCGCCGCCGGGCAGTCCGAGTTCGGTCAGCCGCTCCCCGGGGAAGTACCGCTCCGTGCCGCCATCGCGGCGGAGCGCCGTGACGAACCCGGCCGTCTCCTCGCGCAGCAGTGGATGGAGCTTCGGCTGCATGCAGTAGCCCACCGCCCGTACCAGCGGGTTCAGGGTCGCCGGTGCGGCGCCGGGCACGGCGGGGCCGTCGGCCGATTCCAGGTCGGACACGACGTGGTCCACGACGGTGAGCGGCACCCGGTTGCTGTTCTCGTACGGCTTGAGCCGCTCCAGGACCGTGTCGGTGCCGACCCGGGCGATGGGGACGTCGTAGTAGACGGAGGCGGTGAGCATCGCGGTGGAGAAGCAGCCGACGACGAGCCGCGGGCGGCAGCGCTCGTAGAAGGTCTCGGCGAGGAGCGGACCGTCCAGGACGGTGAGGCGCACTCCGGACGTCTCGGCCGCCGCGTGCAGGGCGGTCGAGTAGCGGGAGGGTGCGGTCGGGTGCGGCTTGAAGACCACCGACCTGTGGCCGGCCGCGGCGGCTCCGCGCAACATCCGGACGTGCAGTTCCTCCTCCTCGTCGGCGGTGAGGATGCCGAGGGCGGCGAGGTACTGGCCGAGGAGGAGGGCGGTGGGCTCGGCCGCGGCCGCGGCGGCCAGTCGCCGGTCGTCTCCGGCCGCCTCGGCGATCTCCGCGAGCACCGCCCGGAAGGCCGTGTCGGGGACGATCTCGGGCTCGACGTCGTACTCGGCCAGGAGCAGCGGGCGCAGACCGGGCACGAGGTCCAGATGGAGCAGGCGCCGGATGCGGCAGGCGATCGACTGGGGCAGCTCGTCGCGGGTCGGCCCGTAGCTCATCAGGCCGTCCGCGTACACCTCGACCGTGCTCTCGGCGAAGACCGCGGCGAGCGCCTTGGCGGGGTTGACCTGGATGGACTCGACGATCAGCTCGACCGGGGCGGTGCCGAGCTCCCAGGCCGTCCGGAAGACCCGCTGCCACAGCGGTGCCTCCTCCGGGCGAGGTGACCAGGAGCTCGGGTGGTGCGGATGGATGGCCTCGTTCCAGTCGATCGTCTCGTCGAACCGGGTGGCGATCCGCTCGTAGCCGGTCATCTCGTCGAGCCGCAGCGCCGTCTCGGGGATCTCGGCGTTGTTCGACACGAGGAGGATCCGCCGGACCTCCTCGCGAGCGCCGAACCGGCCTGTGTCGAGCGCCGCCGCCAACGTCGCGGCGCCGTAGAGCGTGGAGACCTGGAAGATCTGGGTACGCGGGTTCGCGGTCATGGGTCAGGCGGTCCTTCCGGTCGCGCGCAGGCTGGTGAGCAGGGTGCTGCGCGCGGTGTCCATCGTGGCCAGCGTCTCGTCCAGCACGTCTTGGGGCATGCGGCGCAGGGCCTCCGTGACGTTCTGCTTCAGGCGCCTGGTCACGGCCGCCTCGTACTGGTCGGCCTTGCCCATGTGGAAGGCGATCATCGCGCAGTAGGTGCGGACGGCCTTCGGCAGAAAGCGGTCGGCCTCGGGATCCTTCGACACCTCTTCGAGGAGGAGGTCGTAGGAGGGAATGAAGTCCAGTTGGCGGTTGTCGGTGATCTGCGTGAGAGAGGTCGTGACACCGCGCCGGTAGAAGACGCCGTGCAGGCTGAGAGCCGCGTAGGTGGTGGCTTTCAGATGGAGACGCCATACCCAGAGACGGTCCTCGGCGGTGCGCAGTCTCGTCTCGAATCGCGAGGCGCCGTTCTCGAAAAGGCGGCTGCTGTAGATACCGAAGGGGACGAAGGGATAGTCCACCATCGTCACCATTTTGGCCGGGGCGATTCCGTCGCGCGGATTCATCACGGTGTCGCGGATTCTCGCGGGCGCGTAGCGAATGCTGCGGGAGCTTCCGGTCGACTGCACGTGGTCGGTGCGGGCGAAGTCGCAGCCGAGCGACTCGATGCCGCGGACCAGGGCGCGCAGGTGGCCGGGGGCGTACCAGTCGTCGCCGTCGAGGAAGGTGACGTAGTCGCCGGTCGCCGCGTCCAGGCCGGTGTTGCGTGCCTGCGCGACACCGAGGTTGGTGTCGTGGCGGATGACGGTCGCCTGGGGGACGCGGCTCGCCCAGCGCTCCAGCACGTAGGGCGTCTCGTCCGTCGAGCAGTCGTCGACCAGCAGGAACTCGAAGTCCGGGTCCGCGTTGTTCGCGAGGCTGCGCATGGTGTCGGGGGCGTAGATCCCGACATTGTGGAAGGGCACGATGACGGACAGTTTCGGCACGCGGATTCCCCACACTCGAACAGACGATCAGTCGATCACGCGGGCGATCGAGCCATGACATTCCCCCGGACAAAAGCCCGGCCGGGCGGGAGCGTATCTTCCGTCATTTCCCGTCGGCCGATCCCGGCGTGCATTCCAGGTGAACTCTTGCCGTCCTGCGGAGAAACCGGCCCCGGAATCCGAGCGCCAGCAGGACGAGGAGCGAGACGGCTGCGATGGCGCCGCCGATACGCAGGCCGGGGGGCCGGAACGAGCAACTGACCGTGGTCGCCCCGTCGTCGAGCGGAACGGCCAGCAGGCCGAGATGGCGCTCGGCGGGGGTCGGCCGCGCGTCGCCGGCGGCGCAGCTCCAGCCGGAGATCCGCGGGACGGCGATGACGGCGGTCCCGGTGCTGCCGGCCGGGAGTTCGGCCGTGAGTCCGTGTCCGGAGACGTGCACGGCGGTGGCTCCGGTGGCGGTCGACTGTCGTACGGCCGTGTCCAGTCGCTCCTGGACGAGGCAGCCGACGGGTTGCCGTGGCAGCGCGAGGGCTCCCCGGTCGCCGCGCACGTCGATCCGTACCTCGCCGGATCCCGGGACGGTGCCGAGCCGCCGCATGGGGCCGAGGACGGACGGCGGCTTGCCGGTGAAGGACACGGGCGGCTGTCCGTTCAGGGCGGCGGTGCCCTGGAGTCGGGGCGCCCAGAACCACAGGCTCGCGCGCGCGGGGCAGGTGGCGGTCAGGGTGGCGCTGCCCTTCGGCCCGTCCGCGCGCCGGAGCCGGGCGGGTGTCTCGTACACCTTCGAACCGAGCAGCAGCTCCTGGTTGGCGAAGGCGGAGTCGCCGAAGCGGGCCCGCCGGGCGTCCGGCCTGACGTCCGGCCTGACGGTGACCAGCGGGGGCACGGGCGTGTCGGTGGTGGTGATGACCGCCTCCGGCAGCTCGTCCGTCCGCAGCGGCGCGGTGGGCTCGGAGCGCATCCGGGTGCCGATCGAGAAGATCGCGTCCGTCACCGGGTTGTCCAGGCTGACGGGATGGCGGCCCTTGGCGTAGTAGCCGAAGCCGAGGGAGGAGAGCGTGCGCGAGTAGACGTCCGAGCTCAGGCTGGAGTAGTACTCCCCGCCCTGGCCGCCGACCAGCAGGGGATCGTTGCCGCCGGGCACCTCGCCGGGGTCCGTACGGTGGCGGGGCCAGGCGTCCTTCGCCGCGACGGCGCGGGCCATGTCCTCCTGCCAGGGGCCGACCCGTGGCGACCAGTGGACCTGGGCCAGCTGCTGCTCCGCGATCCTGCCGCCGGTGATCGCGGTCTCGCCGATCTGTGCCAGGACGAGGAGGGCGACGGCCGCGGCCGGAAGGACCCGGGAGCCGGAGGCGTACCGCCGCCCGAGGACGACGGTCGCGGCGGCGGGCACGGCGAGGGCCAGTGCGGCGGCGAAGACGGGGTAGGTCCAGCGGTCGACGGCGACGCTGTCCCGGGCCGCGAACGCCGTCGCCGCGAGCAGCGCCGTCGCGCCGAGGAGGGCCGGCGTCCGGGGCAGCCCCTGGGCGGTGGACAGCCAGCCCGCGATCACCAGCAGGCCGCAGAGCACGAAGGACTGGCGGTACGGAATGCCGTTGGGCGAGGCGCCCGCGTGCCAGAGCAGGTGGGTGGGCTCCCATTGCATCGAGAGCGTCACCAGGCAGAGCGCGGCCACCCAGGCGATCCTGACGCGGGGCGCCACGGCTCCGTTGAAGGGCAGGGTGAGGGCGAGCGCGAGCGCCGGCGTGCCGATGAACAGGGCGGGGCTCGCGACGCCGGCCGTGGCCGGGAGCAGCCGGGCGAAGACGTCCGCCCAGTCGACGGCGACGAACGTCACCACGGGGGTCGGGTCCGCGACCCTGGTGGCCAGGAAGATCACCAGAATGATCGGAGCCGCCAGACCGACGCCCAGGAGAACCGCCCGCGCGGAGCGCAACAGCCCGGCGAGGCGCGCGCGGACGGCGCCGTCCGGCCCGTCGGCCGTGAGCAAGCGGACGACGAGGACGACGGCCGCGCCGACGGTGGCCATGTACGCGGTGTAGAAGTTGGCGAACCAGGCCAGCGCCACGATCAGCGGGCCGAGGACAGGGCGGCGCCCGGCCCGGGCCCACTCCCCCACCAGGCACAGCAGCGGGAAGGCGAGCAGACCGTCGAGCCACATCGGGACGGTGGCTCCGTGGTTCAGCGCCCAGCCGCACAGGGCGTACGCCGTCCCCAGGACGGCGGCCACCGGCCAGGGTCCGCGGCGCAGCGTCAGGAGCAGCACGGCCATCGCGCCACCGGCGGCGGTGATCTTGGCCGTGGTGATGACGTAGAGGGCGAGTTCCGCCCGGTCGGCCGGGAAGAGCACGACCAGCAGGTCGAAGGGGCTGCTCAGATACGTGCCGAAGTCGCCGAGGAAGTTCGTGCCGAAGCCCGCGCTCCAGTTCAGGAACAGATCGCCGTCGGCGTCGCCGAGCAGGAGTCGACGCCAGTAGACGTGGTAGGGCAGGTATTGCTGCCCGAGGTCGACGGTGTTGCGGGTCGTGGGTCCGAAGGGATGGGCGCCGGCCATCAGACCGCCGAGACAGAACCCGAGGCAGGTCAGCAGGGCGGCAGCGGCGGCCGCCCGTACGCGGAGGCTGCGTCGGCCCCTGCGGATCAGCCGCGCGCGGCCGTTGCCCCGCTCCGGGTCCGCCGCGTCGGGCCGGACTCCTTCGGTCCGCCCGCCCTCGCCCCGGTCGGGCACGGTCTCGACAGCAGGGGGCACACGTCCTCCGGGTGTTCCGTACGGCGCGCGGTTGCGCGAAGGCCCGGTGCTCACGTCGGTGAGGCGTCCCGTCACGGGCCGAGGCCCATTACCGCCCAGCCGGGCGTCCCGCGTCCGATCGGCAGGGGATGTACGGGCGCACCGCAGGTGAACACGGGGTGCCGTCGCCCGGTGCCGGAACAAGGTATCCCGCCCACGCAATAGCCATCGCTTGCGTTTATCCCGCGTCTGCAACTATTGTCGAAGCACGTAAGACCCCCCTGCAATCGTTTTGGAAGGTGCTTCGCCATGCCTCTCGCGCTCCTGGCCCTGGCCATCGGGGCCTTCGGGATCGGCACCACCGAGTTCGTGATCATGGGCGTGCTGCCCCAGGTCGCCGGCGACTTCGGTGTCACGATCCCCACCGCCGGCTGGCTGGTGACCGGCTACGCCCTCGGCGTCGTCTTCGGAGCCCCGCTCCTGACCGTGCTCGGCACCAAGGTGTCGCGCAAGAAGATGCTCCTCTTCCTGATGGGCCTCTTCGTCGTCGGCAACCTGCTGTCCGCCTTCGCCCCGTCGTTCGGCGTGATGCTGATCGGCCGGATCGTCGCCTCGCTCGCCCACGGCGCCTTCTTCGGCATCGGCTCGGTGGTGGCCGCCGGTCTGGTCGCCCCGGAGAAGAAGGCGTCGGCGATCTCGCTGATGTTCATGGGCCTGACCGTCGCCAACATCGTCGGCGTCCCGCTCGGCACGTACATCGGCCAGGCCGCGGGCTGGCGCGTCACCTTCACCCTCGTCGCCGCGCTCGGCGTGATCGGCCTCCTCGGCGTGGCCAGGCTGGTGCCGGAGACGGGCCGGGCCGAGAGCGCGAACGTCCGCACCGAGTTCGCCGCCTTCACGAACGTCCAGGTCTGGCTCGCCATGGCGATGACCGTCCTCGGGTACGGCGGTGTGTTCGCGGCCATCACCTACATCACCCCGATGATGACCGAGGTCACCGGCTACACCGAGGGCGCCGTGACCTGGCTGCTCGTCCTCTTCGGCATCGGCATGTTCCTCGGCAACCTCGTCGGCGGCCGGTTCGCCGACCGCGCCCTGATGCCGCTGCTCTTCACCACCCTGGGCGCCCTGTCCCTGTCCCTGCTGGTCTTCACGGCGACTGCGCACAACAAGGTGCTCGCCGCGATCACCCTGACGCTGATCGGCGCACTCGGCTTCGCCACGGTCCCGCCGCTGCAGAAGTGGGTCCTCGACCAGGCCACCGCCGCCCCCACCCTGGCCTCGGCCGCCAACATCGGCGCCTTCAACCTGGGCAACGCGCTCGCCGCCTGGCTCGGTGGCGTCGTGATCTCCGCCGGCCTCGGCTTCACCGCCCCGAACTGGGTCGGCGCGCTCCTCTCTGCCACCGCCCTGCTGCTGGCCTTCCTGGCCGCGTTCCTCGACCGGCGCACCAAGGCCCGCTCCCGCGTCGTCGCGACGGGCGCCGCCACTGCTCCGGCCCCGGCAGTCGCCACGGCCGTCGGCCACTGACCCTCGTACCCCCTGTCTCCCCCTCACCTCCGCACCACGTCACGACGTCACCTCCGCACCACGTCACCACGAAGGAAGAACGCACCATGAGCACCACCACCCCCACCGCCGTCACTCCGCTGAGCACCCGGGACGCCGAGACCCTGCTCGACGCCGCCCGCCGCGCCGCCGAGGACGCCGGAGTGACCGTCAGCGTCACCGTCCTGGACGCGGGCGGCCACCTGCTGGCCTTCCGCCGGGACGACCGCGCCGTGCTCGTCTCCGGCGAGACCAGCACCCGCAAGGCGTACACCGCGCTGCAGTTGAACGCCCCCACCGCCGACCTCGTCGACCTGGTGAAGCCCGACGGCCCGTTCCACAGCCTCACCACGGCGCTGGACCGCCCGCTCCTCTTCATCGCCGGTGGACTGCCGGTCCACCGCGACGGCCACCTCATCGGCGCCATCGGGGTCGGCGGCGGCGCCCCGGAGCAGGACCACGGCTTCGCGACCACGGCCCTGACGGCACTCGCCTGAGACCGGCCGGGGCTCGCGGCACGGTCCGAGCCCCCGATGACCGCCACGCCCGGAGGCCCTGGTCGGAAGACCGGGGCCTCCGGGCGTGGCGAGAGACGGCGTCCGTTTCCTCCCCGCCCACCCGAGCCCGCCCACCCGAAGCCGACTACCCGCCGCCGCCGCGGCGGAGGGCGTCCCTGATCTCGCCGAGCTTCGCGGTCGTCTCCGGAGTCCGCTCCCGCTCCTGTTCGGCGAGTCGGACGGCATCCTCGATCTCGCCGAGCTTCGCGGAGGGCAGGACGCCCGCCCGCTCGATCAGGTCGTCGCGGGACACGGTGGTCAGCCACGTACAGGGGGTGAAGCCCGGGCGCGGGAACGCGACCCGCAGCACACCGTCCAGGGGCAGTCCCTCCGTGGCACCCACGCGCACTTCGACGCCCAGGCCGCCGATGTCGACGCCCGACGGGGCGACGACCTGCATCACCCGGATCCCGGACGCACCGTCCTCCGACAACAGAACGACCAGCCGCCGCTCGTCGAAGTCGACCCACCAGACCTCACCACGTCGCACGAGTCCTCCTGATACGAGACGGCGGATGGACGCACCCGGCGCTCGCGCACCGGGAGATTCACGGATTCTCGGGGCCAGAGGGTGTCTCAGGACACCCCCTGGAGGCGGACGCCGAGGTCAGCCCAGGGCGAGCCAGCCGATGCCGAGCCGTTCGACGCGTGCCGCCTCCGCCACGTTCAGCGGCTCCCGGCCGGTGGCCTTGCGCAGGAACCGCGTCCGGCTCCACCCCAGCTCGTCGGTGGCCGTGGCGTGTTCCGCGCCGAGGAGCAGCTCGGTCACGGCGTCACCGGCGGCCGGGGTCAGCCAGGGCTCGCGTCCGAGTGCGTCGGCGAGGTCGAGACCGTGGACGGCGACCTCGACCACGCGGGTGAGGAGGAAGTCCGTCAGGAGCATCGCGTCGCCATGACGCGTTCGTACGGTCCGGCCGGGCTCCTGGCCCCGGCACAGCCGGTCGACCCGCTGCCAGGTCTCGGCGAAGTCCAGGGCGAAGGCGCCGCCGTCGGCGGACCTCGCCGCGCGGTCCTTGGCCAGGGTGATCCGACGTTCGTTGGTCCCGGGCGAGAAGCGGTCGTCCGGGCGGTAGTACTCCGCTGCCGAGATCTCCGGATCTGCGGGTGCCGGTGCGTCCAGCATGCCCGGCAGCCAGTCGATCACCACGCATACGTGCCCGAGCAGGTCGAGCACGCTCCAGGGAGTGCAGCGTGTCGGAACGTGCCACTCGGCCGGGGACAGTTCTGACATGGCATCGGTCAAGGCCCCGGCTTCCCGGCGGAAGGCTTCGAGCACTCGGTCCTGATTCACGCTGGTGTCGTTTCCCGTCGTCATGGGACAAGGTCGTGTCGGTCACGCGGTCGCGGCCCGGGGTCCGGTCCTGCACGGGGGGGCTTCGTCAGCCCTGCTCCGTCGTTCCGCCACCGTCGGCGTCTCCGTCCCCGGACGCGGCTCCGGGCCCCGTCGGACGGCCGGTGCTCCGCCGGCGGTTGTCCGCGGCTCCGGGCCGCTCCGCACGGAGCATCGAGTAGATCACCGAGTCGTTCCACTGTCCGCCGCGCCAGACGGCGGAGCGCAGGACGCCTTCCCTGACGAAGCCGGCCTTCTCGAGGGCCCGTTGCTCCGCGAGGTTGGCCACGTCCGTCCATGCCTGGATCCGGTCGGCCCTGGTGTGTTCGAACAGATAGTCCGCCAGGAGCCGTTGGGCCCGGGTGCCGACCCCCCGGCCGCGGGCGGAGGGCACGAGGCCGATGGCGAGGCTCCAGTTGGTCAGGTCCGCGGGCCCCCACGTACCGGGGAACCACTTGACCCGGCCCACCGTCACGTCGCCCTCGACGACGGAGAACAGCCCTCCGTCGGGGCCGAGAAGGCCGTTCTCCGCGAAGCGGCGGCGCAGGTCGGCCGTCGACTGGTGGCCGAACCACTGGTGGACGCCCCAGCCGTCCGGTCCGGTGAACTCCTGCTCCCACACGTCGAGATCGTCGGCGGTGACGGGGCGCAGCGTGATCCTGTCCGACACGGACGGCTCCTGATCCTCCCGGGCCGCGCGGTTCGTTTCCGCCCGGCCACGACGGGCAGCGTCTTGTGGACCTCTTCGACTGCCGACACGCGCTCAGACGGGATGTCGGTTGCGTTCACCCGAAGAAAGATCGTCAGGAAGGCCGTCGGGTCAGGGACCCTGCCGGTCCTGATCGACGGGCGTCACCACCCCATGGATCAGGCGCGATTGACGGGGAGGACGTCCGGGGAGAGGGCGGCCGCACGGGCGGAGGCCGACGTCATGCGGCGACGGTGGTGGCGTCGGCACAGGACCTCGTAGCCGACCTCCACCGGGCGATTGACGTCGCCCACGACGACCTGTTCGCCCTCGACGACCATCTCCCCGTCGACGGTACGGGCGTTGTGGGTGGCACGTGCTCCGCACCAGCAGAGCGCCTCGACCTGGAGCTGCTCTATCCGGTCCGCGAGTTCGATGAGGCGCTGCGAGCCGGGGAAGAGCTTCGTACGGAAGTCCGTCGTGATCCCGAAGGCGAAGACGTCCATGTCGAGGTCGTCCACGATCCGCGCCAGCTGGTCGATCTGTTCCGTCGCCAGGAACTGGGCCTCGTCCACGATCACGTAGTCCGCCTTGCCGCCCTGGGACAGCTCACTGACCACGTACGCGTACAGGTCCATCGCGTCCGCCACCTCGACCGCGTCGGTGACCAGGCCGAGACGGGAGGAGAGCTTGCCCTCGCCGGCGCGGTCCTGACGGGTGAAGATCACGCTCTGCAGGCCGCGGGCCGAGCGGTTGTGGGTGATTTGCAGCGCCAGCGTGCTCTTCCCACAGTCCATGGTTCCGGAGAAAAAGACCAGCTCGGACATCAGGGGGAGGTGACCTTTCGGGTCGTCGGGCGATCAGCGCGTCGCAGGGCGGATTTCCCCGAAGGGTGGACGGGGTGGTCAGGAACGGACTTCGAGGAGCGGCACCAGCTGCTCCGCGGGGGTCATCGATCCGTGCATGCCGACCATCGCCGACTCGTGGGGTTCGTTGACGGAGGCGGTGATCACCACGTCGTCGTGGGCCGCCGCGACGACATCGCCGATTCGGCCGTACACGCGCTCGTCGACCTCGTCGCCGAACCAGCCGCGCGCGATCGCCTCGTCCCGGCTCGCCACCCAGAACTGCTCGCCGAGCACCTCGCGCCAGCACGTCAGCACGTCGGCCTCGGCACCCGGCACCGCGTAGACATGGCGGGCGCGGCCCTCGCCGCCGAGGAGGGCGACGCCGGCGCGCAGCTCCCAGTCCTCGTCGAAGTCGATCCGGTGCTGCTCGTCGAAGGGGATGTCGACCATGCCGTGGTCGGCCGTGACGTACAGGGCCGAGCGGGGCGGCAGCTGCTCGGCGAGGCGCTGGACGAGCCGGTCGACGAACATCAGCTGGCCGCGCCAGGCGTCGGAGTCGATGCCGAAGCGGTGTCCGGCGCCGTCGAGCTCGCTGTAGTACGTGTAGACCAGCGAGCGGTCGCCGCCGGCGAGCTGCTCGGCGGCGAAGTCCATCCGCTCCTCGCCGGAGAGCCTGCCGTGGAACGCTCCGCCGCTCAGCGCGATCTTGGTGAGCGGGGTGTCCTGGAAGATCGGCGAGGAGACCTGGGCGGTGTGGACCCCGGCCGCGTGGGCGAGCTGGAAGACGGTGGGGTACGGCTGCCAGACGCGCGGGGAGGTCCACGGCTTCCAGCGGAGCTGGTTCATGAGCTCGCCGGTCTCGGGGTTGCGGACGGTGTAGCCCGGCAGTCCGTGCGTACCGGGGAACCGTCCCGTGCCGACCGAGGCGAGCGAGGTCGCGGTGGTGGCGGGGAAGCCCGCCGTGATGGGCCGTCCCGTGCCGCCGCGCGAGCCGCCGAGCAGCGAGGTGAGGTACGGGGCCTCGTCCGGGTGGGCCTTGATCTGCTCCCAGCCGAGCCCGTCGATCAGGAAGACGCAGTTCCGGTCGGCCGGCGTGAGCTCGGCGATCCGCGCGTCGCAGCCGGGCACGCCCTGTCCGGCCACGAGCGTCGGCAGGAGGTCGCCCAGCGAGCCGGTGCCGTACTCGGGCACGGGCGCTGTCGCGAGGTCGAGCGGAACGGGGTCGTCCGGCCAGCCGGAGCTGACGGCCGTGGGCTGGACCATCAGCGGGTCGCCGCGGTGGCTTCGGAGAGCGCCTGGGCGAAGGCGAGGGTCTGGCGGACCGTGTCCGGGCCGTCACCGGCGTCGCTGACGCGCAGGCTGAGGTCGTCGGCCGTGGCGTTGCCGGTGTAGCCGTGGTCGGCGTCGCAGTTCGGGTCGCCGCAGGCGGCGGGCTCCAGGTCGATCCGCGAGACGGCGCCCCAGCCGATGGTGAGGACGACCTCACGGGGCAGGGTGCCGGGGGTGTACGACTCCGGGTTGGCGACGACGCGGCTGACGACGACCGAGGAGATCCGGTCGAGCTTGACCGACTCGGTGGAGGTCGTGGCGTACGGCGTCGGGGAGCTCGTGTCCGCGTTCTGCTCGTCGGTGTGGCTGACGATGAAGCGGTTGGCCGTCAGAACGAGGACCGTGACATGGCGACGGACCTCGTTGGAGTCGAAGGTGGTCTCCTGGTGCACCAGGTACGACGCGATCGCCTCGCCACCGACGGCGGCCTCCACCGCCTCGGCCACGAGGGCCGGGTAGTAGCCGCTGCGCTCGATCGCCGCGCGCAGCCCCTGGGTCGTCGTACCGGTCTTCGCCATGGACTCCATCCTAATCCGTCGGAAGGGGCGCTCCGGGCCGCTCGGCGGCGGCCGCTCGGCGGGTCGGCTAGTAGCTGGGGAGGCGGCGCGGACCGAGGTCCGTCCGGGGCGGCGGCGGGGCGAGACGGACGGTGGCCCCGAGCACGGAGAGGCCCTGCGCGGCGACGACGACGGGCTCCAGGGCGATCGCGACGACCTCGGGGTGGTCGTCGACGAGCCGGGAGACCCGCAGCAGCAGCTCTTCCAGGGCCGGGGTGTCGACGGGCGCGGAGCCGCGCCAGCCGAACAGCAGCGGGGCGGTCCGGATGGACCGTACGAGTTCGGCGGCGTCCCGCTCGGTCGCGGGGACGAGCCGGTGGGACATGTCGCCGAGCAGTTCGGAGGCGGCTCCGGCGAGGCCGAAGGAGAGCACGGCGCCGACGGCCGGGTCGATGGCGGCCCGCACGACGGTGTCCACGCCGCGCGGGACCATGGCCTGGACGACGGGCTGGAGCTCGACGGGCTTGCCGAGGGTCTCGGTCAATTCGGCGTACGCGGTCCGGAGTTGCTCCTCGGTGGCCAGATCGAGCCGTACGCCGCCGAGATCGGGGCGGTGGCGCAGGTGCGGGGCGGTCGTCTTCAGGGCGACGGGGTAGCCGAGCCGGGCGGCGGCCACGACGGCGGCGTCGGGGGTCGGCGCCGGCAGGGTCGGGAGCACGGCGATGCCGTACCGGCCGAGGAGCTCACCGGCCGCGTCGGCGTCGAGCGTGACGCCCCGGGCGTCCGCCTCCTCGGCGAGCACGCGCTCGATCCGCGCGGCGGCGCCGCTCTCGTCGATGTCCTCGAACTCGGGCACCCGCCCGGGCTCGGCCGCCTGCCGCCGCCACTCCCCGTACCGCACGGCTTCCGCGAGGGCCCGCACGGCCCGCTCGGCGGCCGGATAGGCGGGGATGGCACCGGGCCGCGGCGCGTCGTCACCACCCGGGGCGTCGGCTTCGCCGGCGTCCCGGCCGGACGGATCACCGGCGCCGGGCCCCGGCGTGCCGCTCGCGGAGCGGGCGGCAGGAGCGGACGGTCCGCCCGTGGAGGCCGGTGCCCCGCCCCCCGGCCGCCCGGCGTCAGCGCCGCCGTACCCGGACGCGCCCGGCGGTACGGCTCCGGACCCGGCCGGTCCGGGCGGTACGGCTCCGGACGCGGGCGGTCCCATCGATACCGGTCCGGGCGGTACGGCTCCGGACCCGGCCGGTCCCGGCGGTACGGCTCCGGGCCCGGGCGTCCCCGAAGCCTCGGCGCCGTGCGCCCCGACGAGGCCGTGCGGACCCGGGGCGGCTCCCACCGCGCCCCTGCGGGCGGGCGGTCGGGTGCTGGTCGCGACGGCGAGGGCTTCGGCGAGGCCGCCCATCTCCACGTGGACGACGACCACCGGCTTCGCCGGGTTCGGGGCCGAGGCGACGGCGTCGCGGAGGGAGGCCGCGAGGACCTCGCCGTCACCCGACTCGACGGCGCCGTTCTCGCCGACCCACGGAATCGCCGTCACCACGACGGCGTCGCAGGCGTCGTCCCCGAGCGCCGCCGTCAGCGCGTCGCGGAAGTCGGCCGGGGTCGCCGCCGTCGTCAGGTCGAGGGGACGTTGCGGGCGGAGCCCCTCCGTCAGACAGGCGTCGTAGGTCAGCAGCCCGAGCGACTCGGAGTTGCCGAGGATCGCCACCCGGGGCCCGGTCGGCAGCGGCTGGCCCGCGAGGAGCAGGCCCGCGTCGACCAGTTCGGTGACGGTGTCGACGCGGATGACGCCGGCCTGCCGGAGCAGCTCGGAGACGGTGGCGTGCCCGATGCGGGTGACCGGCACCCGGTGCCCCGGCGGCGCACTCCCGCTGTGCCGCGCGCCCTTGACCACCACCACCGGCTTGACCGCCGCCGTCCGACGGGCCAGGCGGGTGAACTTCCGCGGGTTCCCGATCGATTCCAGGTACAGCAGGACGACGTCGGTCGCGGGGTCGTCGTACCAGTGCTGGAGGAAGTCGTTGCCCGAGACGTCCGCCCGGTTGCCTGCGGAGATGAAGGACGAGAGGCCGGCGCCCCGCCGGTGGAGCCCGGCGAGCAGCGCGATGCCGATCGCGCCGGACTGGGTGAAGAGTCCGATCCGCCCGGCTGCCGGCATCTGCGGCGCGAGCGAGGCGTTCAGCCGGACGTCGGCCGAGGTGTTGATGATCCCGAACGAGTTGGGCCCGATGATCCGCATGCCGTACGAGCGGGCCTGCCGTACCAGTTCGCGCTGGCGCTCCCGCCCCTCCGGGCCGCTCTCCGCGTACCCCGCCGTGAGCACGACCAGGCCCCGTACCCCGTGCTCGCCGCAGTCGGCGACCGCCTCCGGCACCCGCTCGGCGGGCACGGCCACGATCGCGAGGTCGACGGGTTCGCCGATGTCCCCGACGGACCGGAAGGCCGGCACCCCGTCGAGCGCGGCATCCGTGTCCCCGAGCGCGCGGTTCACGGCGTACGTACGGCCGGTGAATCCGGAGTCCAGCAGGTTGCGCAGGACCGTCCGGCCGACGCCTCCCGGCGCGCGTCCGGCGCCGATGACGGCGACCGAGCCGGGGGTGAGGAGCCGCTGGACCGAGCGGGCCTCGGCCCGCTGCTCCCGGGCGCGCTGCACGGCCAGTGAGCGGTCGGTGGGCTCCAGGTCGAGGTGCAGCCGTACGGCGCCGTCCTCGAAGCTGCGCTTCTGGGTGTACCCGGCGTCCGTGAAGACCTTGATCATCTTGGAGTTGGCGGGCAGCACCTCGGCCGCGAACCGTCGGATGTCCCGCTCCCGCGCCACCGCCGCGATGTGTTCGAGCAGCGCGGAGGCCACGCCCCGGCCCTGGTGCGCGTCCTGGACCAGGAAGGCGACCTCGGCCTCGTCGGCGGGGGCGCTGGCCGGCAGCCCCTGCGCGTTGATGCGGTCGTAGCGGACGGTGGCGATGAACTCTCCGCCGACGGTCGCCGCGAGTCCGACCCTGTCGACGAAGTCGTGATGGGTGAACCGGTGCACGTCCTTGGCGGACAGCCTCGGGTAGGGCGCGAAGAAGCGGTAGTACTTCGACTCGTCCGAGACCTGCTCGTAGAAGCTGACGAGCCGGTCCGCGTCGTCGGCGGTGATGGGCCTGATGCGCGCGGTGCCGCCGTCACGGAGGACCACGTCCGCTTCCCAGTGGTCGGGGTAGGCGTGTTCCGGTTGTGCCGGCTGTTCCGACGCGCTCTGCATGGGGCAAGCGTACGGCCGGGGTACGCCTGTGGCACCGGTCGCGCGGCGTCTGTGTGCCGTGCAAGGTGGGGGTTGACGAGCGGCCCCGGGACCGGGGCCGGACGTCTGCCACGAGCATCCCGCCAACCGTGAGAGACTGGTCTAGACAACCCGCTTGAGACTTGAAGGGCAACACCATGGCTGAGCGCCGCGTCAACGTCGGCTGGGCCGAGGGCCTGCACGCCCGCCCCGCCTCCATCTTCGTCCGTGCCGCCACGGCCTCCGGCGTCCCCGTGACGATCGCCAAGGCCGAGGGCAACCCGGTGAACGCCGCGTCGATGCTCGCGGTGCTCGGTCTGGGCGCGCAGGGCGGCGAGGAGATCGTGCTCGCCTCGGACGCCGATGGCGCCGAGGCCGCTCTGGACCGTCTGGCCAAGCTGGTTGCCGAGGGGCTCGACGAGCTTCCCGAGACCGTCTGACCGAATTGCCATGGAGCCGCACCCGCCGATATGACGGCGTGTGCGGCTCCATTGTTTTCGCCGCCGCCCCGGATGTCGGCCCGCACGGAATACCGCAGGACATAAAAGGGCAGCACGAAGAAGGCCCTGAGAATTCCTATTCTTTGTATACGGCCCGCGTGTTAATTCCGGGCGCTCGCGGTGTTTACGACGTGTTGCGAAGACCTCACACGACCCCGTTCCGGACGCTTCAGCCGGTGCTGCGCCAGCGAACGCTCGGCATGCAGCGCGGTCAGCGCGCGGGCCCGCTCGGCGTCTCCGCGGGCCACGGCGTCGACGATCGCACCGTGCTCGGCCCATGCCTCCACGGGCTGGGCGGCGGGTTCGACGGCGTACATCCAGGCGATCTTGTGCCGCAGCTGGGTCAGCAGCGCCGTGAGCGCCGGGCTGCCCGACGCCTGCGCCAGCGTCTCGTGGAACCAGCCGCCGAGCGAGTGCAGATCCTCGCCCTGACCACGCCTGGCCCGCTCCTGTCCCAGCCTGACCAGGCCCCGCAGCACCTTGAGATGGGCGTCGGTGCGGCGCTGGGCGGCGCGGGCGGCGCCGAGCGGCTCCAGGAGGGACCGTACGTCCAGCAGGTCCGCCGCCTCCTGCTCGGTGGGCTCGGCGACATGGGCGCCGGCATGGCGGCGGCTGATCACGAAGCCCTCGGACTCCAGCGTGCGCAGGGCCTCGCGGACCGGGACGCGCGAGACCCCGTACCGGCGGGCCAGCTGCTCCTCGGTCAGCCGGCTGCCGCATGCGAGGACCCCGGAGACGATGTCGTCCCGAATCGCCGTGCATACCGAGTGCGCGGGAACGCGCATCTTCGACCTCCGCCTTCATCCGCGCGAAACGGTTCGTCGGCGACTCTATTGCAGCCGGGCGGAATTTCCGAAGGAGATCCGGGAACATGGATATCTTTTGGCCAGCGAAAAGCCCCGGCTCAGGACGAGCCGGGGCTTTTCTGACGCTGTTTCGCGGACTGCGTCAGACGTTCACGCCGCGGGCGCGCAGGTACGCGACCGGGTTGATGTCGGAGCCGTACTCGGCGGTGGTGCGCGCCTCGAAGTGGAGGTGCGGGCCGGTCGAGTTGCCGGTGGAACCCGAGAGACCTATCTGCTGGCCCGGCGTGACGGCCTGACCGACCGAGACACTGATGGCCGACAGGTGACCGTACTGGGTGTACGTGCCGTCGTTCATCCGGATGACGATGTTGTTGCCGTACGCGCCGCCCCAGCCGGCCTCGACGACGGTGCCGGAGCCGACGGAGACGACCCGGCTGCCGGAGGCGGCGCGGAAGTCGACGCCGGAGTGGCTGCCGGAGGACCAGAGCGCGCCACCGGCCTGGTAGCTGGTGGTCACGTACGAACCGGCCACGGGGAGCTGGAAGGAGTTCAGGCGCTTGCGCTCCGCCTCGCGGGCGGCGCGCTCCTTGGCCTCGCGGATCTCCTTGGCGCGGGCCTCGGCCTTGCGCTTCGCCTCCGCCTTGCGCTTCGCCTCGGCCTTGGCCCGTTCGACGGCCTCGGCGGCCTCGCGCTCCTGGGCGGCGGCCTGGGCGTCGATCGTGACGGCGAGGGAGTCCGCCGCGACGATCTGGGTCAGTCCGGTGTCCTCCGGCGAGGGGGCGTCCGGGTCGGCGGCGAGTGCCGGGGAAGCGAGGGTTCCGATGACGCCGGTGGTGGCGATGGTCGCGATGCCGGCGATGCCCGCGCCACGGCGCGCCAGACGGCTCGGACCACGATGCTTCCCGGTGGCACGGGTGAACGCCATGTAGTGGCTGATCCTTTCCTTCCTTCTCGCCTACCGGGTTAGCTGACGGGTTCGGAGCAGGAAGGTCTCCTACGGGCCCCTCCGCACGGGTGCGAAGGCGTCCGATTCACCCCAGGGACTTCGTGTGGGTCCCCGGCTCCCCAGGCTCGCGCCTGACGGGGACTCGGCGATGACTGTCCGATGCCACGGGCTCGCGGCGGGTTCAACTGGCGAACAGCCGGACCGACGCTAAGCGGATCGTCTTTCAATCACCAAACAGACACGCTCGTTTGTAAGACATGCCACAGGGCATACGACCCCCCTCTCCCGCAATGCGGACAAAGGGGAGGACCCCGCCATACCAGGATGACGGGGTCCTCGGAGTGGTGCGTGGGCGCCTCGATCAGCCGGTGACCACGGTCACTTCACCGATTCCGAGCGCGCGTACCGGCTCCTCGATCTGCGCCGCGTCACCGACGAGCACGGTGACCAGACGGTCGACCGGGAAGGCGTTCACGACCGCCGCGGTCGCCTCCACCGTGCCGGTCTCGGCGAGGCGCGCGTACAACTGCGCCTGGAAATCGTCCGGAAGGTGCTGCTCCACCTGGTCGGCGAGCGTCGCGGCGACGGAGGCGGCCGTCTCGTACTTGAGCGGCGCCACACCCACCAGGTTCTGCACGGCCACGTCCCGCTCGGCGTCCGTCAGACCCTCGGCGGCGAGGGTGCGCAGCACCTTCCACAGGTCGTCAAGTGCCGGGCCGGTGTTGGGGGTGTCGACGGAACCGCTGATGGCCAGCATCGAGGCGCCGTGGCCCTGGCCGTCGGAGCGCAGCACCTGGCCGAAGGCGCGGACGCCGTAGGTGTAGCCCTTCTCCTCACGCAGGACGCGGTCCAGGCGGGAGGTGAGGGTGCCACCGAGGCAGTACGTGCCGAGGACCTGGGCCGGCCAGACGCGGTCGTGCCGGTCGGCACCGACACGGCCGATGAGCAGCTGGGTCTGCACGGCGCCCGGCCGGTCCACGATGACCACGCGGCCGGTGTCGTCGGCCGTGATCGGCGGGACCGGCCGCGACTCCGCCGCGTCCCCCGTCCACGCGCCCAGCGACTCGGCGAGGACCTTGTCCAGGTCCACGTCGGTCAGGTCCCCGACGACGACGGCCGTGGCCGCGGAGGGCCGGATGTGCGCTTCGAAGAAGGCGCGGACGGCCGTGGCGTCGATCGCCTCCACGGTCTCCTCGGTCCCCTGGCGCGGCCGCGACATGCGCGAGGTGGCCGGGAACAGCTCCTTGGAGAGCTGCTTGGCCGCCCGGCGCGCCGGGTTGGCGGTCTCGTGCGGGATCTCGTCGAGCCGGTTGCGCACCAGGCGCTCGACCTCGCTGTCGAGGAAGGCGGGCGCGATCAGGGCCTCGGAGAGCAGACCGAGCGCCTTGGGCAGCCGGGAGACGGGGACCTCCAGGGAGACCCGTACGCCCGGGTGGTCGGCGTGCGCGTCGAGCGTGGCGCCGCAGCGCTCCAGCTCGGCGGCGAACTCCTCGGCCGAGTGCTTGTCCGTGCCCTCGGACAGGGCACGGGCCATGATCGTGGCCACGCCGTCCAAGCCCTCGGGCTCGGCGTCGAGGGGGGCGTCGAGGAAGATCTCGACGGCCACCACCTGCTGGCCGGGGCGGTGGCAGCGCAGCACCGTCAGGCCGTTGTCCAGCGCTCCGCGGTCCGGGGCGGGGAAGGCCCAGGGCTTCGCCGTGCCCGCCTCCGGCTGCGGGTGGAACGTCATGCTCGTCAAAGACGCGGCAGCGTCGGTCACTGGTCCGCTCCCTCTTCCTCGTCGCCGTCGCTCTGTTCGGTACCGGTGGGCTCGTAGACGAGCACCGCGCGGTTGTCGGGGCGCAGCCGGGCCGCGGCCACCGCCCGCACCTCCTCCGCGGTGACGTCCAGAACCCGGTGCACGGCCGTGAGGGCGAGCTGCGGGTCGCCGAACAGGACCGCGAAGCGGCACAGTTCGTCGGCCCGGCCCGCGACCGTGCCGAGCCGGTCGAGCCACTCGCGCTCCAACTGGGCCTGGGCGCGCTCCATCTCCTCGGGCGTCGGGCCCTCGGCGGCGAACCTGGCCAGCTCCTCGTCGACGGCGGCCTCGATCCGGGGCACCTCGACGCCGCCGGACGTCTTGACGTCCAGCCAGCCCAGGGACGGTGCGCCGGCCAGCCGCAGCAGGCCGAACCCGGCCGCCACCGCCGTGCGGTCGCGGCGGACCAGGCGGTTGTGGAGCCGCGAGGACTCGCCGCCGCCGAGGACGGTCAGGGCCAGGTCGGCGGCGTCGCACTCGCGCGTGCCGTCGTGCGGGAGCCGGTAGGCGGCCATCAGGGCGCGGGCCGGGACCTCCTCCTCGACGACCTCGCGCAGCTGCTCGCCGATCGTGTCCGGCAGGGTGCCGTCGCGCGGCGGCAGCTTGCCGTCGTGCGAGGGGATCGACCCGAAGTACTTCTCGATCCAGGCCAGGGTCTGCGCCGGATCGATGTCGCCGACGACCGAGAGCACCGCGTTGTTCGGCGCGTAGTACGTGCGGAAGAAGGCCCGCGCGTCCTCGAGGGTGGCCGCGTCCAGGTCGGCCATGGAGCCGATCGGCGTGTGGTGGTACGGGTGGCCCTCGGGGTACGCGAGGGCGGTGAGCCTCTCGAAGGCCGTGCCGTAGGGCACGTTGTCGTACCGCTGGCGGCGCTCGTTCTTGACGACGTCCCGCTGGTTCTCCATGGACTCGTCGTCCAGTGCGGCGAGCAGCGAGCCCATGCGGTCCGCCTCCAGCCAGAGCGCCAGCTCCAGCTGGTGGGTGGGCATGGTCTCGAAGTAGTTGGTGCGCTCGAAGCTCGTCGTGCCGTTGAGCGAGCCGCCGGCGCCCTGCACCAGCTCGAAGTGGCCGTTGCCCTGGACCTGCTTCGAGCCCTGGAACATCAGGTGCTCGAAGAGGTGGGCGAGGCCGGTGCGGCCCGCGACCTCGTGGCGCGAGCCGACGTCGTACCAGAGGCAGACCGCGGCGACCGGGGTCAGGTGGTCCTCGGAGAGCACCACCCGCAGGCCGTTGGCCAGCCGGTGCTCGGTCGCTGTCAGGCCGCCGGAGCCGGCCTCTGCCGTGGCCGTGTGACCCATGGGCATGTACGTCCCTTCGATCGCGATATGGAAAGTCCTGCCACCCTATGCAAGCGCACCGACACCTCGCGAAGTTCCCGCAGGTTCGAGGCGTCCCTCTTCCGGGTCGTGGGGGCGCGTCGGACGGCTGACGGCGGACGCTACCCGGGTCGCGGTCGGCGTTGTCGGTGGGACGGTCCACAATGGTCCGCGTCAGATCAACCTTGTTGGTGAAGGAGCCGCAGCCGCGATGGCCCGCCGCAGCACGAAGACACCGCCGCCGGACGACGCGTTCGAGGAGAGGATCCTCGACATCGACGTCGTCGACGAGATGCAGGGCTCCTTCCTCGAGTACGCGTACTCGGTGATCTACTCCCGCGCGCTGCCCGACGCCCGGGACGGCATGAAGCCGGTGCAGCGCCGCATCGTCTACCAGATGAACGAGATGGGCCTGCGCCCCGACCGCGGCTATGTGAAGTGCGCGCGCGTCGTCGGCGAGGTCATGGGCAAGCTGCACCCGCACGGCGACGCGTCGATCTACGACGCGATGGTCCGCATGGCGCAGCCCTTCTCCATGCGGCTGCCCCTGGTCGACGGCCACGGCAACTTCGGCTCCCTCGGCAACGACGACCCGCCGGCCGCCATGCGGTACACCGAGTCGAAGATGGCCGCCGCGGCGCTGATGATGACCGAGTCGATCGACGAGGACACCGTCGACTTCGCGCCGAACTACGACGGCCAGGAGCAGGAGCCCGTCGCCCTCCCGGCGGCGTACCCGAACCTGCTGGTCAACGGCGCGTCCGGCATCGCCGTCGGCATGGCGACGAACATGCCGCCGCACAACCTCGGCGAGGTGATCGCGGCCGCCCGGCACCTGATCAGGCACCCGAACGCGGACCTTGAGGCGCTGATGCGTTTCGTGCCCGGCCCGGACCTGCCGACGGGCGGCCGGATCGTCGGCCTGTCCGGCATCAAGGACGCCTACGAGAACGGCCGCGGCACGTTCAAGATCCGCGCCACGACCACGGTGGAGACCGTGACGGCCCGCCGCAAGGGCATCGTCGTCACCGAGCTGCCCTTCACGGTCGGCCCGGAGAAGGTGGTCTCCAAGATCAAGGATCTGGTCGGATCCAAGAAGCTGCAGGGCATCGCCGACGTCAAGGACCTCACCGACCGTTCCCACGGGCTGCGTCTGGTCATCGAGGTCAAGAACGGCTTCGTGCCCGAGGCGGTCCTGGAGCAGCTGTACAAGCTGACGCCGATGGAGGAGTCCTTCGGCATCAACAACGTGGCGCTGGTCGACGGCCAGCCGCTCACGCTGGGCCTCAAGGAGCTCCTGGAGGTCTACCTCGACCACCGCTTCGACGTGGTGCGCCGCCGCTCCGAGTTCCGGCGCGGCAAGAAGCGCGACCGGCTGCACCTGGTCGAGGGCCTGCTCGTCGCGCTGCTCGACATCGACGAGGTCATCCGCCTCATCCGCTCCAGCGAGAACTCGGCGCAGGCCAAGGAGCGCCTGATCGAGCGCTTCTCGCTGAGCGAGGTCCAGACGCAGTACATCCTGGAAACCCCGCTGCGCCGGCTCACCAAGTTCGACCGGATCGAGCTGGAGACCGAGCGCGACCGGCTCAACGGCGAGATCGACGAGCTGACCGGGATCCTGGACTCGGACAACGAGCTGCGCAAGCTGGTCTCGTCCGAACTGGCCGCGGTGGCCAAGAAGTTCGGCACCGACCGGCGCACGGTCCTGCTGGAGTCGGCGGGCGCGCCGGTCGCCGCCGCCTCCCTGGAGGTCGCGGACGACCCCTGCCGGGTCCTGCTGTCCTCGACGGGGCTGCTGGCCCGCACGGCGACGGAGGAGATCCCCGCCGCCGCGGAGGGCAGGCGTGCCAAGCACGACGTGATCGTCTCCGTGGTCCCGGCGACGCAGCGCGGCGATGTCGGCGCCGTGACCTCCGCCGGACGGCTGCTGCGGATCTCGGTGATCGACCTGCCGCAGCTGCCGAACACGGCCACCGCGCCGAACCTGGCGGGCGGGGCGCCGCTGGCCGAGTTCCTCACACTGGAGGACGGCGAGACGGTGGTCTGCCTGACCACGCTCGAGGAGTCCTCGCCGGGACTGGCGCTCGGCACCCTGCAGGGTGTCGTCAAGCGTGTGGTGCCGGACTATCCGGCGAACAAGGACGAGTTGGAGGTCATCACCCTCAAGGACGGTGACCGGATCGTCGGCGCGACGGAGCTGCGCACGGGCGAGGAGGACCTGGTCTTCATCACCTCCGACGCCCAGCTCCTGCGCTTCCAGGCGTCGCAGGTACGGCCCCAGGGCCGCCCCGCGGGCGGCATGGCGGGCATCAAGCTGGCCGCGGGCGCCGAGGTGCTCTCGTTCACGGCGGTGGACCCGGCCGCGGACGCGGTCGTCTTCACGGTGGCGGGTTCCACGGGCACGCTGGACGACTCCGCCGGCACGTCGGCGAAGCTGACGCCGTTCGACCAGTACCCCCGCAAGGGGCGGGCGACCGGTGGCGTGCGCTGCCAGCGCTTCCTGAAGGGCGAGGAGGCGCTGATCCTCGCCTGGGCGGGGACGACTCCTGCCTTCGCCGCGCAGAAGAACGGCACCCCGGTGGAGCTGCCGGAGCCCGACCCGCGCCGTGACGGCTCGGGCACCCCGCTGCCGAAGCCGGTCGCGGTCCTGGCCGGCCCGGCCAGTTAGGACCCCGCGGCCGGTCCGGCCGGCCAGGAGTCCGCACCCGGCTCGTCCGGCTGCTGTACGTACCGCAGGACGCCCCACATGCTGTGCTCGTCGGGGGCGTCCTGCGGGCCGTTCACGCGGCAGCCGTCGAGTGCCTTGCGGAGGGCGGCGCCGTCGACGCCCGAGCCGATGAGGACGAGCTGGGTGAGCCGCTCCTCACCGGCCGGCCAGGGCTCGGGGTGGAAGCGCAGGAACCGGCCGACGGCATGCACCGTGTAGCGGTTGTCGGGGTCGGCCGCGCCGAAGTCGACGAATCCCTTGATGCGGTAGAGGCCCTCCGGGCGGGAGTCCAGGAACTCCATCAGCCGGCGCGGGTGCAGTGCGGTGTCCGAGGCCAGCGAGAGGGTCTCGTAGACGGCGTGCGGGTGGTCGTGGTCCTCGTCGGGATCTCCGTAGAGCAGGTCCTCGATGGACATCTGCCCCTCGATCTCCCCGTCGGGCACCACCCGGTCGAAGAGGAGCTCGGGGTCGACGCGTCCGTGCGCGGTGCGGACCACCGCGGCGGGCCCCGCGAGTGCGCCGACCGTCTCGTGGACGGCGTCCAGCTCCCGCTCCCCCACACGGTCGGCCTTGTTGACCACGACCAGGTCGGCGAGGGCGAGATGCCGGTCGGTCTCGGGGTGCCGCGCGCGCGTGGCGGAGAACTCGGCGGCGTCGACGACCTGCACGAGACCGCCGTAGACGATCCGCTCGTTCTCGCTGGCGAGCACCATCCGCACCAGCTCCTGGGGCTCCGCGAGCCCGCTCGCCTCGATCACGATCACGTCGAGGCGCAGCTCGGGGCGGGTCAGCACCTCCAGGTACTCGTCCAGCTCGCTCACGTCGACGGCGCAGCAGAGGCATCCGTCGCCGAGCGAGACGGTCGACCCCACCTGTCCGGCGACCGTCATCGCGTCGATGCCGATGTCGCCGAAGTCGTTGACCATGACTCCGATCCGGGTGCCCCGGGCACTGCGCAGCAGATGGTTGAGCAGCGTCGTCTTGCCCGATCCGAGGAACCCGGAGAGGACGAGGACGGGGATCTGCTGCTTGCTCAAGGGACAACCCTCCGGCGACTCGACACACACCAAAGCCCCCAGAATAGGCAGGCCACGGGGCCCCGCGCCCCGTGACCGTGCGGCCGCCCCGTGGCCGACGCCCCACCCGGCCCCGCCCCGGGCCCACCCCTCGGCGCGCATTTCCGGTCCTCGGCGCCCTCCCCGTACCGTTCCTGCCATGAGCCCCGCACCGACCGCCCCCTCGCCGCCCTCCGCGCGACGCAGGCGGTTCGGCTGGCCGCAGCGGGTCTTCTCGCAGGTCCTGCTCATGCAGCTGGCCATCGCGACCGGTGTCACGGTCCTCGCCACCGGCCTCTTCCTCGCCCCGCTCAGCGCCCAGCTCGACGACCAGGCGATGCGCCGCGCCCTCGCCATCGCCGAGACCACCGCCTCCCCGCAGGTCGCCTCCGCACTGACGGGCTCCGCGCCCTCCGCCCGGGGACCCGTGCAGGCGGAGGCCGAGCGGATCCGGCGGTCCACCGGTGCCGAGTACGTCGTCGTCATGGACACCCGCGGGGTGCGGTGGTCCCACACCGACCCCGGGCAGATCGGCAGGCGCGTCTCCACGGATCCCAGCCAGGCGCTCGCCGGGCGTGAGGTCATGGAGATCGACAGCGGCACCCTGGGCCGCTCCGCGCGTGGCAAGGCCCCCCTGCGGAGCCAGGACGGCACGATCGTCGGGGCGGTGTCCGTCGGCATCGAGTACGACAGCGTCCAGGACCGGCTGCTCGGCGCGATCCCGGGCCTCCTCGCGTACGCCGGAGGGGCGCTGGCGGCCGGTGCCCTCGCCGCGTACCTGATCTCCCGCAGGCTCCAGCGGAGGACCCACGACCTGGCGTTCTCCGACATCTCGGCGCTGCTGGCCGAGCGCGAGGCCATGCTCCACGGCATCCGCGAGGGCGTCGTCGCCCTGGACCGGACCGGTCGGATACGCCTGATGAACGACGAGGCCCAGCGCCTCCTCGGGATCGGCCCCGAGGCCACCGGCCGGCCGCTGGAGGAGGCCCTCGGTCCCGGCCGCACGGCCGATGTGCTGGCGGGCCGGGTCACGGGCGAGGACCTGGTGACCGTCCGCGGTCACCGCGTCCTCATCGCCAACCGGATGCCGACGGACGACGGCGGCGCGGTGGCCACCCTGCGCGACCGGACCGAGCTGGAGCGCCTCGGCCGCGAGCTGGACTCCACCCGCGGCCTGATCGACGCCCTGCGCGCCCAGGACCACGAGCACGCCAACCGGCTGCACACCCTGCTGGGCCTCCTGGAGCTGGAGATGCACGAGGAGGCGGTGGAGTTCGTCACCGAGGTCGTCGGGGTCCACCGGGCCACCGCCGAACAGGTCACCGAGAAGGTCCACGACCCCCTGCTCGCCGCCCTGCTCGTCGGCAAGGCCACGGTCGCCGCGGAGCGGGGCGTCTCGCTGCGGATCTCGTCCGACTCGCTGCTCCCCGACCGTCTGGTGGACCCGCGCGAGCTGGTCACCGTCGTCGGGAACCTCGTCGACAACGCCCTGGACGCGGCGGCGGGCACGGCTGGACCGCGTGTCGAGGTCGCGCTGCGGGCCGAGGGCCGCACCGCCGTCCTGCGGGTCACCGACAGCGGTCCCGGTGTTCCCGACGACCGCCGCGAGCTGATCTTCACCGAGGGCTGGACCACGAAGGAGCTGCCGTCGCACGGCAAGCGGGGGCTGGGCCTGGCCCTGGTGCGCCGACTCGCCGAGCGCCGGGGCGGCATCGCCCGGGTCGCGGACGGTCCGGACGGGGGCGCCGAGTTCACGGTCGTACTCCCCGAGGCGCTGAGCGAGCCGGAGCCGGAGCACGCCTCGGCCCGGGTGAGCGAGGAGGCGCGATGATCGACGTACTGGTCGTGGACGACGACGTTCGCGTCGCGCGGATCAACGCGGCCTATGTGACGAAGATGCCGGGCTTCCGCGTCGTCGCCACCGCCCACTCGACCGCGGAGGCGATCAGCCGCCTCGGCGAGGTCCCGGTCGACCTCATCCTGCTCGATCACTACCTTCCGGACGAGAACGGCCTCGCGGTGGTGCGGGAGCTGCGCCGGCAGGGCCATCAGACCGACGTGATCATGGTGACCGCGGCACGGGACGTGGCGACCGTCCAGGCCGCGATGCGCCACGGTGCCCTCCAGTACATGGTGAAGCCGTTCACCTTCGCCGGGCTGCGCACCAAGCTGGAGGCGTACGCGGCCCTGCGCCACACCCTCGACGGCGGCGGCGAGGCCGAGCAGGCGGAGGTCGACCGGTTCTTCGGCGCCCTGTCCGCGGGCGCGGCCGAGCCCGAGCTGCCGAAGGGGCACTCCCCGACCACGGCCGAGCTGGTGCGGCAGGTGCTGCTCGCCGCCGACGGGGCCCTGTCGGCGCAGGAGATCGCCGAGCGGGCCGGGGTGAGCCGGCAGACCGCCCAGCGCTACCTCAAGCTTCTCGAACGCGCCGGTCGTGTCCGCCTCTCGCTGAGGTACGGCGAGACGGGCCGCCCCGAGCACCGCTACGCCTGGGTCCCGTCCGCGCGCTGAGTCCGTGCCCCGGGCTCACACCGCGCCCGCGCCGGTCAGCGCCCTGACCTCCGTCTCCGCGTGCTTGGCCGCGTCCGGCGGCTCGGGGGAGGTGACCGTGCCGATCCAGCCGGCCAGGAAGCCGAGCGGGATCGAGACCACGCCCGGGTTCTGGAGCGGGAAGACGTGGAAGTCGACGCCCGGGAAGAGGGCGTCGGGGCTTCCGGAGACCACCGGCGAGAGCACGACCAGCAGGACGGCCGGGATCAGCCCTCCGTACACGGACCACACGGCGCCCCGGGTGGTGAAGCTCCGCCAGAAGAGCGAGTAGAGCAGCACGGGAAGGTTGGCGGAGGCGGCGACCGCGAACGCGAGCCCGACGAGGAACGCCACGTTGAGGTCCCGGGCGAGCAGTCCGAGACCGATCGCGGCCACCCCGATCCCCGCTGCGGCGAGGCGCGCCACGGTCACCTCGCTGTACTGCTTGGCGTGCGCGTTGCGGCGACGCAGCGAGGCGTACAGGTCGTGGGCCACGGAGGCGGAGGAGGCGAGGGTGATGCCGGCGACGACGGCCAGGATCGTGGCGAAGGCGATGGCGGCGACGATCGCGAAGAGGACGGTGCCTCCGGTCGACCCCGCTCCCCCGCCGAGGTCGAGCGCCAGCAGGGGTACGGCGGTGTTCCCTGCGGCGTTGGAGGCGCGGACGGCGTCGGGTCCGATGATCGCGGCCGCGCCGAAGCCGAGGACGATCGTCATCAGGTAGAAGCCGCCGATGAGCCCGATGGCCCAGACGACCGAGCGACGGGCCGCGCGTGCGGTGGGCACGGTGTAGAAGCGGGACAGGATGTGCGGCAGGCCCGCGGTGCCCAGGACGAGCGCGATGCCGAGGCTGATGAAGTCGAGGCGCGCGGTCCACTCTCCGCCGTAGCGCAGCCCCGGTGCGAGGAAGTCCCGTCCGTGCCCGCTGCGCTCGGCGGCGGCGTTGAGCAGCTGGTTGAAGTCGCCGTGGAAGCGCAGCAGGACGAGCACGGTGAGGGCGATCGTGCCGGCCATGAGGAGCACCGCCTTGACGATCTGGATCCAGGTGGTCGCGCGCATCCCGCCCAGCGACACGTAGATGACCATCAGGGCGCCGACGCCGATGACGGTCCAGGACCGGGCCGCCTCGCTGGTGCCGCCGAGGAGCAGGGCGACCAGGCTGCCGGCGCCCACCATCTGGGCCACGAGATAGAGCACGGAGACGGTGACGGAGGACGTTCCGGCGGCGATCCGGACGGGGCGTTCCGCCATCCGCGCGGCGACGACGTCGGCGAGCGTGAACCGACCGCAGTTGCGCACCAGTTCGGCGACCAGGAGGAGCACGACGAGCCAGGCGACGAGGAAGCCGACGGAGTAGAGCATCCCGTCGTAGCCGAAGAGCGCGATGAGTCCGGAGATGCCGAGGAAGGAGGCGGCGGACATGTAGTCACCGGCGATGGCGAAACCGTTCTCCATCGGGGAGAACAGCCGTCCTCCGGCGTAGAACTCCTCCGCCGAGCCATGCCGGTTGCGGCTCACCCAGGTGGTGATCCCCAGCGTCACCGCGATGAACGCGCTGAACAGCAGCAGCGCGAGCGTCTGATGGTCGTCGGTCATCGTCGGCCCCCTCGCGTCATCTCCTGGGCACGCGTCTCGTCGTAGACGGTCCAGCGCAGTTCCAGTGCCGCCCGGTCCCGGCGCAGCCGGGCGTGACGGGCGTAGGCCCAGGTCAGCAGGAAGGTGGTGAGGAACTGGCCGAGTCCGGCGACCATCGCCACGTTGACCGCGCCGACGACGGGCCTGGCCATCACTCCGGGCGCCACGGTCGCCGCCACGACATAGGCGAGGTACCAGAGGAGGAAGGCCAGGGCCGCGGGGATCACGAACCGCCGGTAGCGCCTGCGCACTTCCTGGAAGGCGGGGCTGCGCTGGACCGCCAGGTAGATGTCGGCGGCACTGTGGGCCGGCTGCTGCCGCGGAACGGCTCCGGGCGCCGAGGCGCTGTGGCCGGGGGCGCCGGCCGGCGTCTCGGTGTCGGCCGCCTCGCCCCAGCCGGCGGCCAGTGCGTCGTACCAGGGGTCGTCGATCCGCACGGCCGGGTGGTCCGGCCCTTCGCGCTTCTCCACCGGTGAACTCTCCTTGTCAGCGAACCGTTTCGGCCGCGTGCCCAAGGATGGACAGAGCGGGAAGATCCAGGACTCTTCTCCTCCCGCTCTTCACCCCATCAGGTGATGGTTTCGCCAGGTGGGGCGCCGAGCCCGTGACGATATGCGTAGCGCACCGCCTGGACCCGGTCCCGCACACCGATCTTGGCGAAGAGGTTGTTGATGTGTGTCTTGACGGTCGCCGTGGAGATGCCCAGCCGACGGGCGATCTCCTGGTTGGAGAGCCCGTCCGCGACCAGACCGAGCACTTCGGTCTCGCGCTCGGTGAGTCCGTCGGGCGCGGACGCTCCGGACCCCGGGTCTCGCCACTCCTCCCGCGCCGCCTCGGCGGGTCGTCCCCGGAACGGCGGGCGCCCCTGCGGCCGGGCCATGAGTTGCTCCAGGAGCCTGCGCTGGACGGCGGGCGCGAGCCCGGCCCGTCCGTCGAGCACGTCATGGACGGCCCGTACGATCTCCTCCCCGCCCGCGTCCTTGGTGAGATAGCCGCGGGCTCCGGCGCGCAGCGCCGGGAAGAGCGAGTCGTCGTCGGCGTAGGTGGTCAGGACGACGACCTCGGTGTCCGGGTGCTCGGAGCGGATCCGCCGGGTCGCCTCCACCCCGTCGCAGCGCGGCATCCGCAGGTCCATCAGCACCACGTCGGGGGCGAGTTCCGCGGTCAGCGCGATCGCCTCCTCACCGTCCCTGGCCGCTCCGACGACCTCGATGCCGGGGAGCAGGCCGAGGACGAGCACGATGCCCTCGCGCACCATGGACTGGTCGTCGGCCACGATCACGCGTGCGACCCGGCCGTCGTGCGGCGTCTTGCTGTCGCTCATGCCGGCACCCTCAGCCGCACCGCGAACCCCTCGCCCTCGGGACCGGCCTCCAGCGTGCCGCCCAGGAGTTCGGCGCGCTCCCGCATCCCGAGGAGTCCGTAGCCGGAGCCCGAACCGCTCAGCCCGGCGCCGTCGTTGCCCCCTGCCGCGCCGTCGTTGCCTGCCGCACCCGTGTCCCGTATCTCCAGGGCGATCTCCCCCGTCTCGTAGGCGAGCCGGAGCCGAGTCCTGGCCCCCGGCGCATGCTTGCGTACGTTCGTGAGGGCCTCCTGGGCCACCCTCCGTACCGCTTGTGACGCCTCGGCCTTGAGGGGCCTGCGCTCGCCGGTCACCTCGACCTCGGCCCGGTCACCGCGTGCCAGCTCCCGCAGGTAGTCCTCGACGGGCACCATGTCGCCGCGGAGCGCGGAGAGCGCGTGCCGGGTCTCGGCGAGTCCTTCCCGGGCCATGGAGCGTGCGGCGGCCACCCGCTCGAGGACGTCCTCCCGCCGGGCGCCGGCCTCCAGTTGGAGCCGCGCGGCCTCCAGGTGCACCAGCTGCGCGGAGAGGCTGTGGGCGAGGACGTCGTGGATCTCCCGGGCGATCCGGGCCCGCTCGGCCAGGGCCGCGGAGGCCGCTTCCGCCTCTCGGGCCGCCCGCTCGTGCGCGAGCAGCCGGAATCCGGCGCTGCGGGCCTGCGCGTCCAGGCGGAGGGAGTATCCGGTGAGCAGCACGGCGGCCGTGGTGACCCCGGCTCCCAGGACGCCGGTCTCGTCCGCGTCGACGAAGCCCCCGGCGAGGACCAGCACGGTGGCCAGGGCGACGAGCAGCGGGAGGCGCTCCATCGCCGTGACCGAGACGACGATCCAGACGAGCGTCGCGGAGACATGGGCGCCGGCGGCGTGGGCGCCGAGCCCGACCGTCGCCACGAGGGCGAGCAGCCCGAGCGACCGCGAGAGCTGATGGGCGACGGTCGTGGCGTGATAGGCGACGACCGCGGCCACGCAGAGGGCGAGACCGAGCGGCGGCAGGATCCCGTACCAGCCGGGGAAGGCTCCCGAGAGGTACGCGCTCGCCACGATCCACGAGCTGATCGCGGTGAGGAGGAGGCCGTCGATCACGAGCCGGCCGCGGGGCACACCGACCCGCGTCAGCGCCTCGGGCGCGGGCCACACGAGCCATCGCGCGGTCGTCCTGCTGCCGTCCATGTCCGTCCCCCTCCGTCGATTCGATGCTACGGAGGGGTGACGCGCCTGTGATCGTCTCAGGGGTGGAACCCAGCGGCTCCACCCCTGGGTGGACTCTCGTCCCGAGCCCCGCTAGGCGTCGATCCGCGAACGGTCGAGAGTGGCCGCGGAGCTGGTGATGAACTCCTTGCGAGGAGCGACGTCGTTGCCCATCAGCAGATCGAAGACGTGCTCGGCCGACTCCAGGTCCCCGATGTTGATCCGACGCAGGGTCCGGTGCCGCGGGTCCATCGTCGTCTCCGCCAGCTGGTCGGCGTCCATCTCGCCGAGACCCTTGTAGCGCTGGATGGCGTCCTTGTAGCGGACGCCCTTGCGCTGGAACTCGAGCAGGGTCTGGCGCAGCTCGTTGTCCGAGTACGTGTAGACGTACTTGTCCTGGCCCCTCTTGGGCTGGACGAGCTCGATGCGGTGGAGCGGCGGGACGGCCGCGAAGACGCGCCCGGCCTCGACCATGGGCCGCATGTAGCGCTGGAACAGGGTGAGCAGCAGACAGCGGATGTGCGCGCCGTCGACGTCGGCGTCGACGAGCAGGACGATCTTGCCGTACCGGGCGGCGTCGATGTCGAAGGTGCGGCCCGAGCCGGCCCCTATGACCTGGATGATCGCCCCGCACTCGGCGTTCTTGAGCATGTCCGAGACGGAGGACTTCTGGACGTTGAGGATCTTGCCGCGGATCGGCAGCAGCGCCTGGAACTCACTGTTGCGGGCAAGCTTGGCCGTGCCGAGCGCGGAGTCTCCCTCGACGATGAAGAGCTCGCTGCGCTCCACGTCGTCGCTGCGGCAGTCGGCGAGCTTCGCCGGCAGCGAGGAGGACTCCAGCGCGGTCTTACGGCGCTGCGCCTCCTTGTGCTGGCGGGCGGCGATGCGGGTCCTGGCGGCCGCGACGGTCTTCTCCAGGACGGCCCGGGCCTGGGCCTTCGCGTCGCGCTTGGTGGAGGTGAGGAAGGCCTTCAGCTCCCTGGCGACCACGTTGGCGACGATCCGGCGGGCGGCGGAGGTGCCGAGCACCTCCTTGGTCTGTCCCTCGAACTGCGGCTCGGCGAGCCGGACCGTGACGACGGCCGTGAGTCCCTCGAGGGCGTCGTCCTTGACGATGTCGTCCTCGGCGACGCGCAGCATCTTCGCGGAGCGCAGGACCTCGTTCACCGTCTTGGTGACGGCCTGCTCGAAGCCGGAGACGTGGGTGCCGCCCTTGGGGGTGGCGATGATGTTGACGAAGGACCTGACCATGCTTTCGTAGCCGGTGCCCCAGCGCAGGGCGACGTCGACGCCCAGCTCGCGGGTGACCTCGGTCGGCGTCATGTGGCCGCGGTCGTCGAGGACCGGGACGGTCTCCTTGAAGGTGCCCGTGCCCGTCAGCCGCAGGACGTCGCAGACGGCCTTGTCCTGCGCGAGGAACTCGCAGAACTCGCTGATGCCTCCGTCGAAGCGGAAGGTCTCCTCGCTCTTGCCGACGCCGTCCAGGTCGCGCTCGTCCCGGACCACGATGGTCAGGCCGGGCACCAGGAAGGCGGTCTGGCGGGCGCGCTGGTGGAGCGTCTCCAGGGAGAGCTTGGCGTCCTTGAGGAAGATCTGGCGGTCGGCCCAGTACCGCACCCGGGTACCGGTACGGGTCTTCGGGACGCGCTTGCCCTTCAGCAGCCCGTTGCCCGGGTCGAAGGGGCTGTCGGGGCCCTGCTCGGTGAAGATGCCGGGGACGCCGCGACGGAAGCTGATCGAGTGGGTGGCGCTGTTCCGGTCGACCTCGACGTCGAGCCGGGCCGACAGCGCGTTCACCACGGAGGCACCCACGCCGTGCAGACCACCGGAGGCCGCGTACGAGCCGCCGCCGAACTTTCCGCCCGCGTGCAGCTTGGTCATGACGACCTCGACGCCGGAGAGCCCGGTCTTGGGCTCGACGTCGACGGGGATGCCCCGGCCGTTGTCCTGTACCTCGACGGAGCCGTCGTCGTGGAGGATCACGTCGATGCGGTCGCAGAAGCCGCCGAGCGCCTCGTCGACCGAGTTGTCGATGATCTCCCAGATGCAGTGCATCAGGCCGCGGCTGTCGGTGGACCCGATGTACATGCCGGGGCGCTTGCGGACCGCTTCGAGCCCTTCGAGTACGAGCAGATGCCGCGCGGTGTAGTTGGAACCGTCACGGTCTGCGGTCAGCAGCGCACTGGACTGCACGGACGTTTCGGCGGTCACGCGGTTCGCTCCTCGCTGAATTTGAAAAGTGGCCCGGTGGGGTAAGGCCCGGCGTCGTTCACCGGTCTGAGGGTACCGATGCCTGGTAGAGCCGTTGTCACGCCACCCTCCTGATTCCTCATGCTAGTGCAGAGTCGCATAGGTGTTCGATCCCTCGAAGGGGTGACGTGAACATCACGTTCCCTTCCAGGCATGAACCATTTAGGCTCCGGGCACGTCCTCATGAACAACCGGCAACCCAGCCGGGAGGACGAACCGAGACAAGCAATGCGAAATCCGTAGAGCGACGCAATACGGCTCATTCGCCGCCAACCGGCAGCAGACAGCCACCTCGGGAAGAAGTTTCGAGGAAAAGCCACGAGCGGGAACGTTTTCGGCCTGGTTGGATGTTGACCCTGGTACGACAGCTCGTCGAGCTAGAGAAGAGGCGACGTGACTACTGTTCTGACCCCCGCGAGCCCCCTGACGGCCGCTGACCGCTGCGACCGCTGTGGCGCCCAGGCGTACGTGCGCGTCGTCCTGACCAGCGGCGGTGACTTGCTCTTCTGCGCCCACCACGGGCGCAAGTTCGAGCCGGAACTCAAGAAGATCGCCGCGGAAATACAGGATGAGACGGACCGGCTCACCGATGTGCCGGCCAAGGCAGTAGACGAGGACCGCTGACGCCTCGCACACACGACGAGCCAAGGGCCGGTCGCTGACCGGACGACGGGCGGCCACCCCCGCAGCCAAGGGGGGTGGCCGCCCGTTCTCGCACCTGGGACCGAGCCCCGCTCGGGCCTCACGCCGCTGCCTGGCCGGTCCGAGCGGGACCCCTCACGAGCGGCCACGGGTCCTGGGCCGCCGCCCGCAGACGCCGACGGCCCGTGCCTGCCGCTCTGAGGCGTGTGCGGCCCCACGGCTGCCACCCGCAGACACTGAAGGCCCGCGCCTGCCGCTCTGAGACACCTCGAGCCAGCGGCTACCTGGAGACACCGCAGGCTCGCGCCTGCCGCTCCGAGGCGCCTGCGGCCCCATGGCTGCCGCCACAGAGCCCCGGAGCCCGTGTCCGCCGCTCTGAGGCGCCTACGGAGCCCGCGGCTGCCCCTCCGCCGGCTCCCTCGGCCCCACGCCCACCCCTCGGCGTCGCCAGGCCGTGAGGGGCGCTCAGCCGCGCGGACGGATGTGCCCAGCCGCGCGGCGGGGCGCGGTCAAGCCACGCGGCGGGGCGCGCTCAGGCCGCTCAGAGGTCCGGCGGCAGCACCGCCGAGACCCGCGTGTAGACGCCCGGATTCTCGGCCTGACCGCAGCCGCTGCCCCAGGACACGAGCCCGATGAGCCGCCCGGCTGCCACCAGCGGCCCTCCGCTGTCCCCCTGGCAGGCGTCCCTGCCGCCCTGCGGGTCGCCGGCGCACAGCATCGTGTCGCCCCGGTACGTGGCCCCGAAGCCGCCCGGATAGGCCCGCTCGCAGGCCGTGTCGGGCAGCACCTGGACGCGCGCCGAGCGCAGCATCGAGGCGTAGGTGCCGTTGCCAGTGGTGTCTCCCCATCCGTAGACGTCCGCCGCCGTCCCGGGCGTCTCCGCCGGGTCGCCCGGGAGGGCCACCTCGATCACGTAGGACTGCGGGAGCGCGGTCGCCAGCGTCAGCACGGCCAGATCGTTGGCGTTGGTCGTGGGGTTGTACTCGGGACTGGTCCAGGTGCTGGAGATCCGGATCTCGTGTCCGCCCTGACCCCCGAGGGCGCTGCGGCCCGCGATGACCTTGAGGTCGGCGATCTGCGAGGGCTCCCCACCCAGGACGTCCCTGCCGAGGCAGTGGGCGGCGGTGAGCACCCGGGTCGGCGCGACCACCACGCCTCCGCAGAACTGCCCCGCGCGCGTACCTCCGAACCGGTCACGGCTGGAGAGCGCGACGGCCCACGGGGCCTCCGCGATCGCCGCGGCCTGCCCTCCGACGACGACACTGTCGGCGGCCGCGGGAGCGGCGGCGGCGAACGGTCCCGCCGCCGCCGAGATCAGGCCCAGGGCAGTGGTCACTGCGCGGGTGATGGGGCGACGCATAGAGCCTCCTGACTCTCCGAAGATGTCGGTTCACCCAGCGTGGTCCACGCGACGCCGCCCTGCACCCGCGCACGCCGAAGGGCCCGGCCCCCTTCTCGGGGAACCGGGCCCTTCGGCGTGTGGACGACCGCGGACTAGTCGAGGTAGTCGCGCAGGACCTGCGAACGGGACGGGTGACGAAGCTTGGACATCGTCTTCGACTCGATCTGGCGGATCCGCTCACGCGTGACGCCGTAGACCTTGCCGATCTCGTCCAGGGTCTTCGGCTGGCCGTCGGTGAGGCCGAAGCGCATGGAGACGACGCCGGCCTCACGCTCGGAGAGCGTGTCGAGGACGGAGTGCAGCTGCTCCTGGAGAAGCGTGAAGCTGACCGCGTCGGCCGGGACGACCGCCTCGGAGTCCTCGATGAGGTCACCGAACTCGCTGTCTCCGTCCTCACCCAGCGGGGTGTGGAGGGAGATCGGCTCGCGGCCGTACTTCTGGACCTCGATGACCTTCTCCGGGGTCATGTCGAGCTCCTTGGCCAGCTCCTCCGGGGTGGGCTCACGGCCCAGGTCCTGGAGCATCTGGCGCTGGACGCGCGCGAGCTTGTTGATGACCTCGACCATGTGCACCGGGATACGGATGGTGCGGGCCTGGTCCGCCATGGCGCGGGTGATCGCCTGACGGATCCACCAGGTGGCGTACGTGGAGAACTTGTAGCCCTTGGTGTAGTCGAACTTCTCGACCGCGCGGATCAGACCCAGGTTGCCCTCCTGGATCAGGTCCAGGAAGAGCATGCCGCGGCCGGTGTAGCGCTTGGCGAGCGAGACCACCAGTCGGAGGTTGGCCTCCAGGAGGTGGTTCTTGGCGCGGCGGCCGTCCTCGGCGATGATCTCCAGCTCGCGCTTGAGCTTGGGCGCCAGCTTGTCGGAGTTCGCCAGCTTGTCCTCGGCGAACAGACCGGCCTCGATGCGCTTGGCGAGCTCGACCTCCTGCTCGGCGTTGAGCAGCGGGACCTTGCCGATCTGCTTCAGGTAGTCCTTGACCGGGTCGGCGGTGGCGCCGGCGACGGCGACCTGCTGCGCCGGAGCGTCGTCCTCGTCCTCGTCGGACAGGACGAAGCCCTTGTTCTCGCCCTCGGCCTCTTCGTCCTCACCCTTGCCGGGCGCGACGTCGTCGAGGAGCTCCTCGCCCTCGACTACCTCGTCGGCGTCCTTCTTGGCCGCGGTCTTCTTGGCCGTCGTCTTCTTGGCGGTGGCCTTCTTCGCCACCGTCTTCTTGGCGACGGTCTTCTTAGTGGCCGCCTTCTTGGCCGGCGCTCCGGCCTCGTCGGCCGGGTCCGCGCTCTCTGCCGCCGGGGCCGCCGCGGCGGCCGAGACGGTCTTCGTCACGGTCGTCTTGGCGGTGACGGTCTTGGTGGCGGTGCGCTTGGCCGGGCTCTTCGCTGCGACGCTCTTGCGGGCGCGCTTCGGCGACTCCGCTGCACTGACCATCAGCGTCACACCCTCTTCCTCGAGGATCTGGTTGAGGCTGCGCAGAACATTCTTCCACTGGGTTGGCGGAATCTGGTCAGCCTCGAAGGCCCGACGCACGTCATCGCCGGCGATCTGCCCATCAGCCTTTCCCCGCTCGATGAGCGCCATCACAGACTCGGACTCGGCGATCTCCGGCGGGAGCGTACGGGATGTGCTGGCCGACACGAACAACCTCTCGGAACGATGGAAAACGGCTTCCGGCCCCGCCCAGGATCGGGCCGGAGCCGACGACCATCGGCTGGGAATGTGCCGACGGCGCGGGCTGGACCGGGGAACTGCACAGCGCCTGACACGGCTGCTGTATTCCTTCCTCGGCTGTCACCTCTTAAGTCATCGCACGGCTTCGAGGAGTGTTACGCCCAATTCGCGTGGCCCGAGTCACACCTCATTTACGACGAAGCGCCCAGAACGGACGTTCGTCGCATGTTCGAGCCGTCCGAGCCCCCGCGGAACCCTGGGGATACAGCATGCCCCCCGGGTTCCGCACGGCTCCGGCGACACGCGCTGCGTACCGCTCCGCGCCCGCGGCCGTGGCTCGCGGGTCAGTGCTCACGCGGGGCGGGCACGACACGCTCCACTTCCGGGTGGACGGTCAGCAGCTGGCGCATGGCCGCCTCGGCGCCCTGTGCGTCCCCGCTCGCGAGGCAGTCGACGATCCGCGCGTGGTGCGCCAGGCAGGGCTCACCCGGACGGTCACAGCCGGTGACCGGACCACCGGAGACCTGGAGCGCGGCGGCGACGATGCCGGAGAGGTGCTCCAGCATCCGGTTCCCCGCGAGCTGGATCAGCAGGGAGTGGAACTCGACGTCGGCCCGGGAGAAGGTGATGCCGTCCCCCTGGGCGTAGGCGTGCCCCATGATCTCGACCATGTCGGCCAGTCGCTGCTGGACGTCCTCGCGGCCGTGACCGGCGGCGAGCCGGGCGGCCAGCGGCTCGATGGTCCAGCGCAGCTCGTTCAGCTCGCGGCGCTGGTCGTCGCGCTGCGGGCCGAAGGCGCGCCACTCGATGATGTCGGGGTCCAGCAGGTTCCAGTCGCTGACGGGCCTGACTCGGGTGCCGACGTTGGGGCGGGCGCTGACCAGGCCCTTGGCCTCCAGGACACGCAGGGACTCGCGCACGACGGTGCGGGAGACCTCGAAGCGCTGGCCGATCTCCTCCGGGACGAGCGGGCGGTCGGCCCCGAGGTCGCCGGAGACGATCATCTGCCCCAGCTGCTGGACGAGCTGGCCGTGCAGGCCGCGGCCGCGGCTTCCGGCCGTGCGACGACCGACCCGGCCGAGGTCCGTCTCCACTCCTTCCCAGGAGGAGGGACCCACACGTTCGGCGACGGGCGCCTCCGCGTACGGGTAGCGGTCGAGATCGCCCGGGGCGCCGAGGCCGGAGTCGACGGGGCGGGCGGCGGTCATCATGGTGTGCGCAAGGGTACTCACGCATCCTTTGTCGGCGTGCCCCCCGTGACCCTTGAGGTCTTTGGTGAAAAGCACACGAAAGGGTGATCGGCACCCCCTACACAATTGACGATTTATCGGACATAACCGGCTATTCGTTGGGGAGTTGCCGGGGAAGCGGAAGCTTTCGGTCCGGAAATGATCACCAACGCGCTTTACGGCGAAGGCCGGTGACCAGATAAGCGCAGAGCAGGGCGGTCAACGCGAGGGCCAGTGCCACCCCCACGGGTTGGGCGACCACCCGCAACACCCCTGCCAGCCAGCGGTCGGCCGCCGTCGGCCACTCCATGCTGACGATCCCCCGCAAGCGGGCGGGAAGCCCGGAGATCGGACGGCCCAAGGGCCCTGCGGTCGCCTGCGCCAGCAGAGGCGCGAGAACCACCGGCACCGCGAGGACCGCCGCCACTCCCGCCGCGGCGACCCGGAAGACTCCCGCTCCGAGCACCCCGGCCCAGGCGCAGCCGACGATCAGACCGAGCCAACTCGCACACAGTGTCGGCCAGTTTTCCGGTACGGGAACCAACTCGCCGCCATAGACGAGGCGAAGGGTCTGCAGGTCGACGGCGACGACGAGTGCGGCCAGCACCAGGGCGACACCGGCCGCGATCGCGAGCTTGGCGAGCAGCAGTCCGAGACGGCGCGGAACCGCGCCGCGCCCTGTGGTGAGCGCCGGGTACCGGTACTCGTCGGCGAACGAGAAGGCGCCCAGCAGCCCTGCCCCGATGGCGGCCGGCGGCAGCGGGGAGAAGGTGGGCCAGCCCGCCAGCAGGGTGGGCACGGGTGTCCCGCCGCCGCGCGCGAGCACCACCGCGATCACCACGGAGGCGATCAGGACGCCGGCCGCGACGAGCGGGGCGGCCGGAACTCCGAGCAGTCTGCGGACCTCGTACCGCAGCGGGCGCAGCGGCGATCGGGGCGGCCGCCGCCGCGCCTGCGCCTCGGGCTCGCGAACGGCGGCGGCATCAGGACCGCTGCCGGGGGCACGGCTGTCCGCGGACGCGCTCTCCGCGGGCCCGGACGGTTCGTACGGACCGGCGTCGCCCACCTCGTCGGACAGTTGGTGGATGAGCACGCCGTGTCGGAAGGCGGTCTCGCCGATCGCGGCGCAGTCGCTGCCGTAGACGGAGAGCCGGTTGCCCTTCTCGGTGACCACCTCGACGGTGCGGCGCGCGGCACGCGCCTCCTGCGTGACGACCGCGGCGAGCCTCGCGGCATGGGGCGTACGGACGGCCACCCGCGGCCGCAGCCGGGTTCTGGCGAAGTCGGCCACCTGCTGGTCGGCGACGAGGCGGCCATGGGCGACCGTGACGACCCGGTCGGCGTTGCGGGCCGCGTCCTTCGGGTCGTCGGTGGTGTACAGGACGGTGCCGCCTTCCATGGCGTGGGCGCGCAGGATTTCGTGCAGCCAAACCGTGTCCCGCACGGAGAGTCCGGCGCCGGGCTCGTCGAGCAGGAGCGCGTGGGGATCGGCCAACAGGGCCGAGGCGAGGCCGAGTCGGCGGTCCATCGCGCGCGGCAGGGTGCCGATGCGCCGGTCGGCGAGGCCGGTGAGCCCTACGGCCCGGAGCATCTCGTCGGCCCTGGCGGCGGGAACACCGCTCGCCGCGCACAGCATTCGCAACTGGCCGCGAGCGGTCCGCGAGGGGTGTCCGGGGACGTCCCCCAGCAGCACGCCGACCTCGTCGGCGGGATGCGCGATGCGATGGAGCGGGCGACCGCGGAAGTACGTGACGCCGCGGCCGGGCTCCAGTTCGAGCATCAGGCGCAGGGCGGTGGTCTTGCCGGATCCGGCGGGACCGAGAAGGGCGGTGACCTGTCCCGGCCCGGCGTCGAAGGTGAGATCGTCCACGGCGGGCGGGCGGTCGCGGCGGGGGCTGCTGGTGAGTCCGATGGCCTGGAGCATCGCTTCTCTCGCGGTAGATGACACCGCTCCGCGGCAGGGCGGCTATCGAAGCAAGATAACGCGACATTTCGGACTTTTGACGCAGGGTTGGGGCTTCGGGTCGTCCCTGAGCGCGCCCGTCAGACCTCGGGACGGAGCATGGGCGGGTTGAGCAGAGTCGCTCCGCCCGCGCGGAAGAGCTGCGCGGGGCGGCCGCCCTGGCGCGTGGTGGTCCCGCCCGCGGGCACCAGGAACCCCGGGGTGCCGGTCACCTTCCGGTGGAAGTTGCGCGGATCGAGTGCCACACCCCACACGGCCTCGTACACCCTCCTGAGCTCGCCGACCGTGAACTCCGGCGGGCAGAAGGCGGTGGCCAGCGAGGAGTACTCGATCTTGGAGCGGGCCCGCTCCACCCCGTCGGCGAGGATCTGCGCGTGGTCGAACGCGAGAGGTTCCCCCTGCCCCTCCTCGCGCTCGACGGAGCCGTCCTTGCCGAGCACCTCCTCGACCGGGGCCCAGCGCGCGCTGTTGGCGTCGCCGCCCGCGCGTGGCGCGGGCAGGTCCGGAGCCAGCGCCAGGTGGGCGACACTGACCACCCTCATCCGGGGGTCGCGCTGCGGATCGCCGTAGGTGGCCAGCTGTTCGAGGTGAGCGCCGTTGCTCGGCATGGGCGCGGGGGCACCGGGATCGTGGACGCAGAGTCCGGTCTCCTCCACCAACTCACGCCTGGCCGCGGCGCCGAGGTCCTCGTCCGCGCGGACGAATCCACCGGGCAGCGCCCATCGGCCCTGGAAGGGAGCCTCTCCCCGTCTCACGACCAGGGCGCACAGAGCGTGGCGCCGCACGGTGAGTACGACCAGATCGACGGTGACGGCGAAGGGCGGAAAGGCCGACGGGTCGTAGGGAGACATGCCGCGATCATAGTCGTCTTCCTGACGATAAACACTCCCCTCCTCCGCATCGGCAAGGACTTCTTGTCGCTCCCGCAGCACGTTCCTCACGGTGTCGCCCGCATGGTCAGCCCACCAGCTGGAGGCCGTCGGCGGCCTCCTCGACCATGCCGAGCCCCAGCCGGCTCACCCGCACCGTGAACGGCTCCCCCGCGACGCGCAGCCCGGACAGCCGGACCGCGCCGAGCGGAGCTGACCGAACGGGGTGGAGGGCCACGGTCCCGCCCGGTGCGTCGGGCCGGACCCCGGCGAGGGTCACCAGGAGATGGACACCCGCTGCCGCGGCCACGGCGGCCGGCCGGCAGGCCGCCGGGTGCGGAACCGGGACGCCACCGGCCGTCCGCTGGTCGCCCGCGTACATCTCGGGCAGGCGGTGGCCGAACGCCTCCGCCGCGTCGAGAGCGCCGCGGAGAAGGGAAGCGGCCTCCTTCTCGTATCCCGCCGCGGCGAGCCTCGCCACGGCGACGGCCGTTTCATGGACGCGCACGGCTCCCGCCCTGTGCCCGAACGGGTTGTGGCCGGGTTCCTTCACGCCGAGGCTGCGCAGTCCCCAGCCGGAGTCCAGGGCGGGGGTGCCGAGCAGCCGGGCCAGCTGTTCGGTCTCGGCCCTGTCCAGCAGGCCGGGTGCGTACCGGCCGCCGCCCATGAGGCCGGTGTCGAGGAGGTGTGCCGCCCAGCCTCCGAGCTGGGTCCATGGCCCTCCGCCAGGTGCCCGGGCGGCGGCCGGGCGGCCACCGGACCTGTCGTCGATCCAGAACTCCGCGCGGAAGCGCGCGCGGAGGCTGCCCGCCCAGTCCCGCCAGCCCTCCCCGCCCGGCCGGCCGCAGGCGTCGAGGAGGTCCGCGCCGAGGACGGCGGCCCTGTGGGCATGGGCCTGGGTCTCCGCCCGCCACGGACCGGAGGGCCCCGGGTCCGGCACGAACCCGTGCGGGTCGGCGGCGGCCCGCAGCCACTGGAGGCACCGCTCCGCCACGGGCAGCAGCTCTTCGAGGTCCTGTTCGGGCAGCCCCCAGCATCTGGCCTCGGCCAGGGCCGCGGGGAAGGCGAGGGTGGCCTCGATTCCGGTGCAGCGGGGCGGCAGGTAGGGGCCCGCGTCCCTGAGGGGGCCGGGGATGCGCCCCGCCGCCGGACCGGGTCCGCCGATCTGGGTCCGGGCCAGTGTTCGGAGCGTGGTGACGGCGAGCCGGGTGCCGAGCGGCAGGGCCATACGCGCCGCCCAGAGCGCCTCGGAGGTGGCGGGTCCGCAGCGCCAGGGCACTCCGGCGGCGAGATGGACGTCGGCCGGGTGTGCCGCGTCGCGCTGGAGGAGGGCCCGCAGATCGTCGACGGATGTGCGCAGGAGCTCCCCGATCCGGGGATCGTCGCCCTCGGCACGGGCCTCGGCGAGGACGGCGCCGCCGGGCCGCACGGCACCAGGCGCCGAGACGAGGGCGGACCGGGGCGTCCGGTCGGCGCGCACTCTGAGCTCGATGGTGGCCGTCGCTCCGGGGGCCAGATCGACCTCCCACCGCAGGAGCCCGGCAGCGGCCAGCGCGTCCATCGGCGGCGGTTCCGCGGTGACGGCGGCGTACCGGCCGTCTTCCGCCGTCCAGCGCATCCCGGTCCCGTGGACGCTGGGGAAGATCTCGGGTCCCGGCCGCCCGGACGCCACCGCGCCCAGATCCGCGAGATCCGTCCCGAGAGCGACCTCCACCGGGAGGCGCAGCGGCCGGGTGGCGGAGCTGCGCAGGGTGATCCGCTCGGTTCCGTCGGCTCCGCGCGCACGCTCGACGGTGATTCCGGGGTCGGGTCCGTTGTCCCCGGAGGTGCGCAGGGCGCCGAGGAACACGGCCCGGTCGGCGCCTGCGCGCCTGCCCTGGAGCGCGATGGGCTCCCGCCCGGCCACCCGCAGCACACAGCGGGAGAGGAGTCTCCGCCCGGACAGATAGACCCCTTCGAGGCCCCGGCCGGTGAGCTGTCCGTGGTCGGCGCAGATGACGAGGGCGGGCAGGGCGACGCAGATGAGCGCGTTGTGCACCGAGGGCAGTTCGCTCGGCCGTGGGGCGCCCGGAAGGGTGAGGCCGGCGAGGGTCGCGGGTCCTGCCGGGATTGCGGGCGCCGGTGCGGAACTGGAGGCCATGAGTGGTGTGCGGTGCTCTCTGTGCGATCCGGACTGCCGGTGTGCGGTCGGCGGGACGGGTCGTGGGGCTCCGCCACAGAGCTGAACGCCGCCGCGGGCGGCCGGGTCACGGGCGTCATCGGCCGCTCCTCGTCCCTCGCCGGCCGGCGCGCGTGGCGGCCGGGTCCCGCGGCGGCCTCGGCGCTGACTTGCCAGGGCGGGTTCCGGCCGCGGGCCCGCCCTTTCCGGCCGTCCGAGAGCGGGCGCCCCGCGAGCCGGCCCTGCGCACCCTGACGCGGGTCTCGACAGCCGCCGCAGTCCTCGATTCCCGCTCCTGACGCAGGCAGTTGCGCAGCGACTCGGGATCGAGCCCCTCGTTGCATGCCTGGTGCAGCAGGCGGGCGAAGACGTATTCGGGGTCGGCGTCCAGCGCGAGGTCCAGGGCGACCCGCGCGACCGGTTCGTCGCCGGTGGACCAGGCCACCCAGCCCGCCAGGGTGAGCGGCGCCGCCGCGTACTCCTCGAAGGGCGCCACGCACCGCCGGGCCAGCACTCCCCAGAGCCGCAGGGCCGCCGCGCCCTCCGGGCCTTCCATCCATTCGGCGGCCCGGTCCCGTGTCGCACGGTCCTGCAGCCCGAGAATCAGTGCCGCGGCCTCGTCGGGGTCGATCAGCGCGTCGTCGGCCGCGTCCCGCTCCATGGCTGCCGCGCCCCATGTACGGCCCTCCACAGCTGCCGGTGCCGGCCCCTCGGCCACGCTGGACGGCCCGCCGTATCGCCGCATCAGCTCGCGGGCGAGCGTGAGCGTCTTCTCCCTGATCTCTTCCCGGCCCGGGTCCGGCCGGACGTCGAGGACCTGGGGGACGATCACGGACGCGGCGTCGTTCAGCGCCTTGCGCTGCCGCTCGATGTCGGGCGACGCCCGTGGCTTGAACCGCTCCTCCATCTCACGCAGGGAGCCCCTCACCTGAATCCCGGCGTAGGCGGCCGAGGCCGCCATGACCGACGTGCCGGTCAGGGCGAGCGGGGTGCCGTCGGGCGGACAGCAGCGGGTGTCGGGACAGACGTACGAGAAGTAGAGGCCGTCGGAGATGCACAGGACTTCGTAGACGGGAATGTCGAGCTCGCCGCAGGCCGTCCGGAGCCGCTGGGCGAAGGGGCGCAGTCGTTCCGTCACGTGACGGCCGGTCTCGCCGGGTTGGGGATCCTGGCAGAGGAAGACGACGACGCCGTCCGGGCGGGTATCGCGCCGGGCGCAGCCCTCGACGAGGCACTCCGCGAGGTGCTCGGCGGTCGAGGGCCACTCCCTCGCCGAGCGCGGGATGCCGAGCCTGACCCTGCCGCCGAAGCGGCCGTGCTCGCCGTGGAGGGCGACGAGGACGACGGAGTCGGTGGGATGGAAGCCGAGCATGAACGGGAGGGCGTCGGCCAGTTCGGCGGGACCGCGCAGGGTGATCTGCTGCGATTCGGTGGATCCACGGGATTCGTGCGGGTTCGTGTTCATGGTCACGACGGTCTCGCGACCGCCGACGGACCGAAACCCCTGTGGATAACTCCCGGGGCCGTCGGCTCCTAGTTGTCCACAGGTCGCGCGGCCCGTTCGCGCGATGTCCGACCCATCGGGTTGCATGGGGGCATGACCAACGCAGACCGTCTCGCCGACCGTGCGGGCCTCCGGGCCACCGCCGATGCCGTACTCGCCCGTCTCGTCGGGGACCCGACCGGCGAGGCGAGACTGCGAGAGGACCAGTGGCGGGCCATCGAGGCGCTCGTCGCGGACAAGCGAAGGGCGCTGGTGGTCCAGCGGACCGGCTGGGGCAAGTCCGCGGTGTACTTCGTGGCGACCTCGCTGTTGCGCGAGGCGGGCAGCGGTCCCACGGTGATCGTCTCCCCGCTCCTCGCGCTGATGCGCAACCAGGTGGAGGCGGCGGCCCGCGCCGGAATCCGCGCCCGCACCATCAACTCGTCGAACACCGAGGAGTGGGAGACCGTCCAGCGGGAGGTGGCGGCGGGCGAGGTGGACGTGCTGCTGGTCAGTCCTGAGCGGCTCAACAACCCGGACTTCCGTGACGAGGTGCTTCCCCGGCTCGCCGCCGCCACGGGCCTGCTCGTGGTCGACGAGGCCCACTGCATCTCCGACTGGGGCCACGACTTCCGGCCCGACTACCGTCGCCTGCGCACGATGCTGGCGGAGCTGCCGGCCGGCGTCCCGGTCCTCGCCACGACGGCGACGGCCAACGCCCGGGTGACGGCGGACGTCGCCGAGCAGCTCGGCACGGGCGCGGGGACGGACGCGCTGGTACTGCGTGGTCCGCTGGACCGGGAGAGTCTGAGCCTCGGCGTGGTCCAACTGCCGGACGCCGCGCACCGGCTGGCCTGGCTGGCCGACCACCTCGGCGAGCTTCCCGGATCCGGGATCATCTACACGCTCACGGTCGCCGCCGCCGAGGAGGTCACCGCCTATCTCCGCCAGTGCGGGCACACGGTGGCCTCGTACACGGGCCGGACGGAGAACGCGGACCGACAGCAGGCGGAGGAGGACCTGCAGGCGAACCGGGTCAAGGCGCTGGTGGCGACCTCGGCTCTGGGCATGGGGTTCGACAAGCCGGACCTGGGCTTCGTGGTGCACCTCGGTTCTCCGTCCTCGCCAATCGCCTACTACCAGCAGGTGGGCCGTGCCGGGCGTGGCGTGGAGCATGCGGAGGTGTTGCTGCTGCCGGGCAAGGAGGACGAGGCGATCTGGCAGTACTTCGCCTCGGTCGCCTTCCCGCCCGAGGAGCAGGTGCGCCGCACTCTCGACGTACTGGCGCATGCCGACCGGCCGCTCTCCCTGCCCGCCCTGGAGCCGCTGGTCGAGCTGCGACGGACCCGGTTGGAGACGATGCTCAAGGTCCTGGACGTGGACGGCGCCGTGCACCGGGTGAAGGGTGGCTGGACGAGCACGGGGCAGCCGTGGGTGTACGACTCCGAGCGGTACGCCTGGGTGGCCCGGCAGCGGGCGACCGAGCAGCAGGCGATGCGCGAGTACGCGGCGACGACCGGTTGCCGGATGGAGTTCCTGCGGCGGCAGCTGGACGACGAGGCCGCCGCTCCGTGCGGCCGCTGCGACAACTGCTCGGGGTCCCGGTTCGACCCGAAGGTGACCGATGCCGCGCTCGATGCCGCCAAGGGTGAGCTGGGCCGGCCGGGCGTGGACGTGGAGCCGCGCAAGATGTGGCCGACCGGACTCACGGCGGTCGGTGTCGATCTGAAGGGCCGTATCCCGGCGGGGGAGCAGTCGTCCTCCGGGCGGGCGCTCGGACGGCTTTCGGACATCGGCTGGGGAAACCGTCTGCGTCCGATGCTCGCGGAGCGGGCGCCCGACGGTCCGGTTCCGGACGATGTGGTGCAGGCTGTGGTCCGAGTCCTCGCCGACTGGGCCAAGGGGCCCGGGGGTTGGGCGTCCGGCGCTCCGGACGCTCCCGCTCGGCCCGCCGGCGTGGTCACGATCGCCTCGCGCAACAGGCCCCACCTGGTCGGCTCGTTGGGTCGGCGGATCGCGGAGATCGGCAGGATGCCGCTGCTGGGAGCTGTCGAGTACGTGCCGGAGGCGGAGGAGCTGCGGATCTCGCGAACGAACAGCGCCCAGCGGGTGGTGGGGCTCCATCAGGCGCTGACGGTTCCCCCTGCCCTGGCCGAGCGGCTGGCCTCGGCCGACGGTCCGGTGCTGTTGGTCGATGACCTGTCGGACAGCGGCTGGACCCTCGCCGTTTCGGCCAGGCTGCTGCGTCGCGCGGGAGCGGATGGCGTGTTTCCGCTGGTGCTCGCCGTCCAGGGGTGAAACGGGGAGTGAACATTGGGTGGCTGGGCAGGGATATGAGTGTCATACCGGCGCATTCCAGTCAGCTGCCTCAATTGCTCGTTGCCGCTCGCGCACAGGCCCGCAAGAATTGGGACCCCGCCCCGCACAGCCTCTGTACGTGGTCCGGAAGGACTGTGCTGTGGTGCGCCCTCACTCGACCCTGCCCGCCAGCGGGCGCGTATCCGAAGGGAGGACCGTGACCTTCGGATTCGCTCCGTCCGCAGCCACCTCGATCAACTCGCCGTCCGAGTCCGCCAGCCGCCTCGCCCGGATGCTGGAGCCGTCGGAGTGGGCCGCGGCGGGGATCCCGCTGCTCCGCAATCCTCGTGAGGTCGTGAGCGGCCTGCACAGCCGTCATCGACCGAACCCGTCGACCGCGATCGTCGCCGTCCTCGACCACGAGGAACGGCTGACCGCCAGCGCGTCGTTCACTCGTCGCGCCGTCCCCGCGGACGGCTGGGAGTTCCGCAACGCGCTCCTCGCACATCTGCGCCGCGTCATCCCGCACGACCTGAGGCGCCGGACCCCGGCGAGGACGGCCGTACTGCTCTACTGCCGTGACGGTGACGAGCGTTGGACCGAGGAGGACGGCGCCTGGATGTGGGGGCTGCGCGATGCCTGCACGCTCCACGGACTGCGCTGCGGTGCGTACATCACGCTGACCCGTGGCGGTTGGCAGGTGCTCGGTGAGGGCCGAGGGGGCCGCCATCCGGGCTCCGAATCACGTCCGACGGCCCTGGGAGACGTCTCCGAGATCGGTGTCCCGGCTCAGCGTTCCGCGGCCGGAGCCTCGGAGCTGCTGCGCAGGGCGGCGGCACGCTGACGCGACGGGCTCCACGCCGGTGCGCCGGGCCCTTCGGACCACGGCCCGGCCGCCCTCATGGGGCAGCCGGGTCAGGACCGCGAGAGGTGCTCCGCCTCAGACACCCGCGCCGAGCACGGCGTTGATGCGCTGCGGGTCACCGCAGACGACGAGCAGCGCGGTCGCGCGTCCCATCGCCAGGGGCAGGGCACGTGCGGCGGCGTCATCGGCTCCGCCGTTGACCGCCACGACGACGACGGGCCGCGTGGCGGCACGCTCCACAGCGGAGGCGTCCGCGAAGAACACGTCGTCGCGTGCGTCCTGCTGGGCCCAGTAGGCGGCGTCGCCGAAGGACAGCTCGTGCGCCGCCCACGGGTGCTGCTCGCCGGTGGTGAGGACGAGGATGTCGCCGGGCGAGCGGCCCGTGTCCAGCAGCAGGTCCACGGCCTCTTCGGCGGCGTCGAGCGCGCCGTCGACCGGGGCGGGAATCAGCTGGATCTGCGGACCGGACCGCTGTTCGGAACGATTCTCCGGGCGGGACTTGGGGGACTGCCCGGCACCGGGGTGCGGGCGCTGCGCCGGCGGCGCGGGCCTGGCCGGTGCGGGGCCGGGACGCCCTGGACGCGGCGAGGCCGCCGAACGCGGACCGGGTACGGGACGAGGGGTCGGCGCGGGGTGGCCTGCGGCCATGGCGCGGGGACCCTGGGCACTCTCGTGAATCTGAGGCTCCTCGGGGATGAGAGGCATGGGTGGATGTCTATCAAACGCCGGTGCGCGAGGCTCCGGCGGGTGGGCACAATCGTGCGACCCGGGATCGGCGACAGGACGCCGGCCGGGGAGTTCAGAAGTCGAAGCCGAGTTGGCCCCCGCTTTCCAGTGCGACCGCCTCGGCGGAGATGCGGACCTTCTTGAGGTGCCGCCACTGGGGCAGCGCGTCGAGGTAGGACCAGGAGAGCCGGTGGTACGGGGTGGGTCCCCGCTCCTCCAGGGCGGCCTTGTGGACCGGCGAAGGGTAGCCCGCGTTCGCGCCGAAGCCGAAGACCGCGCACTCCTGGGTCTCGCGCTCCAGCTCGGCCATCATCGCGTCGCGCCGGACCTTCGCGATGACCGAGGCCGCCGCGACGGCGATGCAGGACTGGTCGCCCTTGATCACCGTACGGACCTTCCACGGGCTGCCGAGGTAGTCGTGCTTGCCGTCGAGTATCACGGCGTCGGGCCGTACGGGCAGGCCGTCCAGGGCGCGCACGGCTGCCAGCCGGAGCGCCGCGGTCATGCCGAGCTCGTCGATCTCCTGGGGAGAGGCGTGCCCGAGCGCGTAGGCGGTGACCCATTTCTCCAGCTCCGCGGCCAGCGCGGTACGGCGCTTGGGGGTGATGAGCTTGGAGTCGGTGAGGCCCTCGGGGGGGCGGCGCAGACCCGTGATGGCCGCGCAGACGGTGACCGGGCCGGCCCATGCCCCGCGTCCGACCTCGTCGACCCCGGCAACGATCTTGGCGCCGGTGGTGGCTCGGAGCGATCGCTCGACGCTGTGGGTGGGTGGTTCGTACGGCATGGCGCCAGACAGATTACGCCGATGGGGGCCGCCCGCGATACCCGGATTCCCGTCGGATGTCCGAAGCCGCCACGGAATCGTGGCTCATCGCTGCACGAACGACCTCCCAGAGGAGGTCACCGGCGGTGTCGGCACCCGCGTCACCGCACCGAATCCCTCGCCCCACCGCCCCTCGCAGGAGCCTGGCAGAGGGGTTCGAGCCAGCCCGTAGGGATCACATGGCACGCCGCCCTCTCCCCCGCTCGTCGCCGGGGAGAGGGCGGCGTCTCCGGCACAGTCCGGAGGGGTGGGTTCGGTCAGGGGATGCTGTACGGATCGCCGTCCGCGTCCGGGTCGTACTCCTCTTCCCTGCTCGGCCCACCGCAGTCCACCGACCTGTTGATCCCGCGCTCGGCCAGGATCGAGCGGGCCCGCGCCTCCGACCAGCTGGTGGCGAACCACCCTCCGTCGTCGTCGCTCAGTCGCTCCTCGATGTCCATGAGGGCGCAGGAACGTTGCGGCTCGGGCAGCCGATCGAGGGCGGGCACGGCGTCGGCCGAGAGCCCCGCGAGGTAGGGGACATCGATCTTGTCGAGGCGGTCGTACCGCTCCACATTGTTCGCGGCGACGATCGCGTCGGGCGAGGCCAGGCCGAAGGCCAGCACGGCCGCCGCCGCACTCACCGCGAGCGCCCTCGGCAGCAGCCGGGCGCCGAAGATCCCCGCGGCCATGATCAGCACGATGGCCAGTCCCAACCAGATCTCCATCGCGGCCACGGAGATACGCAACCGGGTCAGCCCGTACGCGTCGACGTACAGGTCCATCCTGCGCAGTGCCGAGGCGACCACGACCAGGGTGAGGACGCACAGTGTGCCGAGCACGGCGCGCACGAGGGTCCGGTCCCGGGGCTCCCCGCGCGGGGCCCACCGCAGGGCGAGGCCGATGACCACGAGGGTGAGCAGGGTGGCCATCAGGAGCTGCCAGAAGCCCTGTCGCGCGTACTCGGAGTAGGTCAGGTCGGTCTCTTCCAGAACCTTGTCGTATCCACCGAAGAGAACGGTGAGTTGCACCGCGTTGAAGGCGGCGAAGAGAAGGTTCAGGACGATGAGAGGCGTCGCCCACTCCATCCGCCCGCGCGCCCGGCCGGGACGGATGACCATACGGTCCCAGCGCAGCGGGGCGGCGGCGGTACGGGCGAGGGAGATCGCTCCGAAGAGACCCAGCAGGAAGAACGAGAGCCGCCACGGCACCTGGGCCGGCGAGAAGTCGGGGATGAGCGAGCCGAGCAGATCGGCGAAGGCCGCGTCGGCACCGGCGAACAGCGCGCCGAAGACGACGAGGAGAGCGACGGCCACTCCGACCGTCCGCACCGCCGATCCCCAGCGACCGCGGGACCCGTCGGCGCGGTCACGGAGCCCTCGCCAGGCCCAGGTGGTGCCGGAGCCCAGCGAGTCGATCAGGCCGATCGGGCCGAACAGCATGCTCGGCCAGCCACGGCCGCCGTGCAGGGCGAAGGAGGTGACCACCAGCGCGGTGACGATCGCGAGAAAGGTCGGCCAGCCGGCGTCCCGCAGCGCGGGGATGCCGAGGAGGGCGAGTCCCCCGATCGCCCAGACCAGCGTCCAGGGGCGGACACGGCGGCCCGCCGCCCGAGCGGCGAAGGACGCGGCGACGACGGCCGGAACGGCCACGAGCATCAGGTTCAGGCCGAGGCCGTCGCCGAGGAGCAGCGCGCTGAGGAGCGCCGTCGCCGCGATGGCCGCCAGGGTCGTGGTGGTGGCCCGGGCCGGGGCGGCGGGACGCAGTCGGGTGAGCCAGCTCTCACCCGGAGGTGTCGGCGGGGCCCACGGGTGAGGGGGTCTGTGGCCTCCCTGCCATCCGGCGGAGGCCTGGGCCCGTTGCTGTGGCGGTACGGGCGGTACGGCGCCGGGCGAGGCCGCCGGGGCGGCGGGCACCGGCGTCGGCTCGGACGCGGCACCGTCCTTCGGCGGAGGGGCACTGCCCTCTGGTGAAGGAGTGTTGTCCTTCGGTGGTGGTGCGGACGATGTGTCGGACACGGGACCCCCTCCCGACCCGGTCCGCAAACGGGGCCATGGGAGTGGAGGGCCTGCGTCCGGGTGTCTCGTCGGCGCTCTCTCTTCATGATCAGCGCTTGGGAGTGGCCGACTCTAACGGTGCCCCCGGGAATTCGGACCCGGCCGATCCGCGCTGTGGCAGGACCGTGACACTCGCCCCGGCCGGGGTCGCACGCTCCGCCCGCCCGCCGGCCCGGCGGTGTGCCGGCGAGCAGGATGGAGCGTCGTCAGGGGCGGACGGCGGACGGCAACCAGTCCGGCAGCTCTTCGGTCTGCGCCAGCCAGGTGGCCGGGGGCGCGCCGGTCGTGGCGGCGGCGACGACGCCGCCGGCGATCGCACAGGTGGTGTCGACATCGCCGCCCACCTGCGCGGTCGTCCAGAAGACCCGTTCGAAGTCGTCGAGACCGCGGGCCGCGGACCAGAGCGCGTACGGCACGGTGTCGTGCGCGCTGGTACGGCGGCCACTGCCCAGGACCGCCGCCACCGTCGCCGCGTCGCCGTAGTCGAGCATGTCGCGGGCCCGGCGGAGTCCGGCGCCGACGGCGCTGCGCGGGACGAGTGCGATCACTCCGTCCAGCAGGGCGGTGGGGGTGGGCGGCCCGGCCGGGTCCGCGGCGAGCGCGGCCGCGGCGGCCACGGCCATCGTGCCGACGACGGCCTCGCGGTGCTGGTGCGTGGTGTACGCGGAGATCTCGGCCTGATGGGTCGCCTGCTCGGGGTCGTCGGCGTACCAGGCGCCGAGCGGGGCGATCCTCATCGCGGCCCCGTTCCCCCACGATCCCTGACCGTTGAAGAGCGCCGCGGCCAGCTCCCGCCAGTCGCCGCCCTCCCTGATCAGCCGGAGCATTCGGTTGACCGCCGGGCCGTAGCCCCGGTCGAAGTCGTGGTGCTCGGCGAACGCCTGCGCGAGCGCGTCCTGGTCGATCCGGTTGTGGTGCGCGAGCACGGCCAGCACGGAACAGGCCATCTCGGTGTCGTCGGTCCACTGCCAGGGTCCCGACGGGACTTCGCGTCGTTTGAGCAGCGGATAGTTGACGGGGACGAAGTACTGGGAGCCCAGGGCGTCTCCCACGGCCAGCCCTCGAAGGCTGGCCAGGGCGCGGTCGAAGCGCCGGTCGAGAGAGGAGTCAGCGGTCATCGCTCTGCCACTCTATCCGGTGTGGCCGTACAGTTCGGGGGTACGCCAGCGTTCGAACGGCCGGTCAAGGCGGTAGCGGCCGTCCTCCCCCAGCAGCAGGGTCCGCGTCTCGCCGTTGCCCGGGTTGGACAAGGACTCGAAGTCGGCGACCGTCCAGTGGAACCAGCGCATGCAGAACAGCCGCATGGTCAGGCCGTGGGTCACCAGCAGCACGTTGGGCGGATGGTCGGGCGCCTCGAAGCTGCGGTAGAGACTCTCCAGGAATGCTCCGACGCGGTCGTACACATCGGCTCCCGACTCACCCTGGGCGAAGCGGTAGAAGAAGTGGCCGTAGGCGTCGCGGTACGCCTTCTGCAGCCGTACGTCCTCCCTGTCCTGCCAGTTTCCCCAGTCCTGCTCCCGCAGCCGCGGCTCCTCGCGTACGCGCACCTGCGCGGGATCGAGGCGGAAGGCCCTGAACGTCTCGTGGGTGCGGCGGTACGGCGACACATAGACGCTGATCTGCTCCTCCCCGAACAGCGCCCGTAGGTGTGCCCCTGTCTCCTCCGCCTGCCTCAGACCGGTCTCGGTGAGCCGGAGCGCATGATCCGGTTCCCGTTCGTACACCGTGTCGTCGGCATTGCCCTCGGACTCTCCGTGCCGTACGAGAACGATGCGCCGCGGTCGTGCCATGCCATGACCCTAGATCGCCCGCTCCGGAGGGGCTCAGCCGAGGAGGTGTCCGGAGTCCATCCGGCGTATCCGGCCGGTGAAACGACGGCGCAACTGCCGGTCGTGGGAGACCACGACCAGAGCCCCGGTCCAATGCTCCAGGGCCTCCTCCAGCTCTTCGACCAGGCCGAGCGCCAGGTGGTTGGCGGGTTCGTCGAGGAGCAGCAGGTCGGCGGGACGGGCCAGCAGGCGGGCGAGGGCGAGTCTGCGGCGCTGCCCCGCGGAGAGACTGCCGACGGGCACCAGGAGGTCCGCTGGACGGAACAGGCCGTACGACAGAAGCAGTTCGGCCAGCTCGTCCTCGGTGAGCGCGAGCCCCCGCCCGAAGGCGGCGAGGACCCGCTCAGACGGCCGGTGGGCCGGTATCTCCTGAGCCAGGTACCCGATGCGTCCGCTTCGGCGCACCTCCCCCGCCTCCGGTTCGACCAGCCCGGCCATGACGCGGAGCAGCGTGGACTTCCCCGCACCGTTGCCCCCGTGGATCAGGAGCTTCTCCCCCGCTCCTACGGTCAGACGGTCGACGGCCAGGCGGTCGGCGACGCGCACACCCGCCAGCGTGACCAGGTCTCCCTGTGCACCACCGGCGACCGGCCGCGCTGCGAAGGTGAGCGGGCGCGGCGGCTTGGCCACCGGCTCGGCCCGGAGGCGGCGCAGGCGCTCCTGGGCGTTGCGTACCCGTCCGGATACGGACGCCTGGACCCGTCCGCCGGCCCGGTCGTACGCCATCTTGTTGTTGTCCTTGATCGAGCGTCCGGCGGCGACGCCGTGCGCGGTGGTCGCGGTGTACGCCTCGAGCCGCGCCGTCTCCGCGCACCACTGCTCGTACGCCTGCTCCCAGCGCTGTCGCGCGGCAGCGCGCCCGGACCGGAATCCGGCGTAGCCGTCGCCGTACCGGACGACCGTTCGGCGCTCGGCGTCGACCTCGAGGACGGCGGTGGCCACCCGCTCCAGGAAGACCCGGTCGTGCGAGACGGCCACGACGGTGCCCCGGTGGACCGTCAGCGCCTCCTCCAGCCAGCTCAAGGCTCCTTCATCGAGGTGGTTGGTCGGCTCGTCGAGAAGCAGCACCTCGGGTGCGGCGGCGACCGCACAGGCGATCCCCAGTCGAGCCTGCTCACCGCCCGACAGGCTGCCGAGCCGGCGTTCCCTGCCGATGGCGGCGAGCCCGAGGCCGTGCATGGCCTTGTCGACCCGCGCGTCCGCTTCGTACCCGCCTCGCAGCTCAAAGGTGGTCAGCAGCTCTCCGTACGCGTCGAGAACGCTTCTGTCCGCGCTACCGAGCTCCGCCTCGAACTCTCTGAGCCTGCGCTCCATGGAGCGCAGCTCGGCCAGTGAGTCGTCGATCGCGTCGGCCACGGTGTGCTCGGCGGACAGTCTCGGTGTCTGGGCGAGCAGCCCCGTGCCCCCGTCGGCCACGGTGACGACCTCGCCCTCGTCGGGTGCTTCGATTCCGGCGAGCAGGCGGAGCAGGGTGGTCTTCCCCGCTCCGTTCTCCCCCACGATCCCGATCCGCTCACCAGGGCGCACGGTGAGCGAGACCCGGTCGAGCAGCAGCCGTTCGCCGCGGGACACGGTCACGTCATGCAGAGAGATCTGTGTGGGCAAGGGCGCCTCCGATGTCGAGCCGGCACAACCGAACGGACCGAGGCGGGGCGGTACACACCCCGACCGGTAAACGCAACAGCAGTCGCGTTACGGAGAGTGTGGCACACTCGACCTCACTAACGCAACGGGAGTAGCAATTGAATGCACCGATCGAGGGGGACCAGCCGCCCGCCCCGGGCAGCAGGCGGCCCGGCGGCCGCACGGCCCGCACCCGGGCCGCGGTGCGCGACGCGGTCCTGACCGGCCTGACCGAGCACGGCTATCCGGCCCTCACCGTCGAGTACGTGGCGGAACACTCCGGCGTGCACAAGACGACGCTGTACCGCCGCTGGGGCAGCATGGAAGGGCTTCTCGCGGACGCCCTCGACCTCGCGGGCGAGGACGACTGGACCCCGCCCGACACCGGAAGCCTCGACGGCGACCTGCGAGCGCTCGCCCGCGAGGTGGCCGATTCCTTCGCCGACCCGGCCGCGGCGGCGGCCCCCACCGCGTTCGTCGGCGCCGCCTTCCAGTCCGAGCGGGCCGCCGAAGCCCTGCATGCCTTCTACGCCGAGCGGTTCATTCGCTGCGAGGAGGTCGTGGAGCGGGCGTCGGCCCGAGGCGAGGCACCCGCGGGCACGGACGCCGCAGCGGTCGTCCGCGCCGTCTCCGCACCCCTGTTCCTGCGCCTCTTCGTCACGCGCGAAACGGTCGACACCGCCACGGCGGACCAGGCGGCCCGGGCCACGCTCGCGGCGGTCACCGCGGGCGCGTTCGTCACGCGAACCGAAACCGGCGGCCGGAAGCCGACCGCCGGAGAGTGATCAGACCGTCCAGGACGGCTCGAGCTGCACCACGTCACCGCTGAGCGCCGCCACGTCGGCCTCCGTCTGGGCCCGCAGCCCGAGCCGTTCGACGCGCTCGACCCGGTACTTGCCGTGCTCGGCGGCGGACCGCCACATCGACAGCACCACGAACTCGTTCCCCGGCGCCTCACCGAAGACGCCGCGCAGCATCCCGGGGGATCCGGCCATCGCCGGATTCCACACCTTCTCCTGCATGAGCGCGAAGTGGTCGACCCTGTCCTCGTGGACACGGCAGTGCGCCACCCTCGCCACATCGGCGTCGGCGAACTTGGGCTCGAATCCCGTCTTCACGTCGAAGCGGTGGTCGAAGAGCTTGATCTGGGCGTTCCTGTACGTGCCCGACTGCGCCGCAGCGAGACGGTCGTGCGAACGCGCCATGAAGGAGTCGTAGAACGCGCGACTCTCCCAGAAAGCGAAGACATGGGCGACATCCGGCCGCGCACGGCTCCATCCACCGCCCTGTCCCCGGAATCCCGGTTCACCGAGCAGCCCCGCCCATTTCCGCTGCCCCCGCTCGAACCCCCGACGGTCCACCACGGTGCAGCGAATCCACTTGACCAGCACCGCGCCATCGTACGGGGCGGGACCGGGCCCCCGTCAGAGTACGCAGGAGTGCGCCGCCACCGGTGCGCCCCACCCCCGGACACCCGACGCCCTCACCGACCGCGCATGACACCATGAACAACCTGCCCGCGACCACGGGCAGTTGGTCCGACCGGCGACGAAAGTCGTACACGGAAAGGGGATTCACGGTGAGCGGACTCAACAAGGGGGTCGGCAAGGTCGAGGTGACGCTCAAGTGGGATCCGAGTCCGATCGGCGCCTCGGCGCACGACCTGGACATCATCGCCGGGGTGTACACGGCGGACGACCTCTACGGCGCGCCCGCCTATCTGGTGCACTTCGACAGCCGCTCCCCCGACGGCACGATCACGCTCAACCGGGACAGCCGTACGGGGCAGGGCTTCGGGTACGACGAGGCCATGACCCTGGAGCTGAACCGGCTCGCGCCCCGGTACGCGCGCGTGGTGGTGGGCGTGGCCATACAGCAGGGCGGCGGCCGGCTGACCTTCGGCGACATCGCCAACACCGGCGTACGGGTCCGCGAGGGCTACACGGACCTCGTCTCGCACGGCTTCGAGGACGTCGCGTCGGCGACGGCCGTGACGGTCGTGGAGTTCAACCGGGACGGTGCGGAGGGCTGGTCGTACCGGTCGATCCGCCGTGGGTTCGACACGGATCCGCAGACCTTCGCGGCGCGGATGGGCGCGCGCCAGTCCTGAGCCTTCCGGCCCCGGCGCGGGTGACCGGCGAAGGGGGCCGGCCACGGACCGGCCCCCTTCGCCGATCGCCGTTCAGCGGGCGTCGGCAGAGATCACTCGCTCAGGGCGAGCGCCGTCACTCGGCGTCCGGCTCCCTGTCGGGGAACGCCCGCAGCCTCAGCTGCGGCGCCCTGTGGTCGGCGAGCCACCGCATCCGGTCGTCATCCGCCGCGGAACCGGCACGTGCCGTCCGGGTCCACTCGTCCCGGTCGAGGATGCCGAGATACGTCGCGCGGAGCGCTTCCTGCTGCGCCGCGGTACATCCCGCGGCCCTGGGGGACTCCGTCGTCAGGTGCTGAGTGAGCAGCGCGATCGTGAAGTACCGGCCGATGGTGGGGTTGAGCGTACCCACATGACGAGCATGTGCTTCGAGGACCGCTCCCGCCTCGGGATAGTGGGCGAGGGTGTGCCCCATTCCCCCGGCGACGCCCATCGTATGGAGGAGCCGGCCGGCGTGGTCGACCAGCGCGCTGTCGGGGTCGGGGACGGCGAGCGCCTCATGCAGCCGCGCGGCCATGGCGACCCTGCCGGCGAAGTATCCGTTGAGGCAGTCGCCGTCGCAGGCCCTGCGCAGCAGCCACGGCCGGGCCACCGGGTCGTCGAGCCTGCAGAGCGCTTCGACGACGTAGACCCGCCCCCAGCCCGTGACCCGCTCGGCGAGCCAGAGCAGGGCCTCGACGCCTCCCGGCAGCCTCTCGAGGGCGTGCGCGGCCAATGGCCCGAAGTCGTCCGAAAGCAGCCCGATCGTCCGGATCAACGGGACGTCGTCGGCTGTTCCCACGGCCGCGAGCAGGGCCAGCCCGACGGTGACCGAGCATCGGTCGGTCCCGTGCCGGACCAGCCGGCGGCCGGTTCGGCGCACCCGTTCTCCGTCCGCCCGCTCAGCCGCGGCGGCGATGTGTTCGTTGGGATGGATCGGGATGTAGATGTCGTGGAAGACGTCGGCCAGCTCGCCGGGGACCCCGGCGTCTCGCGCGAAGTGCGCGTCGAGGATGCGTGCCACGTCCGTGCCGACGGCGCGCCGGTCCGCAGGCGCCTCCGGTCCGTCGCGACGACGATGCGAGGCGTCGTCGGGGTAGGGCCTTCCCCCTCGGTGAAGCGGCTGCTCGGGAGCCGCCCGATGCAGCAGGAGCGCGTGGTCGAACAGCGTGGTCGGTGATCCGGGCAGTCGCGTCCCGGTCGTCTCGCTCATCGGCGGACGGACGACTCGTCTCTCTTGATCATGGCAAGGAGCATGCCACGACGGCCGTCTCCACGACACCCCGAACTCGCAACGGGCACGCCCGCCCGCGTCCGACGCGCCATCGCGCACGACGAAGGGGACCGACCTCTGGTCGGTCCCCTTCGTGAGCCGTTCAGCTACGTGCCCGAGTCCGTGTCGGACGATGCCTGAGACACGGACTCGGACAGGTGTCAGCTGCAGCCGCTGGTCGAGCCGCAGCCCTCGCAGATGTAGCAGGAGCCGGCCCGCTGCATCTTCGTACCGCAGGAGAAGCAGAGCGGGGCGTCCGCGCTGATGCCCAGCTGCATCTCGACGAGCTCGGCCGAGGTGTGCGCCTGCTTGGGCGCCGGGACCTCAGCCTTGGCGGCCGGGGCCACGGCCTTCAGGGTCTCCGTCTGGCGCGGGGCGGACTGGGCCAGGCCCTCGACGTCCACCTCGTCCTCGGCCGGCTCGTAGGAGCCGGTCTCCAGGTGGCGCTGACGCTCCTCGGCCGAGTGGATGCCGAGCGCCGAGCGGGTCTCGAAGGGCAGGAAGTCCAGCGCCAGGCGGCGGAAGATGTAGTCGACGATCGACTGCGCCATCCGCACGTCCGGGTCGTCCGTCATACCGGCCGGCTCGAAGCGCATGTTGGTGAACTTCGAGACGTACGTCTCCAGCGGGACGCCGTACTGCAGACCGACGGAGACGGCGATGGAGAAGGCGTCCATCATTCCGGCGAGGGTCGAACCCTGCTTGGACATCTTCAGGAAGACCTCGCCGAGACCGTCGTCCGGGTAGGAGTTGGCGGTCATGTAACCCTCGGCGCCACCGACGGTGAAGGAGGTGGTGATCCCCGGACGGCCCTTGGGGAGGCGCTTGCGGACCGGGCGGTACTCGACGACCTTCTCGACGGCCTCGCGGATCGTCGCCTCGGACTTGGCGGTGACCTCGGCCTTCTCCGCCTCCTTCTTCTTGGCGGAGAGGGGCTGGCCGACCTTGCAGTTGTCGCGGTAGATGGCGAGCGCCTTGACGCCCATCTTCCATGCCTCGAAGTAGACCTCCTCGACGTCCTCGACCGTGGCCGTCTCCGGCAGGTTCACGGTCTTGGAGAGAGCGCCGGAGATCCACGGCTGGATGGCGGCCATCATGCGGACGTGACCCATCGCGGAGATGGAACGCTCGCCCATGGCGCAGTCGAAGACCTCGTAGTGCTCGGTCTTCAGGCCGGGGGCGTCGATCACGTTGCCGTGCTCGGCGATGTGGGCGACGATCGCCTCGATCTGCTCCTCCTGGTAACCCAGGCGGCGCAGGGCCTGCGGCACGGTGCCGTTGACGATCTGCATCGAGCCGCCGCCGACCAGCTTCTTGAACTTGACCAGGGCGAGGTCGGGCTCGAGGCCGGTGGTGTCGCAGGACATCGCGAGGCCGATGGTGCCGGTCGGGGCGATGACCGAGGCCTGGGCGTTGCGGAAGCCGTTCTTGGCGCCGAGGCGGATCACGTCCTGCCAGGCCTCCGTGGCGGCGGCCCAGATCGGCGAGTCGAGGTCGTCCATGCGGACGGCCGCGGTGTTGGCGTCGGCGTGCTGCTTCATGACGCGCTGGTGCGGCTCGGCGTTCCGGGCGTAGCCGTCGTACGGGCCGACGACCGCGGCGAGCTCGGCGGAGCGCTTGTACGAGGTGCCGGTCATCAGCGAGGTGATGGCACCCGCCAGGGCGCGGCCGCCGTCGGAGTCGTACGCGTGGCCGGTGGCCATCAGGAGAGCGCCCAGGTTGGCGTAACCGATGCCCAGCTGACGGAAGGCGCGGGTGTTCTCACCGATCTTCTGCGTCGGGAAGTCCGCGAAGCAGATGGAGATGTCCATCGCGGTGATGACCAGCTCGACGACCTTGGCGAAGCGCTCGGAGTCGAACGACTGGTTGCCCTTGCCGTCGTCCTTGAGGAACTTCATCAGGTTCAGGGAGGCGAGGTTGCAGGACGTGTTGTCCAGGTGCATGTACTCGCTGCACGGGTTCGAGCCGTTGATGCGGCCGGACTCGGGGCAGGTGTGCCAGTGGTTGATCGTGTCGTCGTACTGGATGCCCGGGTCGGCGCAGGCCCAGGCGGCCTCGGCCATCTTGCGGAACAGCGACTTGGCGTCGACCTCCTCGATGACCTCGCCGGTCATGCGGGACGTGAGGCCGAACTTGCCGCCCTCCTCGACCGCCTTCATGAACGTGTCGTTCACGCGGACCGAGTTGTTGGCGTTCTGGTACTGGACGGACGTGATGTCGTCGCCGCCCAGGTCCATGTCGAAGCCCGCGTCGCGCAGGGCGCGGATCTTCTCCTCTTCCTTGACCTTGGTCTGGATGAAGTCCTCGATGTCGGGGTGGTCGACGTCGAGGATGACCATCTTGGCCGCGCGGCGGGTGGCGCCACCCGACTTGATCGTTCCTGCGGACGCGTCGGCGCCGCGCATGAAGGAGACCGGGCCGGAGGCGTTGCCGCCGGAGGAGAGCAGCTCCTTGGAGGAGCGGATCCGGGAGAGGTTCAGGCCGGCTCCGGAGCCGCCCTTGAAGATCATGCCCTCTTCCTTGTACCAGTCGAGGATCGACTCCATGGAGTCGTCGACGGACAGGATGAAGCAGGCGGAGACCTGCTGGGGCTGCGGCGTGCCGACGTTGAACCACACCGGGGAGTTGAAGCTGAAGATCTGGTGCAGGAGGGCGTACGCCAGCTCGTGCTCGAAGATCTCGGCGTCGGCGGGCGAGGCGAAGTAGCCGTACTCCTCGCCGGCCTTGGTGTACGTCTTCACGATCCGGTCGATGAGCTGCTTGAGACCGGTCTCGCGCTGCGGGGTGCCGACGGCCCCGCGGAAGTACTTGCTGGTGACGATGTTGACCGCGTTCACCGACCAGAAGTCGGGGAACTCGACGCCACGCTGCTCGAAGTTGACCGAGCCGTCACGCCAGTTGGTCATGACGACGTCACGACGCTCCCAGACCACCTCGTCGTACGGATGCACGCCCGGGGTGGTGTGGATGCGCTCGATACGCAGGCCCTTGCTCGCCTTGGCTCCCTTGGCTCGGGAACCTCGCGCCGGACCGCTCGCCGTCTCTGTCATGCCGCCTCCCATATACGGGCAAAACACCTTTAAGTGCCCAGATAGTCCCAGGGCACAGTCTTCTTGTCTGTTGTCATGGGCACCGCTCCGGCACCCGTGACACGTCTCTTCGGCCGCGAGCGGCCGACCTCGGCCGGACCCCCGGTCCGGCCCGCCGGTCAGTCGGCGGCGGTGGCGGGAACGGGGACCTCGGGGGTCACTCCGGTCCCGCCGTCCACTGCGGGAGGCCGCCCCTCACGGAGTTCCGCGATGGCGGCCTCGAAGTCTTCGAGGCTGTCGAAAGCCTTGTAAACGGATGCGAAGCGCAGGTACGCGACGAGGTCGAGCTCCTGCAAGGGGCCGAGGATGGCCAGACCCACGTCGTGGGTGGTCAGCTCGGCGCTCCCGGTGGCGCGCACCGCCTCCTCGACCCGCTGGCCGAGCTTGGCGAGGGCGTCCTCGGTGACGGGTCGCCCCTGGCATGCCTTGCGGACGCCGGAGATGACCTTGGTACGACTGAAGGGTTCCGTCACGCCGGACCGCTTGATGACCATCAGCGACGCGGTCTCCACCGTCGTGAAACGACGGGAGCAGTCGGGGCACTGGCGGCGGCGTCGGATCGACGTCCCGTCGTCGGTGGTGCGACTGTCGACGACACGGCTGTCGGGGTGCCTGCAGAAGGGGCAATGCATGGTTCCGACCCTCCCTCACGGCACGACTGAATAGCCTCGCCGGGCCCGTCAAGGCCCCTCGAAGCGACCCCCAGCATAGGCGATGCGGGCACCGCCGACAGACGGGGGACCACAACTTGTAGGTGGCTGATGCCATGCAACCACTAGATCTGGGGTTGGGTCGCTTTTCCGGCACTTACCGCGTGTCGCGCTCGGGCCCGCCCGCGACCGGCCACGAGAGTACGGGAGGCGCGCGTCGCCACCGATTCCGGCCCCGCGAGTGCCAGACTGGGAAGGCACCCCACCTCCAGGCGGTCCGGCGAGGAACGCTACCGTAATGACCGAATTGCCACCGCAACCGGGGTCTGCGTATACACCCACCCGCGGATACACGTAAGGCAATCTGCGATTTTTCACTCGAACGTGTGTTTGGCGCAACCTTTCGAAAGCCACTACCGTTGTGCCAGCCAGGGAGACCATTCGAGAGGGGCCGCCGACGTGACCACGACCGCAGACAGTGCCACCATCACTGCCCAGGACCGCTCCCAGGGCCGACTCGAGCCGGTGCATGCCATGAATGACACAGCCATGAACGGGGACGGGGAGCCAGGCCGGCCCACGCGCTCGCTGCCCGGGCGACCTCCAGGCATCAGGGCGGACAGCTCCGGCCTCACGGATCGCCAGCGGAGGGTCATCGAGGTCATCCGGGACTCGGTCCAGCGCCGCGGCTACCCGCCGTCGATGCGCGAGATCGGCCAGGCGGTCGGCCTCTCCAGCACCTCCTCCGTGGCCCATCAGCTGATGGCCCTGGAGCGCAAGGGCTTCCTGCGCCGGGACCCGCACCGGCCCCGGGCGTACGAGGTGCGCGGCTCCGACCAGCCCAGCACCCAGCCCACGGACACGACCGGCAAGCCCGCCGCGTCGTACGTGCCGCTCGTCGGCCGGATCGCCGCCGGTGGCCCGATCCTCGCGGAGGAGTCCGTCGAGGACGTCTTCCCGCTCCCCCGGCAGCTGGTCGGCGACGGTGAGCTCTTCGTCCTGAAGGTCGTCGGCGACTCGATGATCGAGGCCGCGATCTGTGACGGCGACTGGGTCACCGTCCGCCGTCAGCCGGTCGCGGAGAACGGCGACATCGTGGCGGCCATGCTCGACGGCGAGGCCACCGTCAAGCGCTTCAAGCGCGAGGACGGCCATGTCTGGCTGCTGCCGCACAACGCGGCATACCAGCCGATCCCGGGTGACGAGGCCACCATCCTCGGCAAGGTCGTCGCGGTACTGCGGCGGGTGTGACACCACCACGCCGGCTCCGACCGGGCCCCGGGACCCACTGCGCCGGTCCCGGGGCCCTGCTGTGTCCCTCAGGGGCCCCGCCGATACGGCGGGGCCCTGTCGGCTCTCTCAGACCCCGGCCGCCTTGGACGCCGCGTCGATCGCCGCCAGCGACTTGCGCACCTGATTGCGGTCCGTGGTGTACCAGAAGTCGGGCAGCGAAGCCTTCAGATAGCTGCCGTACCGGGCGGTGGCGAGCCGCGGATCGAGGACGGCGACGACGCCACGGTCCCCGGTGGCACGCACGAGACGTCCGGCGCCCTGGGCCATCAGCAGCGCCGCGTGTGTCGCCGCGACGGCCATGAAGCCATTGCCCCCGGCCTCCTCCACCGCCTTCTGGCGGGCGCTCATCAGCGGGTCGTCCGGGCGGGGGAAGGGAATCTTGTCCATCACGACCAGCTGACAGCTGGCGCCCGGCACGTCCACGCCCTGCCAGAGCGAGAGCGTGCCGAAGAGACAGGTCTGCGGCTCGGCCGAGAAGTTCTTGATCAGCTCGCCGAGCGTGTCCTCGCCCTGGAGCAGGATCGGGAACTCGGGGATGCGGGAGCGCAGCTCCTCCGCCGCCAGCTGGGCCGCCCGCATCGAGGAGAAGAGTCCGAGCGTGCGGCCGCCGGCGGCCTGCATCAGCTCCGTCAGCTCGTCGAGCATGTCTCCGCGATCACCGTCCCGCGCCGGGCGGGACAGGTGCTTGGCGACGTAGAGGATGCCCTGCTTGGGGTAGTCGAAGGGCGAGCCGACGTCGACGCCCTTCCACACCGGGATGTCATCGCCCTGGGTGCCCTCGGGGGCCAGCCCCAAGGACGCGCCCACGCCGTTGAAGTCGCCGCCGAGCTTGAGCGTGGCCGAGGTGAGCACCACGGACCGGTCCGCGAACAGCTTCTCGCGCAGCAGCCCGGAGACGGAGAGCGGCGCGACCCGCAGGGAGGCACCGAAGCGGTCGTGGCGCTCGTACCAGACCACGTCGTACTCGGAGCCCTGCGTGATCCGCTCGGCGACGCCGTGCACCGTCTCCACGGACGCCATCGCCTGCTTGCGGACGGCGTCCTCGTCCTGGACGGACTTGTCACGCGTCGAACCGAGCGCCGTGATGACAGCGCGAGCGGCGTCGCGCAGCGCCATCAGCGCGTACGCCAGGTCTTCCGGAATCTCCTCCAGGCGACCCGGCAGCGCCAGCTCCATCAGCCGCTCGAAGCCCTCGGCCGCGGTCTGGAGCTGGTCGGCGACCTTCTCGTCGACCAGCTTCGCGGCGCGGCGGACCGCCCGGTTGACCTGCCCCGGCGTGAGCTCGCCGGTGGCGACGCCGGTGACCCGGGAGACGAGCTCGTGGGCCTCGTCGACGATCAGGACCTCGTGCTGGGGCAGCACCGGAGCGCCCTCGATGGCGTCGATGGCCAGCAGGGCGTGGTTGGTGACGACGACCTCGGCGAGCTTGGCGCGCTCGCGGGCCGCCTCCGCGAAGCACTCCGCGCCGTACGCGCACTTGCTGGCGCCCAGGCACTCCCGGGAGGAGACCGACACCTGCGCCCAGGCGCGGTCCGAGACGCCCGGTGTCAGATCGTCCCGGTCCCCGGTCTCCGTCTCGTCCGACCAGTCGCGCAGCCGCAGCAGGTCCTGACCCAGCTTGCTCGTGGGAGCCGCGGCCTCGAAGGGATCGAAGAGGCCGTCCTCCTCTTCCTGCGGCACGCCCTCGTGGAGGCGGTGCAGACAGAGATAGTTCGACCGCCCCTTGAGCATGGCGAACTCCGGGCGGCGACGCAGCTGCGGGTGCAGTGCGTCGACCGTCCGCGGAAGGTCGCGCTCGACCAGCTGGCGCTGGAGCGCGAGGGTGGCCGTGGCCACCACGACGCGCTCGCCGTGCGCCAGCGCCGGCACCAGATAGCCGAGGGACTTTCCGGTGCCGGTGCCGGCCTGGACGAGGAGGTGGGAGCTGTCGTCGATGGCCTCGGCCACCGCTTCGGCCATGGTGACCTGGCCGGGGCGCTCCACACCGCCGACGGCGGCGACCGCGGCGTGGAGGAGGTCGGGGAGGGATGGCTTCGTCATAGCGCGTCCAGCCTACGGCGCGGCACTGACAGTCGGATCACGCGAGCGGATTCGGGACCGTCCCGTGGACGGCGGCGTGGGGCCGCTCGGGGCGGTCGCGGTAGCCGTCCAGGTGCAGACGGTTGCGGTTGAGACAGAGCCGCTCGATCCGGGGCGTGAGGAGATCGAAGAGCTCGAACCGTTCCTTCAGCTCGGGGAAGCGGGCTTGATGACGCAGGATCTCCGCGCGCAGGAGCGCCCAGAAGTCTCTCTCCGGTACGGCGAGTTGTTCCTCGCACAAGGGGGCCAGATAGCGGAAGACGCCGACGAAGAGCCCTGAATGGATGAACTGGGTGAGGAAGTCGGGCTCCTCGGTGAGCAGGACGGCCCGGACGTCGTCCGGCATCGCGTCGTGCTCGGGCAGCGGCCGGGCGCTGACGTTCACGTCGTCGACGAAGTCCTTGATCGCCAGGCGTACGGGGACGTCCCGGTCGTCGTAGACGACGATGGCGTTCTCGCCGTGCGGGGAGAACACGGTGCCGTACTGGTAGAGGAAGTGCAGCAGCGGCGGCAGCATGGCCGCGAAGAGGCGCTGGAGCCAGGCCCTCGGGGCGAGCCCGGAGCGCTCGACGAGTTCGGCGACGAACGCCCGGCCGTCCGGATCGGTGTGGAGCAGGGAGGCCAGCGTGCGGGCGCGCTCACCGGGCGGGAGCCTGAGCGGTTCGCGCCAGATCGCGCCGAGGAGTTCCTTGTACTGGTACGGGACCTCGGGCAGCCGGTCGTACAGGGGGTGCTCGACGGTGACGGAGGCGACCTCCCCGAGCAGGATCACCCCGCACTCGTCGCGCAGGAACGGGTCGCCGTCACGCAGACCGTGGACCCATGAGGTGACCGCGGGGGCGGCGAGGGTGCGCTCGGTGGGGAGACCGCGCCAGACGAGGGTGTTGAGGACCGACAGCGGGAGCTTGACGGTGTGCCTGTCGGGCCTGCTCGTGTTGAGGAACGTGCGGATGGACTGCTGCGGCAGTCGCAGGTCCCCGTCGGCGGGCAGCGGCACGATGGCTCCGGAGGCCACGGCGGGGGCGTAGAGCGGGAGGACGATCTCGTCCCACTGCCAGGGGTGGACGGGGAGAAGCAGATACCTCGCGGGGTCGAGCCCTCGGGTCCGCAGCGTCCGGTGGAAGGTCTCGCGGGTGTCGTCGTCGAGTTCGGCGGCGTAGAGACGGTCAGGGGTGTCGAGGCCGGGGACACCGCGGTAGGCGGCGAGGTCCGTGCTCACGGCGATCCAGGGCAGCCGGCTCGCGCGGCGGGCCTCGGGCGCCCAGCGGGCCGCGTCGGTCGCGGAGAAGCCGATCCGGCCCTTGTTGAGGACCAGCCAGGGGTGCCCGGTCTGGTGGCCTTCGAGTTCGGCGTATCCGAGATCGGCCAGCCGGTCGGCCGAAAGCGCCGTCCGGTCGAGGTGGGCGTCGGCGGCGAGGGTGGTGGTGAGTTCGCGGATGAGGTGGCCGAGAGTGGCGCCGTCGAGGCGGAGGAGCCCGCGGGCCCGGACGAGGAAGTCGAGGGGGTCGGTGAACGGCTGCCCGTCGAGGGCGACGGAGTCGGGGGCGACCCGCCAGCTTCCGTAGGCGCCCCGGCGTGCCGTGAAGGTGAGTGCCGAGCCGCTGTCGAGCCGCAGGAGGTAGCGGTCGGCGTCGCCGGGGGTGTCGGTGGCCGGCTCGGTGGGGACGGGCTCGACGGGGACGGGCTCGACGATCTCCTCGTACGCGAACTCACCGATGGTCTTGGCGAGCAGACGCGCGGCGGCCCTGGTCCAGGCCGCGGCGGTCAGCTCGGGGGGTGTGAGCGGTGCGGAGTCATGGGTGGCAGGGGACGACGGCACGGGGACTCCTCTGGGTGGGAACCGCTGTGGGTCGAGCGGTGTATGTAAGGCAGGGAGGCGTTCACAGGACGTGACGATGGGCGCGGTCACGGACCATGAGCGCGGCTCGTTTGTCGGGGAGGTCGACTTCTGCCGAGAGGCGGAAGCCGGCGCTCAGGAAGGCCGAGACGGAAGGGGTGTTGCGAAGGTCGGGTTCCGCGATGACGCGGGTGCAGCGGGGCCGGTGGTCGAGTACGAGATCGGCGACTGCTCGCAGCAGCGTGGTGCCGATTCCGCGGCCGCGGTCGGTGACGCTGCCGAGGAGAAGGTGGATGCCGGTGTCGTGGGGCCGGGCGGGATAGTGCCGGGCGAGCGGGTCGAGGTCGGCGCGGTAGATCTCGAAGTAGCTCATCGGGGTCTCGTCGAGGACGCCGAGACAGGGCACGCTGCGGCCGTCGCCGTCGAGTTGGGCGCGGATGTGGGACGCGGTCACCTCTTCCGGACCGGCGAGCTCCCAGAAGGCGGCCACGGCGGGGTCGTTCATCCATCGGGCGATGAGCGCCAGGTCCCGTTCGATCCGCACGGGCACGAGGTGGAAGGGGCCGGCCGGGGTGGCGGCCGGGCCCCAGGTGGCGACGTCGTCCAGGAGGTCGCCGAAGGTGCTCGCCGTGCCGTCGGCGGTGGCGAGCAGGGCGACGAGTTCGTCCGTGAGGTGCAGGTCCAACGTGTCCTCACCGCCCGTGTCGGTCAGCGGTCGGGATCCGGCTCCGGAGTCGGTGCCCGAATCGGTGCCGGCATCGGTGGGGGTCATGGCGGGTGCTCCTCTCGGCTGTTCGGTCGGTTCGTGGGCTGTCGGCTGGGAGGTGTGTGTGGGGGGTCGGGATGTCGGGATGAGGGCGGGGTGCGCCCTCAGGAACGGAGGGGGTTGGTGATGGCGACGTAGACGGACTGGGTGTCGACGGGTCCGACGAGTTCGTCGAGTCCGTGCAGGCGGGTGAGGAGGTTGGCCTTGCAGCGCAGGGTCGCCGCCTCCAGCAGCCGGTGCGGGAGCGGTGATCCGAGCCCGGTGGCCGAGGCGAGGAACTGGCGGAAGCCGGCGAGCAGGACGCGTTCGTCGGCGAGGCGCTGGGAGCCGAAGGCTCCGATCAGGCCGAGGACGTTGTTGATGCCGAGGTAGTAGGCGAAGCGCTCGTCGGTGACCTGGTCGGAGACGAAGGTGTCGCTCGCGGCGCCGATGCCGGGGAGTCGGTTCTCCAGCTCGTCGCGGTGGGACTCGCGGAAGTAGTAGCCCTGGTTGTCGCGGTAGCGGCCGCCGATGGGCCAGCCGTCGGGGTCGAGGAGCACCAGGGTGTTCTGCTGGTGGGCTTCGAGGGCGACGCCCGCGTGCCCGTCGAGCCAGAGCACCGGGCGGACGACCTGGTCGAGGTAGCGCAAGAACCACTCCGCGGCGACCGCGGTGGTGGGGCGGCCCGTACGGGCGGCGAGTCGGCCGACGATGTCGGAGAGGCGGGAGCGCATCCGCGTGGTGCCCGGCCAGGGGCGCGGCGCGGTCAGGGCGGCGATGCAGACGGCGTCGTCCCCGGCGGTGAAGGGGTTGTGGCGGACCATGACGTCGAGTCCGGGGACCGGCTCCCCGGCCAGTGAGTCGACCGCGAGCCAGGCGGGGTCTCGGACGATGTCGAAGCCGGGGTGGGATGCCTGCCACTGGTCGACGAGCCCGGTGCGCAGCAGCCGGTGGACCTCCACTCCGCGGTGGAGTTCTTTGCGGAGGTTCTCACGACGGGAGTTGGTGATGCGTACGCCGAGGGAGAGCTTGAGCATCGTCCGGGCGCCGGGCCTGTGCACGGTGCGGACGGAGGAGGTGGGGTGCCAGACGGGCCCGTGGGAGCCGAGGTCGTGGAGGAGGCCGGCGTCGAGGAGGGCGGCGACTGCGGGGCGGTGCGGAAGCTCGCGCGCCTGCCAGGGGTGCAGGGGCAACGGCACTGTCCCGCTGGGCAGTTCGAGACCGTCGGCGAGTCCGGCGGCGAGCTGAGGGGCGGTGACCGGGCGGCCCTGTTCGGTCCAGGCGGAGTCGGCGGCGAGGACCTTGGGGTCGACAGCCATCCAGTGCAGCGGGAAGGAGCCGTGGAGTTCGGGTGAGTAGGCCCGGGCCTCGGCCTCGGAGAGCCCTTCGCGGCTCTTGGGGGTGGGGTGGAGCGGGTGGCCGAGCAGCAGGGACTGTTCGGCGGTGAGGAAGAGGTCGGCTTCGGGGCCGGGCTCCGGGTGGCGGCGTCGCTCGGCGATGAACTCGGCGGTGCGGCGGGTCGAGTCGGCGACACGGCCGACGAGTTCGGTTCCCTCGGGGCGGCCCGTCTCCCTGCTGATGAGGGCGGCGACGGTGACAGCGTCGGCGGGGGGTGCGGTGGGGTGCAGCCCTTCGAGGGCGGGTGGTCCGAAGCGGTGCCATCCCGTCGGCGACCAGTAGAGGACGGGGACGAGGAGGGCGGTGCCGCTGGCGTCGAGGGGAATGCGGAGGGTCGTGGACTCGGGGGCCGGGAGGTTCTTCTCGCGTACCCAGCAGCGCAGCAGGTTCTCGATGGTCGCGGCGTCGGCGGCGCGCTGGGCGTCCGGGTCGTCGAGGTGGTCCTCCCGGGTCGCCGTACCGTCCTCAGTCGGGCCGGTCGTGACGGACGCCTGCGGGGCGGGGGTGGGCAGGGGGTCGAACGGGCCGGTGTGCTGCCGGGGGACGGTGGCCTGTTCGACGGCGAGAGCGCCGCGTGCGGCGCTGCCGGTGTCGGAGGCTTCGGATGCGGGGCTGGCGTTCACGGGAGGCTTCCTTGTGAGGGGGTCCGGGTTCGGTCCGGGATCAGTGGGACGGTCCGGTCGGTCCGGGGTCGGTGAGGAGACGCGTGCCGTGGGCGGGGGACCCTGGGCGGTGGGTGCGTTCGGCGGCGGCGAGGGCGTCCGCGAAGCGGTCGAGGACGGCCTCGGCCTGTTCGTCGGTGAGGGTGAGTGGGGGGAGGAGCCGTACGACGCCCGAGTGCCGGCCGCCGAGTTCGACGATGAGACCGCGGTCGAGGCAGGCGCGCTGGACGGCGGTGGCGAGGGCGGGATCGGCGGGTGGGACGGGGGCACCGGTGTCGCCCGGGTCGGTGGCCTCCGGGTCCACCAGCTCGACGCCGATCATCAGCCCCCGACCGCGTACGTCGCCGATGCTGGGGTGGGCGGCGGCCAGCCCTTGGAGCCGTCCGAGCATCCGGGCGCCGAGGGTGGCCGCGCGGTCGGCGAGCCGGTTCTCGCGTACGTAGGCGAGGGTGGCGGCGCCGGCCGCCATGGCGAGCTGGTTGCCTCGGAACGTGCCCGCGTGGGCGCCGGGTTCCCAGGCGTCGAGCTCCGACCTGTAGACGATGACCGCGAGCGGGAGGGAGCCGCCGATGGCTTTGGAGAGGACCATGACGTCGGGCACGATGCCGCTGTGCTCCACGGCCCAGAAGGCGCCGGTGCGTCCGACGCCCGTCTGGACCTCGTCGGCGATGAGCGGGATGGAGCGGACCGCGGTGATCTCCCGCATCCGGCGCAGCCAGGCGTCGGGGGCGGGGATGACACCGCCCTCGCCCTGGACCGGTTCGAGGATCATGGCGGCGGGTGCGGGGACCCCGCTCTTGGGGTCGTCGAGGATGTTCTCCGTCCAGCGCGCGGCGAGTTCGGCCCCGCGTTCGCCGCCGACCCCGAAGGGACAGCGGTAGTTCTGCGGGTAGGGCAGCCGGGTGACCCGTACGTCCGTGGCTCCCCCGGAGGCGTCGAGCGCACCGGCGGTCATGCCGTGGTACGCGCCGGTGAAGCTGAGCAGTCCGCGGCGGCCGGTGGCCGTGCGGACGAGCTTGAGGGCCGCCTCGACCGCGTCCGTGCCCGCGGGTCCGCAGAACTGGATGCGCGCGTCGCGGGCGAGTCCGGCCGGCAGCGTGGCGAACAGCTCGGTGGTGAAGGCGTCCTTGACCGGAGTCGCGAGGTCGAGGACGTGGAGGGGGGCGCCGGAGTCGAGGACCTTCTTGATCGCTTCGAGCACCACCGGGTGGTTGTGTCCGAGGGCCAGGGTCCCCGCGCCGGAGAGGCAGTCCAGATAGCGTCGGCCGTCCGCACCCTCGATGGTCAGGCCCCGGGCCCGCACGGGAACGATCGGCAGTGAGCGCGCGTAGGTGCGCGCCGCCGATTCGCGCAGCGACTGGCGGCGGAGGATGCCCTCGATCGCGCCCCCTTCACCCGCTCTCCGCTCCCGCTGGTGTGCCTGCGCGGCGGCCGGTACGGCCGGAGCTGGTTCGGTCACGGCCACGGCTCGGTGTCCTCCCGCTGTAACAGTTGCGTTGCACATCGGTACGTTGCTCCGCCGCGCGAACGGCGGCTTCGAACGCGTCGCATGTGTCCCCCGTACGTACCAACGACGAGGACTGCCAAGGATCACGGGGAAATCGCAAGATCCTTGGAGCGGTGCGGATCACGACCCGGCAACGGCCGTACGGATGCCGGAACCACGGACCTGCCGCGCGCCGTCCCACCGGGCACCGGCATAGTGGGGGCGCACATCGGCGCCGGTCATGGCGCCACCACAGTTCACTCATGCACAAGTTGACGTAGTCCCAGGGGGATCACGAGATGCGATCGATTCGTCCGCTGCTGGCCGCGGCGGCCGCCGTCGCGGCACTGACGCTGACGGCGACGGCCTGCGGCCCGACCGAGGAGAACGCGGGAGACAAGCCCAGCGCTTCGGCGACCCCGTCCACCGGCGACAAGATCACGATTCCGGACGACCTCAAGGACCGGCTCAAGGAGCACGGGATCGATCTGGACAAGTGGAGGAACGGCGAGTGGAAGAACTGGGACCGCGACAAGTGGCTGCGTGAGGCGAAGGACTACGTCAACCCGATCATCGAGGACCTCTGGGACCCGGACCGGATGCGGGACGCCCAGCGGCCCGACAAGCCGGTCGAGGAGGAGGACATCTCGGGTGACAAGGGTGTGACGGACCCGACCCCGGCGCCGGTCAGGGCGAAGGGCGTGCAAGCGCCGTACCACTCCAACGCCCCTGAGGCGGGCAAGGTGTTCTTCGACGGGCCTCAGGGTTCGATGGTCTGCTCGGCCACGGTCGTGAAGGACCCGGCCAACCCCGGCAAGTCCAACATGGTCTGGACGGCGGGTCACTGTGTGCACGCGGGCAAGAAGGGCGGCTGGTACCGCAACATCGCCTTCGTGCCGTCGTACAACGACAAGGCCCTGGCGACCTCGAAGCTGGAGAACGCCACGCGTGAGCAGGTCGCGCCGTACGGCGTGTGGTGGGGCGACTGGGCGCAGACGTCCGAGCAGTGGATCTCCCAGGGTGCCGCGACGGGCGGTCAGGGTGCTCCGTACGACTTCGCGGTGATCCACGTGACGCCGGAGAAGGGCAGCACGGGCAAGTCGCTGGAGGAGACGGTCGGTTCGGCGCTGCCGGTGGAGTTCAACGCTCCCGCGGTGTCGAAGATCGCGGGTATGACGGCGACCGGTTACCCGGCGGGCCCGCCGTACGACGGCCAGAAGATGTTCCAGTGCCAGGACAAGCCGGGCCGTCTGTCGGTGAAGGCCGAGCAGCCGACGATGTACCGCATCGGCTGCACGATGACCGGCGGTTCGTCGGGCGGCGGCTGGGTCGCCGCGGGGCAGGACGGCAAGCCGGCGCTGGTGTCCAACACCTCGATCGGCCCGGTGACGGCGGGCTGGCTGGCCGGGCCGCGCCTGGGCGCCGAGGCCAAGGGCATCTACGACGAGGTCAGCAAGAAGTACGCCGGCCGCTAGACGGTGAGAGGGGCGGGGCCCAGCGAGGTCCCGCCCCTTTCCTGCGGGCATACTGTGCACCTGCAAGTGACGCGTTCATGGCAACCGGACCGTGGTCTTCGGTCCGTCGCGGCGCCAGGACGCGGGAAACATCAACTGGGGGATCTCCATACATGCGTTCCACACGACTCATACCGGCCTTCGCCGCGCTGGCCTCGGCGCTCGCGCTGACCGCCACCGCCTGCGGCCCGACCGAGACACCGGCGGCCGACAAGCCCTCGGCGCAGACGAGCGCTCCTGACACCGGAGGCGGCGACGTCGCTCTTCCCCAGGATCTCGCCGACAAGCTGAAGAAGCACGGCGTCGACCCGGACAAGTGGAAGAACGGCGAGTGGAAGAACTGGAACAAGGACACCTGGCTCCGTGAGGCCGAGGACTTCGTCAACCCGGTGATCGAGGGGCTCTGGGACTCCCAGCGGATGCAGTCCGCGAAGAGCCCGGACCAGACGCTGGCCACGACCGCGGGCTCCGGGGGCAGCGACCCCACGCCGCGCCCCGTCCAGGCCCAGCGGGAGAAGACGCCGTACCACCGCAACGCGGCGCCCGTCGGCAAGATCTTCTTCGACTCGCCCCAGGGCCACATGGTCTGCTCCGGCACGATCGTGAAGGACCCGCGCCGGCCCGGGAAGTCCAACATGGTGTGGACCGCCGGCCACTGCGTCCACGCCGGGCAGCGAGGCGGCTGGTACCGCAACATCACCTTCGTCCCCGCCTACAACGACCTCGGCAAGTCCCCGGCGGCGCTGCGCAACGCCCAGCCGCACGAGGAGGCGCCGTACGGCCAGTACTGGGCCGACTGGGCCGTGACCTCGGGCGAGTGGATCCAGCGCGGCGGGTCGCAGGCCGCGTGGCCGTACGACTACGCCGTTCTGCACGTGCAGCCGGCCCGTGGGAAGAAGTCCCTGGAGGAGACCGTCGGCGCCGCGCTGCCGATCGACTTCTCGGCGCCCACGCCCGCGCAGGCCGGGACGGTCGGGGCCTGGGGCTACCCGGCGGCGCCGCCGTACAACGGTCTGATCATGCACAAGTGCCTGGACCGGGCCACCCGGGTCACCACGGCCCCCGCCACTCCGACGATGTACCGCATCGGCTGCACGATGACCGGCGGCTCGTCCGGCGGCGGCTGGTTCCGCGCGCTGCCCAACGGGACGACCGCGCTGGTGTCGAACACCTCCATCGGCCCGGCCGGCGGCAACGGCTGGCTGGCCGGACCGCTGCTCGGCCGCGGTGCGAAGGACGCGCACGAGATGGTGAGCAAGAAGTTCGCCCGCTGACCCGACGGCGCCGACACCCACGTCGGCGCACGACGGCGTACGCATCAGGAAGGCCCCGCCCCCTCATCGGGGGCGGGGCCTTCCGCGATACGAGCGGACCGGTCAGTGGGCGGCCGGTACGTACGGCGTCAGGAACGCCGCCAGCTCCTCGTGCACACGCGCCTTGAGCAGCGTGCCCTCCGCGGTGTGCTCCTCGGAGAGCAGCTCACCCTCGGCGTGCACCCGGGAGACGAGACCGCCTTCCGTGTACGGCACGAGTGCCTCGATCTCGACCTGCGGCCGCGGCAGTTCGGCGTCGATGAGCGCGAGCAGCTCCTCGATGCCCTCGCCCGTACGGGCGGAGACCGCGATCGCGTGGCGCTCGGCCCGCATCAGCCGCTGCAGCACGAGCGGGTCGGCCGCGTCCGCCTTGTTGACGACCACGACCTCCGGCACGTTCACCGCGCCGACGTCGCGGAACACCTCGCGTACCGCCGCGAGCTGCTCCTCCGGAGCCGGGTGCGAGCCGTCGACCACGTGCAGGATCAGGTCGGAGTCGCCGACCTCCTCCATCGTGGAGCGGAACGCCTCGACCAGGTGGTGCGGCAGATGCCGGACGAAGCCGACGGTGTCGGCCAGGGTGTAGACACGGCCGCTGGGCGTCTCGGCCCGGCGCACGGTCGGGTCGAGGGTGGCGAACAGCGCGTTCTCCACCAGCACGCCCGCACCCGTCAGCCGGTTGAGCAGCGAGGACTTGCCCGCGTTGGTGTATCCGGCGATGGCGACCGACGGGATCTTGTGACGGCGGCGCTCCTGCCGCTTGATGTCACGGCCGGTCTTCATCTCCGCGATCTCCCGGCGCATCTTCGCCATCTTCTCGCGGATCCGACGCCGGTCGGTCTCGATCTTGGTCTCACCGGGACCACGGGTGGCCATGCCGCCACCGCCGCCGCCACCCATCTGACGGGAGAGCGACTGACCCCAGCCTCGCAGTCGCGGCAGCATGTACTGCATCTGCGCGAGCGCGACCTGCGCCTTGCCCTCTCGGGACTTGGCGTGCTGGGCGAAGATGTCGAGGATGAGGGCGGTCCGGTCGACCACCTTCACCTTGACGACGTCTTCGAGGGCGATGAGCTGGCCGGGGCTGAGCTCGCCGTCGCAGACGACGGTGTCGGCACCGGACTCGAGCACGATGTCCCGCAGCTCACGGGCCTTGCCGGAACCGATGAAGGTGGCCGGGTCCGGCTTGTCACGGCGCTGGATCACGCCGTCGAGCACGAGGGCGCCCGCCGTCTCGGCGAGGGCCGCGAGCTCGGCCAGGGAGTTCTCCGCGTCCTGGACGGTCCCCGAGGTCCATACGCCGACCAGCACGACGCGCTCCAGGCGCAGCTGCCGGTACTCGACCTCGGTGACGTCCTCGAGTTCGGTGGAGAGGCCCGCCACGCGCCGCAGGGCCGCGCGCTCGGAGCGGTCGAACTGATCGCCGTCCCGCTCTCCGTCGATCTCGTGGCTCCAGGCGACGTCCTCTTCCATCAGGGCATCGGCCCGAAGGCTCTCGGTGCGGCTGGTCTCCGCGAAGCTCTGCTCGTCCTGGGAAGGGGATGAAGAGGAGGTCATTGGATCCTTACGTCGATGGAAAGTGGTTGCGTCGATCACAACGTGTGACGGCGCCGAAGAATTCCCGGGCCGGCCGCGTCGTCGACCTGACGATGGTGTCACGGTCGGCGGTGGCCCGTCACCCGGGTTTCACCGAGCCGCGGGCGCCTCCGGCCGGGCCCGAGCGCCAGTCCGGGTGCCCGGGCATCGGCGGGGTCTTCTCCGCGTACAGCCAGCCGGCGAAGAAGGACGTGAGGTCACGCCCCGCGACCTCGGAGGCGAGCGCCGTGAAGTCGGCGGTGGTGGCGGTGGAGTCCGCGTGCTCGCTCACCCAGCGTCGCTCCAGGCTCTGGAAGGCGTCCTTGCCGATCTCCTGGCGCAGGGCGTAGAGGACCAGGGCGCTGCCGTCGTAGACGACGGGCCGGAAGAGGCTGATCTTCTGTCCGGGCGTGGGCGGCTCGGGGGCGGCGGGCGGTCCGCCGTCGGCGCGCCAGGCGTCGGAGGCCCCGTAGGCGGCCTTCATGCGCCGCTCCAGGGACTGCTTGGCGGTCTCCTCGGCGTACAGCGCCTCGTACCAGCTCGCGTGCCCTTCGTTGAGCCACAGGTCGGACCAGGTGCGGGGAGAGACGCTGTTGCCGAACCAGTGGTGGGCCAGCTCGTGGACCATGATCGAGTCGACGTACCACTCCGGGTACGCGGGCTCGGTGAAGAGCCTTCTCTCGAAGAGGGACAGGGTCTGGGTCTCCAGCTCGAACCCGGTCTCGGCGTCGGCCACCAGGAGTCCGTACGTCTCGAACGGATACGGCCCGACCTGCCGCTCCATCCACTCGATGTGCCCCGGGGTGCGCTTCAGCCAGGGCTCCATGAGCTCGCGGTCGACGGTGCGCACCACGTCGCGCAGGGGGATTCCGTGCGGCCCGGTCCGTTCGACGACGGTGGTGCGGCCGATGGAGACCTGCGCGAGCTCCGTGGCCATGGGGTGCGTGGTGCGGTAGGTCCAGGTGGTGGTGGAGCCGTCGGTGGTCCTGTCGGCGGCGAGGCCGTTGGCGACGGCTGTCAGGGTGCTGGGGGTGGTGATCCGGAAGGTGAAGTACGCCTTGTCGGCGGGGTGGTCGTTGGACGGGAAGACCCGGTGGGCGGCGTCGGCCTGGTTGGCCATGGCGAGACCGTCGCCGGTACGCACCCAGCCGCCGGTGTCGGCGGGGCCGCTGGGATCGCTGGTGTGGGTGACGGCGATGGTCAGCGGGTCGCCCTCCCGCGCCGGCCGGGCGGGGGTGATCACCAGGTCCTCGCCGCTCGTCACGAAGTCGGCCGCCGCGCCGTCGACCGTGACCGAGGCGACCTTGCCGTGCGTGAAGTCGAGGTTGATCCGCTCCATGTCGGCGGTGGCGACGGCGTCGATCCGGGTCACCGCCGCGAGAGGCTCGGTGTTGGTGCCCCGGTAGGTGAGGCCGATGTCGTACGCGAGGACGTCGTAGCCCGGGTTGCCGAGGTGGGGGAAGAGCGGGTCTCCGATCCCGAGCGGCGTGGGTGCCGGGAGGGCGGCGGCGACGAGCCCGGCCGAGGCGGCGACCAGGACGGCGGAACGCAGCCAACGCGCGCGTGGGGAGCGGTTTCGGGGTGTGAGCGGCATGGGCTACGGCTACCAGGGCCCGCGCCGCTCCCCCGTGCGGCGCGCTCGCCCGCCACCCGAAGGGGTCACCGCTGTGCTGACATCACCCGTGGGACGCCGGCGCGGGGACGGGTCACTCTCCGTGCGAGGCGTGGTGCCGGGCGCGGCTGACGTCGTACACGCCGGGCACGTCCCGCATCGCGCGCATCAGCGCGGGGAGCCCGGCCGCGTCGGGGAGTTGCAGGGTGTACGTGTGCCGGACCCGCTGCTCGCTGGGGGGCTCGATCGTCGCGGCGACGACGGCGACTCCCGCGGAGGCGATGGCTTCGGTGAGGTCGGCGAGGAGGCGGGGGCGGCCGAAGGACTCGGCGACGAGCGTCACGCGGCACTCGGCGGTGTCGCCCCAGTGGACGGTGATCGGGGCCCGCCCGAGCCGTTTCATGGTGTCGACGGAGGCGCAGCCGGTGCGGTGGACGGTGACGGAACCGCCGCGGACCTGGAAGCCGGTGATCTCGTCGGGCGGTACGGGGGTGCAGCAGCCGGCCGGCCGTACGACGGCGTCGGTGACGGCTGTCTCCGGCAGGTCGGCCTGGAGTCTGGATCCGGAGCGCCGGTCGGCGGTGAAGGAGACCGGTGGCCGAGGGTCGGCCTCGGGTGCTCCGACGGCCTCGGGGTGTGCCTGGAGCCAGGCGGTGATCGCGATGCGCGCGGCAGGGGTACGGGCGTGCTCCAGCCACTCGGGGGACGGTCCCGAGGTGGTGTCCTGGGCGAGCAGCAGCTGCACGGTGTCGCCGTCGTTCAGGACCGTGCTGAGTGTCGCCAGGCGCCCGTTGACGCGGGCGCCGAGGCAGCCGTGGGCGGCGTCGCCGTGCTGGGCGTAGGCGGCGTCGACGCAGCTCGCCCCGGCGGGCAGGCTGATCTTGCCGGGGCCGCCGCCGTCGGCGCGGAAGACGGTGATCTCCTGGTCCTCCGCGAGGTCCGCGCGCAGCGAGGTCCAGAAGGTGTCGGGGTCGGGGGTGGCCTGCTGCCAGTCGAGGAGACGGGAGAGCCAGCCGGGGCGGGTGGGGTCGACGCGCTCCCCGTCCTCGGCGGGCTCGGGGCCCTCGGCGCCGGTCGCGGGGGTGTACGGGTTCCCCAGGGCGACGACTCCGGCCTCGGCGACCTGGTGCATCTGGTGCGTGCGGATGAGGACCTCGGCGACGGACCCGTCGGGGGCGGCGACGGCGGTGTGCAGCGACTGGTACAGGTTGAACTTGGGGGCGGCGATGAAGTCCTTGAACTCGGAGATCACCGGGGTGAAACACGTGTGGAGTTCACCGAGGACGGCGTAGCAGTCGGCGTCCTCGGCCACGAGGACGAGGAGCCGCCCGAAGTCGCTGCCCCGCAGGTCGCCGCGCTTGAGGCGGACCCGGTGCACGGAGACGAAGTGCCGTGGCCGGACGAGGACCTCGGCGGCGATGTCCGCGTCGCGCAGGGCGGCGGAGACGCTGTCGGCGATGGCGGCGAGCGCGTCGCCCGCGCCGGCGTTCTCGGCGATGAGCGCGCGGGTCGCCTCGTACTCCTCGGGGTGGAGGATCGCGAAGACGAGGTCCTCCAGCTCGGTCTTGAGCGCCTGGACGCCGAGCCGTTCGGCGAGCGGGATGAGGACGTCGCGGGTGACCTTGGCGATCCGCACCTGTTTCTCGGGGCGCATCACGCCGAGGGTGCGCATGTTGTGGAGCCGGTCGGCGAGCTTGATCGACATGACCCGGACGTCGTTGCCGGTGGCGACGAGCATCTTGCGGAAGGTCTCGGGCTCGGCCGCGGCGCCGTAGTCGACCTTCTCCAACTTGGTGACGCCGTCGACGAGATAGGCGACCTCGTCGCCGAACTGCGCCCGCACCTGATCCAGTGTCACATCCGTGTCCTCGACGGTGTCGTGGAGGAGGGCGGCGGTCAAGGTCGTGGTCTCGGCGCCGAGTTCGGCGAGGATCAGGGTGACGGCGAGCGGATGGGTGATGTAGGGCTCGCCGCTCTTGCGGAACTGTCCGCGGTGCGAGTGTTCCGCGAGGACGTACGCCCGGCGCAGCACGGCGAGGTCGGCGTCGTGGTGGTGGGCGCGGTGCGCCTCGGCGACGTGCCCGATGGCGTCGGGCAGCCGGTCCCTGGTGGCGGGACCGAGGAGTGCTGCGCGGCCCAGCCGGCGGAGGTCGATCCTCGGACGGGCGCGCCTGCGGCTGGGAGCGTCGGGGCCGGTGGCCTCCGCTGCGCTCACGGGATTGGTGGCCTCTGCGCTCATGGGGCACCTCCGGCGGCGTCGACCGGCGGTGGGCGGGCAAGGCGTGCCCGCGGGGCCGGTGCTTGATGCTACCGACCCCACCACGCTGCGCAGTCCCGCTCTCGCCCAGCGTGAAGCGGATCACCCATTCGAGCGACGGATCAGTCGTTGACCGATTCGAATTCTCCGGCGCCGAGCCAGGACGGGTCGATCGTGCCCTCGGCGACGATGACGGCCGGGCCGGTCATCTCGATCTCGCCGTCGGGGTGCTCGGTGATGATCAGCGTGCCGCCGAGGACGTCGACGGTGTACGTGACGGGCGTGCCGATCGCGGCGGGGTCGGCGCCGTCGCGGCGGGCGGCGGCCACGGCGACGGCGCACGCGCCGGTGCCGCAGGAACGGGTCTCGGCGGCACCGCGCTCGTGCACCCGCATGGCGACGTGGCGGGGGCCGCGATCGACGACGAACTCGATGTTCACGCCGTCCGGGTAGACCTCGGCGGGGGCGTACGGCGGCTCGGTCGAGAGGTCGCCCGCGTGGTCGAGGCTTTCGACGAAGGCGACGGCGTGGGGGTTGCCCATGTTCACGTTGCGGGCGGGCCAGCTGCGGCCGTCGACGGTGATGGTCACGCCGTCCTCGGGGAGGCGGGCGCGCCCCATGGAGGCGGTGACGGAGCCGTCCTTGTCGAGGTGGACCCGCTTGATCCCGCCTCGGGTGGCGACGGCGACCTCGCCGGCCGTGACGTGTCCGGCGTGCTGGAGATAGCGGGCGAAGACGCGGACGCCGTTGCCGCACATCTCGGCGACCGAGCCGTCCGCGTTCCGGTAGTCCATGAACCACTCGGCCTCGTCGGCCATGGCGCGGGCCTCGGGGTGGGTCGCGCTGCGGACCACGTGCAGCAGCCCGTCTCCGCCGATGCCGGCCCGTCGGTCGCACAGCCGCGCGACGGCCGCGGCGGGCAGCTCGACGGCGTTGTCGGCGTCGGGGACGATCACGAAGTCGTTCTCGGTCCCGTGGCCCTTGAGGAATGCGAGTGGCGAGGTCTGCGTGGTGGTCACGGGATCAACTGTACGGGTCGGGTCGGACAAGGCCGCCGTCGGTCCGCGGAGCGGGCGCCGGCGTGCCGGGCCGCCCACGCGGCGGGCTGGCCGGGTCCGCGCCGGGGTCAGCGGAGGCGGACCACGCGGCGGGCGGCCGGGGCAGGGCGCCGGCTCAGCGGAGGCGGGCCACGCGCCAGACGGCCAGGGCGACGAGGAGGGTGCTGAAGAACACGTACAGGGCGATGACCCGCCAGTTCGGGCGCTCGCCGGAGCCCCGGGCCGGCAGGCCCGGCCAGGTGTGGCCCACCTTGCGGGCGGCCATCATGCCCCAGCCGGCCGCGCAGGAGCTGATCAGCAGTCCGAGCATGGCGACGACGGCGCCGCCCTCGCCCGAACCGAAGGCGAGGGGAAAGGCGAACATCAGCGAGCCGACGGCGGCGAGGCCCACGATGGGTGCGAGCTGCCAGATCCGCAGCCGGGGCTGGGGCCGCAGTTCGACCTCGACCTCGTCGGCGTCGACCTCGACGGCCGAGCCCTCGGCGTCGTCGGGACCGTCCGGGCTCAAACCGGGCGCGTCACCCGGGGCTTCGCCCCGGATCGCGTCGTGCTGTTCTCTGTCGCGAGGGCCGGCCTCCATCGCCACGCGCCCTCCCACTCGGACTCCACTTGGTCGATCGATGCTCGATGATGGCACGCCGAGGACCACGGAAATGACGGGCATGGCGTCCCGATGCCATCACGTGATCAGGCTGTAACCGCTCGTTCGACCAACGCCAGCGCCTCTCCGGGGAGTTCCCGCCGGTGTTCCGCAGCGCCGCTCAGCCAGTGGACCCGCGGGTCGCGCCGGAACCACGAATCCTGACGGCGCGCGAAGCGCTTGGTGGCGCGCACGGTCTCCGCGCGCGCCTCTTCCTCGGTGCACTCCCCCGCGAGCGCCGCGAGCACCTGCTGGTAGCCGAGCGCGCGTGCGGCCGTGCGCCCCTCCCGCAAGCCCTGCGCCTCCAGGGTGCGCACCTCCGCCACGAGCCCCGCCTCCCACATCCGGTCCACGCGCGTGGTGATCCGCTCGTCGAGCTCGGGGCGCTCCACGTCGACGCCGATCTGGACGGTGTCGTAGACCGAGTCGTGGCCGGGCAGGTTGGCCGTGAAGGGCTTGCCCGTGATCTCGATGACCTCCAGGGCCCGGACGATGCGTCGGCCGTTGCTGGGCAGGATCGCCCGACCGGCCTCGGGGTCGGCCGCGGCGAGGCGCACGTGCAGGGCGCCGGAGCCCCGCTCCTCCAGTTCCGCTTCCAGGCGGGCCCGTACGGCCGGATCGGTGCCGGGGAACTCCAGGGCGTCGATGGCGCCGCGCACGTACAGGCCGGAGCCGCCCACCAGGACAGGGGTGCGGCCCTCGGCGAGCAGCCGGTCGATCTCCGCGCGCGCGAGGCGCTGGTACTCGGCGACGCTGGCGGCCTCCGTCACGTCCCAGATGTCCAGGAGGTGGTGCGGGATGCCCCCGCGCTCGTCGAGCGTCAGCTTGGCGGTACCGATGTCCATCCCTCGGTAGAGCTGCATGGAGTCGGCGTTGACGACCTCGCCGCCGAGCTGCTGGGCCAGAAATACACCCAGATCGGACTTTCCGGCCGCTGTGGGACCGACGACGGCGATGACCCGCGGGGCGGGAGCTGCACTTCTCACCGCCCCAGTCTCGCAAACCTCTCGGCGAGTCCCCGAACGAGCGACGTGACGGCCCGCATCCGGGTTCGTTGCCAGTTGCGAGGTTCCGACCGCCGGTTTCCGTACCGGGTGCGCCGGGTGGCGCAATGGGGCGCCTCGGGCGCCGCGGGGCCTCTCCCACACGAGTACGCTTTGGAGTGGTAATGGGCGTTTTTGCAATGTTTCGCCGTAAGGGCAAGGGAGCTGCCGAGGCGTCAACGGAGGAGGCCGAGGCCGTCGCTCTGACGGAGACGCCGGAGGCGGCGGAGAAGACCGAGGCGGCCACGCCCGGTGCCGGGGAGTCCGGGTCGGAGGCCGCGGAGGGCGCCGAGGCCGCGGAGACCCCCGCCGTCGTCGCGGACGCGGTCGAGTCGGTGGAGATCCCGAAGCAGCAGTCGGCCGAGGCCGCCGCGGACAACGAGGCCGGCGAAGGCGCCCGGAAGTAGCTCCTGGAGACAGGGCACGGCAGACGGACTCACCGGAGGGAAGGTGACCCATGGGTCTCCTGGATGCACTGAAGGCCAAGCTCGCCCCGGCCAAGGACAAGGTCTCCGACCTCGCGCAGCAGCACGGGGAAAAGATCGAGCACGGCGTCGACAAGGCCGCGAAGCTGGTCGACGAGAAGACCAAGGGCAAGTACAGCGCCACGATCGAATCGGGCACCGGCAAGGCCAAGCACGCCCTGGACCGGATCGCCCACAAGGACGGCGGCACGCAGGGCGAGGGCCCGACCCGGCCGCCGGCCGCCTGACGCCCGGCGTCACCTGACGGTCCCTCCGCACGGCGGACGGCCGCGGAGCACCCGCTCCGCGGCCGTCCGCCGTTTCCCGTCGCCCGGAGGCGGTCTACGACCAGGCCGCCACGAAGTAGCCGACGCCGTACGGCGCGTCCTCGTACAGCAGTCTGCCGTCGAGGCCCGCCCCCGCCGCGGCGCCCGCGAGGATCTGCCAGGGGGCCCGGCCGGCCGCCTTCAGCTCGTACGCGAGGCTCTCGTCCATCCCGAGGAGGGCGTCCACGTCCGCCGAGCCCAGGGCCCGGGCCGCGTCGGCGTCGAACGCGGCGGCGCGCTCGTCCAGATAGCCGGGGGCCTTCAGGGTCCGGCAGGCGCTGCCGTCACCCATCACGAGCAGCGCGACGCGGTCGGCGGCCGCGGCCAGCTCACGGCCGGTGGAGACGCACCTGCCGGTCTCCAGTCGTTCGCCGACGCCGAGCCCCTCGACCGGGGCGTCGGCCCAGTCGGTGCGGTCGAGCAGCCAGGCGGCGACGGCGAGGGAGGCGGGCAGCGGCCGCTCTCGGGCCGGGCCGTCGCCGAGCCGTACGGAGAGGTCGACGCCGAAGCCGGCGAAGCCGCCGGCCGAACCGGCGGGGAACGGTCCGTGTCCGCTCTCGTCGGCGGGACCGACGACGTAGAGCCGGTCGGGCCGGGAGGCGGCGAGCAGCCCGACGGCGTCGGAACAGGCCGTACGGGCCGCGTCGAGTTCACCGGCGGCCCCGGCCGCCACCTCGGGCACGAGCAGGGGAGGACAGGGGCAGACAGCTGCGGCGACAAGCATGATCCGCAGCCTACTGCGACCGCCGCCGTCACATCGGCGGGACGCTGTCCTGCGGTTCCGGGGTCGGCGGTTCGGGTGCCATGCCGGGGTCGGCCGAATCGTGGACGAGCTCGGCGATCGTCAGCGTGATCAGCGTCTCCGTCATCATCCCCCTGACGATCAGCAGACAGGCGTCGCCGCTCGGGTACCGGTACACCTCACGCGACTTCTCGCGCCACGGCTCGTGGAAGGTGAGCGAGGCGGCACGCATCGCCTCCCTCGCGTCCTCCTTCGACCCGGTGACTCTGCGCACCACCTCACTGCGGTACGTGTCCCCGTTGCTGCCGCGCTGTGCGACAACGACCCACTTGCCCATCTCTGCCCCCCGGTCGTGGATGTGTCGGATCTCGATGTCAGTGGCTGCCGCAGGCCGGGGCGGAGGCCGCGGGCAGCGGCTCCGGCACGCCGATCTTCGGCAGGCCGAGGAGGACGCCCGCCGGCTTGGCCGCGTCCGCCGCGTTGCGCTTCTCCCAGGCGTCGCCGGCGCGGGTGCGGCGCACGGACGTCGTCGGGCCCTCGGCGAGCAGGTGGTGGGGGGCGGCGTAGGTGATCTCGACGGTCACCACGTCGCCGGGGCGCACCTCCGCCTCCGGTTTGGTGAAGTGGACCAGCCGGTTGTCGGGGGCGCGGCCGGAGAGGCGGTGCGTGGAGCCGTCCTTGCGGCCCTCGCCCTCGGCGACCATGACCTCCAGGGTCCGCCCGACCTGCTTCTTGTTCTCCTCCCAGGAGATCTCCTCCTGGAGGGCGACGAGACGCTCGTAGCGCGCCTGCACGACCTCCTTGGGGATCTGCCCGTCCATCTCGGCCGCGGGGGTCCCGGGGCGCTTGGAGTACTGGAAGGTGAAGGCGTTGGCGAAGCGCGCCTCGCGGACCGTGTGCATCGTCTGCTCGAAGTCCTCCTCGGTCTCGCCGGGGAAGCCCACGATGATGTCGGTGGAGATGGCGGCGTGCGGGATCGAGGCGCGGACCTTCTCGATGATGCCGAGGAAACGCTCCTGCCGGTACGAGCGGCGCATCGCCCTCAGGACGGTGTCCGAGCCGGACTGCAGCGGCATGTGGAGCTGCGGCATCACGTTCGGGGTCTCGGCCATGGCGGCGATGACGTCGTCGGTGAAGTCGCGGGGGTGCGGCGAGGTGAAGCGGACCCGCTCCAGGCCCTCGATCTCGCCGCAGGCGCGGAGCAGCTTGGAGAAGGCCTCGCGGTCGCCCAGGTCGGAGCCGTACGCGTTGACGTTCTGGCCGAGCAGGGTGATCTCCGAGACGCCCTCGGCGACCAGCGCCTCGATCTCGGCGAGGATGTCGCCGGGGCGGCGGTCCTCCTCCTTGCCGCGCAGCGCCGGGACGATGCAGAACGTACAGGTGTTGTTGCAGCCCACGGAGATCGAGACCCAGGCGGCGTACGCGGACTCGCGTCGGGTCGGCAGCGTGGAGGGGAAGGCCTCCAGCGACTCGGCGATCTCGATCTGGGCCTCTTCCTGGACGCGGGCGCGCTCCAGGAGGACCGGCAGCTTGCCGATGTTGTGCGTGCCGAAGACGACGTCGACCCAGGGGGCCTTCTTGACGATGGTGTCGCGGTCCTTCTGCGCGAGGCAGCCGCCGACGGCGATCTGCATCCCGGGGCGCGTGGCCTTCCTCGGGGCGAGGCGGCCGAGGTTGCCGTACAGCTTGTTGTCGGCGTTCTCACGGACGGCGCAGGTGTTGAAGACGACGACGTCGGCGTCGCCGTCGGAGCCCTCGGGGGCGCGGACGTAGCCGGCGTCCTCCAGCAGACCGGAGAGCCGCTCGGAATCGTGGACGTTCATCTGGCACCCGTAGGTGCGGACCTCGTACGTCTTGGTGTTCTGCGCGTCCACTGCCGGGCTCCGGTCACTGCTGCTGGTCATGGGTCAAGGGTAGGTGGTCCCGGAGGGGCCGGAGACAGATCCACCGCCCTGCCCGTCACGGGAGCCGCCCGGACCGGCGGACGCGGCTCGGGCGGACGGCCCGCGCCGACCGGTTCGGCGCGGCCACCGGGGTCTGCGGGGATGACGAAAGTGCAGGTCGGAGCCTTGTGGACGTGATCAAGAGGGCTTGTCGGGGTGACGGCGGGGAGCGATCGGCCGTGACGCGGCTCCGGCCGGGCGGCCGGGGAGCAGGAGCTGTTCCAGGTCGGCGGGCGGCTGGGCGCCGACGAACGGGGCCAGCGCCATCGGCGAGCCGGTGTACCCCGCGAGGACGCCGCCCAGGAGCTCACCGGTGTCACGGCCGAGGAGGACCTTCGCGTAGCGGGCGTTGCCCTCGGCGAACACGGCTTCGACGGCACGGTCGTCTCCGGGCCGGGTCGCGCCGAAGGTGGCGACGTTCACGCCCATGAGCTTGAGCGTGGTGGTGGGATCGGCGCCGTCGAAGGGCGGGGCGTCCAGGCCCAGCAGGCGACGTGCCACGCTCTCCGCCATGCGGTACCCGGGTGCGACCAGGCCGTGGCAGCGGCCTCGCACGGAGGCGCACTCGCCGACGGCCCACACGTGCGGGTCCTCGGTGCGGCAGTGGTCGTCCACCGCGAAGCCGCCGCGCTCGCCCCGTGCGAGGCCGAGCGCGGTGGCCAGTTCGTCCCTCGGCCTGATGCCGGCGGCGAACACCACCAGGTCGGCCTCCACGACGGTGCCGTCCGAGAGGGTGACCGCGCGCACGGTGCCGTCGGGGTGGCCGTCGACCGAGGTGGTGGCCGTGCCGAGGTGCAGCCGCAGGCCGAGGCCGGTGACGTGGTCGTGGAGCACCTCGGCGGCGCCCGGGTCGAGTTGTGCCGGCATCAGGTGGTGCGCGGTCTCGACGACGTGGGCGCGCATGCCGAGGAGCCGCAGGGCGTTGGCGGCCTCCAGACCGAGGAGGCCGCCTCCGATCACCACGCCCGGCCTGCCGGGACGCGCGGCGGTCCGGATGGCGTCGAGGTCGTCGAACGTCCGGTAGACGAAGCATCCGGCTCGGTCGTGGCCGGGAACGGGAGGGACGAAGGGCCGGGATCCGGTGGCGAGGACGAGGGCGTCGTAGGCGACCCGGCCGCCGTCCCCGGTGGAGACGGTCCGGGCCGTCCGGTCGGCCGTGACGGCCGGGCAGGACAGCCGGAGGTCCACGCGCGGGTCGTCGAGGAAGTCCCGGCCGGCCAGGGTGAGGTCGGACCTGGTCTTGCCCTCCAGGTACGAGGAGAGGCCCACGCGGTCGTAGGCGGGGTCGGGCTCCTCGGCCAGGACGACGACGCGCCAGACGCCCTCGGTGTCCAGGTCCAGGAGCCGTTCGGTGAGGCGGTGGCCGACCATTCCGTGGCCGATCACGACGAGTGTGCGGGACATGTCTCCTCCACGCGGTCTCGGCTCTCGTGCGACCACTGGCCGCACAGCTCCTCCACGGTGCGGCCGCAGCCGCCGCAGCCGGTGGTCGCCCGTGTTTCCTCGGCGAGGGCCGGCAGCGTGCGCGCGCCGTCCCGCCAGGCCCGGTGCAGGCGCTGCCGTGTGACGCCGTTGCACAGGCAGACCATGGGGTCCGGGTCGGCCCCGGCGCTGTCCGAGGCCGCCCGCGGCGGCAGGTCGAGCAGCAGTCCGAGCAGGTCGCCGGGGACGGGCCGGCCGCGCCGGTGCATCAGCCCCAGCGTGGCGATGGCCTGAGGGACGCCGAACAGGACGGCCGCGGTGACGCGTTCGTCGCGCAGCGCGACACCGGCGTAACGGTGGCCCGCGTGGTCGGTGAGGGTGAGCTGCCGGGTGCCGGGCCGGTCGAAGTCGGCGGGCGAGCCGAGACACGACAGATCGGCGGACCGGGTGCGGACCCGCAGGACCTCGGGGGCGCGCCGGTGGCTCGCGGGCCGCCCGGTGAGGACCCGGGCGAGGGTGTCGGCCTGGTCGTGGGCCCCGCCGACCCCGGTGAGGGTCTGTCCGTCGAACTCGGCGCAGTCCCCCAGGGCGTGGACGTGAGGGTCGCTCGTCCGCAGCCGGTCGTCCACGACGATCCCGTGCCGGACGTCGAGTCCTGCCGCCCGGGCGAGCCGGGTGTCGGGCGTCACCCCCGTGCACAGCACGAGCGTGTCCGCGCGCAGCACGGTCCCGTCGGCGAGTTCCAGTCGGTCCGGGGTGCGGCGTACGGCGACGGCGCCGCCGACCACGGTGACGCCGGCGGACTCCAGCCGGGCGGCGAGCATGGCTCCGCAGACGTCCCCGACGCGGTCGTGCAGGGGGTGGGGGCCGGGGCAGACCAGGGTGACGCCGGTGCCGCGGGCGGCGAGGGCGTCGGCGGCCTCCACGGCGAGGGGCCCGCCGCCGAGCACCGCGACGGACCCTCCGGCGATCCGGTCGCAGTCGGCCGTCGTGCGCAGCGTGGTCACGCCCGGCGCCGGACTCCCGCCGGGTCCGCGCAGGCCCGGGATGTCCGGGATGCGGGGCCGGGCGCCGGTGGCGAGGACCAGCGTGTCGTACCGATGGACGGTCGCGGAGCCGTTGCGGTACGCGTGGACCCGGCGCCGCCGCCGGTCGACGGCGGTGACCACGGTGTTCAGATGGACCCGGGCGCGGGGCAGGGGAGGAAGGCGCAGGGCATCACGCGGGAGCGAGGCCGCGGCGTAGGCGGGCAGCAGCGCGCGGTGGTAGGCGGGTTCCGGTTCCTCGCCGAGGAGCGTGAGCCGTGCGTCGTGGCCGTGCCGGATCAGGCGTTCCGCGAGCCGGTGGGCGGCCGGCCCGTTGCCGACGATCAGGACGTCGTTCACGGTGTCGCTCCGGGGAGGGGGTCGAGCCTCACCGCGCACACCTTGAACTCGGGCATGCCGCTGCGGGGGTCGAGGGCCGCGTGGGTGAACAGGTTGGCGCGTCCGTCCGCCGGGAAGTGGAACGGCGTGAAGACGGTGTCCAGGCGCATCGTGGGCTCCAGCCTGACCCGGGCGGTCATGCTGCCGCGGACGGAGCTGACCAGGGCCTGGCCGTCGGCGACCAGACCGGCCCGGGCGGCGGTGTCGGGGTGGACCTCGACGTAGGGCTCGGGGACGGCGTCGAGGAGGCCGGCGACGCGGCGGGTCTGCGCGCCGGACTGGTAGTGGGCCAGGACCCGTCCGGTCGTGGCGTAGAGGGGGTAGTCGGTGCCGGTCTCCTCGGCCGGTCCCCGGTGGTCCACGTCGGCGAAGCGTGCCCTGCCGTCGGGATGGGCGAAGCGGACCGCGAAGGGCCGGGGCGTCCCGGGGTGCGGTTCGGGCGCCTCGGGGCACGGCCAGTGCAGCGACTCCCCCGCGTCCAGCCGCTCGTACGAGATGCCGGAGTAGTCGGCGCGGCCGCCGCGGGACGCCGCGCGCAGCTCCTCGAAGACGTCGGACGGGGCCACGGGATAGCGGGCCGCGGGCTCGCCGAGCCGGACGGCGAGGTCGTGCAGCACCTGGAGGTCGCTGCGCACCTGGGCGGGTGGCGCCAGCAGTGCGCGGCGGCGCAGGATCCGGCCCTCCAGGTTGGTGAGGGTCCCCTCCTCCTCGGCCCACTGCGTGACGGGCAGCACCACGTCGGCGGTGCGGGCGGTCTCGGAGGGGACGAAGTCGGCGACCACGAGGAGGTCCAGGGAGGCCAGCCGTCGGGCCACCCGCGCGGCGTCCGGCGCGGAGACGGCCGGGTTGGAGCCGAAGACGAGGAGCCCGCGCGGGCCCTGGTCGCTGCCGAGCGCGTCGAGGAGTTCGTAGGCGCTGCGGCCGGGGCCCGGCAGGTCCTCCGGTGCCACGCCCCACACGCCCGCGACGTGGGCACGTGCCGCCGGGTCCGTCAGCGGCCGGTAGCCGGGCAACTGGTCCGCCTTCTGGCCGTGTTCCCGGCCGCCTTGGCCGTTGCCCTGCCCCGTCAGGCAGCCGTATCCGCCGCGGTCGGTGCCGGGCAGGCCGAGGGCGAGGGCGAGGTTGATGAACGCGGCGACGGTGTCGGTGCCGGTGCTGTGCTGTTCGACGCCGCGGCCGGTGAGGACGTACGCGCCGCGCCCCTCGGCGAGCATGTGGGCGGCGCGGCGCAGGGCGCTCGCCGGGACCCCGGTGGTCTCCTCGACCCGCTCGGGCCACCAGGCCATCGCCCGGCGGGCGGCCGGCTCGAAGTCCCGGGTGCGGGCCGCGATGTACGCCTGGTCGTGGAGGCCGTCCACGACGGCGACGTGGAGCAGTCCCAGGGCGAGGGCGAGGTCGGTGCCGGGCACCGGCTGGAGGTGCAGGGCGGCCCGCTGGGCGGTGGCGGTGCGGCGCGCGTCGACGACGACGAGTCGGGCACGGTCGAGGTGCTGCATCAGGGGCGGCATGGTCTCGGCCGGGTTCGCGCCGGCCAGCAGGACCGTGTCGGCGGTCCGGAGGTCGGTGACGGGGAACGGCAGCCCCCGGTCCATGCCGAAGGCGGCGTTGCCCGCGGTGGCGGCGGACGACATGCAGAAGCGGCCGTTGTAGTCGATCTGACTGGTGCGCAGCGCGAGGCGGGCGAACTTACCGAGCAGATACGCCTTCTCGTTGGTGAGTCCCCCGCCGCCGAAGACCGCCAGCGCGTCGGGTCCGTGCCGGTCGCGGATCGCGACGAGGCGCTCCGCCACCGTGTCCAGGGCGGTGTCCCAGGAGACGGGGGCGAGGTGCCCGTCGCGGGTGCGGACCAGGGGACGGGTCAGCCGGTCGGCGGCGGCCAGGACCTCGGGAGCCGTCCAGCCCTTCCGGCACAGCCGTCCGCGGTTGACGGGGAAGTCGGCCGGGCGCACGGTCACCCCGGTCTCCCCGGTGCCGCTGAGGATCGTGCCGCATTGCAGCGCGCAGTAGGGGCAGTGGGTACCGGCCTCGGGTACGGGGTCGGGTTCGAGATCGGGCGGTTCAGACACGGCTGATTTCCTTGGTGGTGTTCGGGGTGTGCCCGCTGGCCACCGTGTCGCGGTGCCGGTAGCGGACGCGGATCAGGACCAGGCACAGCACGTAGTAGGCGAGGAACGCGAGGAAGGCGGGGGTGCCGCTGCCGGAGCCGTCGGTGTAGGAGAGCTTGAACGCGAGGTTGATGGCGGCGCCGCCCAGCCCGCCCACGGCACCCGCGACGGCGATGACCGCGCCCGACAGACGGCGCGAGCGGACGAACGCGGCGCCCGCGTCGCTGCCGGAGACCACCTCGGCCTCGGCCTTCCGGCCGAAGACGGCCGGGATCATCTTGTACGCGGAGCCGTTGCCGAGGCCGCTGAGGACGAAGAGCCCGGTGAAGCCGGCGGCGAAGAGGCCGAAGGAGTGCAGCCCCGAGGCGACGAGGAGCAGGACCGTGCCGGCGCCCATGCCGAGGAAGGTCCAGGAGGTGACCCGTGCTCCGCCCGAGCGGTCGGCGAGCCGTCCGCCGTACGGCCGGGCGAGCGATCCCAGGAGCGGGCCGAGGAAGGTGAAGCCGACGGCTTCCTGCGGCGAGACGCCGAACTCGTTCTGGAGCACCAGGCCGAAGGCGACGCCGTAGCCGATGAACGAGCCGAACGTTCCGACGTACAGGGCGGATATGAGCCAGGTGTCCGGGTCCCGGACCGCCTCGCGCTGGGCACCTGGCGTGGTGCGCACGGCGTCGAGGTTGTCCATCCTCCAGGCCGCGAGGAGGGCGACGAGCACGATCAGGGGCAGGTAGACGGCCGCGACGTACGAGGGGTGTGTGGGCCCGGCGAGGGAGATGACGGCGAGGCCGACGAGTTGGACGACGGCCACCCCGACGTTGCCGCCGCCCGCGTTGAGTCCGAGGGCCCAGCCCTGGTGGCGCTGGGGGAAGAAGGCGGTGATGTTCGTCATCGAGGAGGCGAAGTTGCCGC